>CADBPG010000052.1 GCA_902796435.1 uncultured Eubacteriales bacterium | reverse complement strand
TTCAACCTGACCGATTCTGCTTCTGATTCTATCGACCGCATCGCCGGCAACTATACCTACACCAACACCCTGATCTCCGACCTGTACTACATGGGCGACGAGCTGGTCGCTGTAGGTGACAACCGGGTGGTGGGCATCCGTTCCTCGGGCAATACCGCGGAAGACTGGAACATGGAGCTTTCCTACGAGATCACCGCACTCGGCGTCGGTTCTGACTTCATCGCCCTGCTGCAGGGTGATGGCCTGGTCGGTGTCGCCGGCGCTTCTGAACATGACATGCTGGTCATCGGAGTCGATGGAAAGCGGCGTCTGGAACTCAATATGGAAGACAGCCGCGGGCTCTGGGTCCAGGGTGACGTGATCGTCTATCAGGATGGTTTCGACTATATCGCTCTTGACAGGGCCGGTGATACGATCTGGTCCTACAATGCCGAAAACGCCATGCAGCTCTACCCCATGGGTGAGAAAGCGGCCCTCGGCAACACCGGCGGTGCCATGCAGTTCTTCACCACCGCCTCAGGAGGTGCTTGATTTTCATGGAATCCACGATCTGGATATCATTACTGCTGGATCTTATCGTCATCGGTCTTCTGGCCTTTGGCATCCTGCGCGGTTACTATAAGGGCTTCTTCAAAACGGTCTATCATCTGGTCTCCTGGGTCGCGGCCATCTTCCTGACCCAGCTGCTCTACCCCTACATGGTGAAGATCCTGAAGGCCTCACCGCTCTACACGTCCATCTCCAAGACGCTGCGCGGTGTCCTGTCCATTCCGGACCTGAGCGGGGACGCGGTCAAGACCATCTCTTCTTTGAAGATCCCCGAAGTCCTGAAACTGAAACTGATCGAGAACAACAACTACGAAGTCTACCGGATCCTCGGTGTCGACTCGCTGAACGATTATATCAATGCCTACTTGAGCAACATGGTCATCAACGCGCTGGGCATCCTGATCACGTTCCTGATCGTATTCCTGCTGATCAAGATCGCGGCCATCCTGCTGGAGATCGTAGATCACCTGCCGGTCCTGCGCCAGTTGAACCATACGCTGGGTGTGATCGTGGGTACAGCCAATGGAGTCCTGTACGTCTGGATCTTCTGCCTGCTGCTCACTCTGTCCGGTGCCGTGACCAAGCTGGCCTTCATCTACCCCGCGGTCTCGTCCAGTCTGTTGACGCACTGGTTTTATAATCATAATATCCTGCTGGATTCTCTCCTCAGGATCTTTGGAGCGTGACCCTTATGGCAGATCAATGCATGTTTTGTCTGAATTACGAGTACGACGAAGAGTACGGTGAAGAAGTCTGTGTCATCGACATGGACGAGGATGAGTTCTACCGGCTGCAGCAGCATCCGGAGCATGGCTGCCCGTTCTACCGGGTGGACAACGAATATAAGATCGTAGAAAAGCAGAATTAGGAGGCGCATACTCATGTTATTAGGCGGTATCGAGGCCGGCGGCACCAAGATGGTGCTCGCGATCGGCGATGAAAACGGCAATATCTTCGAGAAAACCACGATCCCTACAGACACGCCCGATGTGTCCGTGCCCAAGATGATCGACTTCTTCAAGGACAAGGGCATCGAAGCGCTGGGCATCGGCTGCTTCGGTCCGGTGGACCTGCACAGGGACTCCGATACCTACGGTTTCATCACCACCACACCGAAACCCAAGTGGGGCAATTATGATTTCGCTGGTGCTTTCCGCGAGGCTCTGCACATCCCCGTCGGTTTTGATCTGGATGTCAACGCCGCCATGCTGGGTGAAGTCACCTGGGGCGCCGCACAGGGCTGCGAAAGCGCCATCTACATCACCATCGGCACCGGTGTTGGCGTGGGTGTATGGATCAACGGCAAACTGCTGCACGGTCTGATCCATCCGGAAGCCGGCCACATGATCCTGAACCGCCATCCGGAGGACACCTATCCTGGACACTGCCCATTCCATGGCAACTGCCTGGAGGGCATGGCCGCCGGTCCCGCCGTGGAAGAACGTTGGGGCAAGAAGGGCTATGAGCTGGCCGACAACCCCAAGGTCTGGGAGATCGAGAGCTACTACATCGCCCAGGCGATCACGAATTATATCTTCTGCTATTCTCCGGAAAAGGTCATCGTCTGGGGCGGCGTCATGCATCAGGAGCAGATGTTCCCGATGATCCGGGCCCAGGTCAAGGAAATGCTGAACGGATACCTGAACTCTTCCCTGATCAACGACCACATCGAGGACTACATCATCGCACCGGGTCTGGGCGACGAGCCCGGCATCAAAGGTGCACTGAGACTGGCGTATCTGGAACTTGTATAAACAAAAAGTAAAACCTCTGTTTTGTGCAGAGGTTTTTTATTGTCTTTTTTATGGATATTACTTGCGTTCCAGTACCAGATCCCCATTGGGCCGGCGGATGCAGTATCCTGCACCGGGCCACTCGATCTGGACCTGGTCGCCCGGCTGAAGGTCCGGGATCGTCTGGACTGATCCATCCGCAAAGCTGATGGTATACCCCAAGACCGCGTGGCAGGGCAGTTCATTGCGGCATGTGATCGTCAGTCGTCCCGATGCTTCTTCCACCACGATGGGCGCACATTCTTCCCTAAGCACCAGGTAGGAAGGCTTTTCGTTGCCATAGATGTCGGTAGAACCGTGCACGCGGCGGCGCAGCTTGCCCTCACCCTCTTCACCCATCTGGGTCCGGTAATCGTTCAGGCTGAAGTGGATCGTAGCGCCGATCTGCGGAATGGTCCGATACTTTTTCATCTTCTGGACCAGGTTCTCGATGCGGGCCGAATCTCCGCCCGGAAATGCCGGTTCGCACACACCGAATTCCGAAATGACGATGGGCAGGTCGGCCTCGGCTGCAGTCAGCCGGTCCAGATCCGCGTCAAGATCCCGACCCTGCACCCAGGTGCCATAGTATTCATTGATCCACATGCTGTCGCCGATGCGGACCGCGTCGACCTCGGGATCGCGCCACCAGGAATTGCTCACATAGTTGACCAGCCGGTCCGGATCCAGGGCACGGAAGATATCCCGGACCTGCTTCAGGATCTCCACAGTCTCCGGCTCCTGGCCCCGCATTTCATTGCCGATACCCCAGGAAACGATGCTGGGATGGTTGGCATGGCCCTGGACCATCTCCTCCGCATGCCTGCGGGAGACCTCGATCATCCAGTCTGCCTGGGCACTGCCGGCCATGTAGGCGCCGCCCCAGTTGGGGATCTCCTCCTGCACTAGCATGCCGTGGCGGTCGCACCAGTCGTAGATGGCATCATCCTGCTGCCAGTGGAACCGGGTGAAGACGCAGTTGCTCTCTTTCAACTGTTTGCAGATCTGCTCCAAGTACTCTGTAGGCTCCGCGTTGCCATAGGCAGGGTTGGAGCCCGGCATCCACTCGACGCCGCAGAGGCGGACATATTCCCCGTTCAGGACGAAACGCGGGCCTTCTGTCGTAAAGGAACGGGCACCGAAGGTCACCTCGGTAGTGTCCGCAGGACCCGTGACGACGGCCCGGTACAGTTTCGGGCAATCGAAATGCCACAGGGTCATCTCCGGGACCAGGAAAGGCGTGTCTGCCGGTCCTTCCGCGATCAGCCGGTCTTCATCAAAGATCGAGACCCGGTATGCCGGTCCTTCCGCCTTGACCTCGATCTCCACGGCGGCCTTCTCTACTCTGCTGCCAAAGGCTTCGATCTGGGGGCGAGCGGCGATCCGGACGCGGCCCACGCCGTTCTGTGGCAGAACTTCCAGGGAAACACCACGGATCAGACCGCCGTCGTCTGCCCAGTCAAAGCTGCGCTCGATGGGCAAGGCGCGCATGCTGAAGGAATTGTCCACCCGTAGGACCAGACGGTTCTCTCCGGCCACAAGGCCATCTGTCACATCCAGGGTAAAGGGTGCAAAACCACTGTC
>CADBPG010000051.1 GCA_902796435.1 uncultured Eubacteriales bacterium | reverse complement strand
ATCGCCGCGGCACATGTTACTTGCGAGCGTGCGCCCTTCGGCATCAAGGTCATGGAACATGGAAAAGACTATTTCACCGATAAAGCACCATTGGTCTCTCTGGAGCAGCTGGAAGCCTGCAAGGAAACAGCGGCCAGAACAGGGCAGAAGTACATGTGCTACTTCTCAGAGCGTCTGCATGTGGAAGGCGCCGTCTTTGCTGGTGAACTGATCCAGCAAGGCGCCATCGGACGTGTCCTGCACGTGACCGGCTTCGGCCCGCACCGCATCGGCCCGGAGGCCTCCCGTCCAGATTGGTTCTGGAACCGCGAACAGTACGGCGGCATCCTTTGCGACATCGGAAGCCACCAGATCGAACAGTTCTTGTTCTATACCGGTGAAGAGGATGCAGACGTACAGTTCTCCCGGATCGCGAACTATGACCATCCCAACCATCCTGAACTGGATGACTATGGCGACTGCAGCATCGTGGGCAAGAATGGAACTACCAACTATTTCCGTGTCCATTGGTTCACACCGGATGGATTGCGTACCTGGGGCGACGGACGTATGTTCATCGTAGGCACGAAGGGCTACATCGAGATCCGCAAGTATGTCAACGTAGCGGAAGAACCGTTCTCCACGGATCATGTATTCATGGTCAATGGAGAAGGCGAGCATCGCTTTGATGTATCCGGCAAAGTCGGATTCCCGTTCTTCGGTCAGCTGATCCTGGACTGCCTGAACCGGACGGAGACCGCGATGACGCAGGCCCATGTATTCAAAGCAGCCGAGCTTTGTGTCCGCGCACAGATGCAGGCTGTCGATCTGACACCTGACATGGCACGAGGCCTGTAAGAAAGGAAAACCCTATATATGAGTTTTTTTGATCTGCTGACCTTGTTCGGCGGCCTGGCCATGTTCCTTTATGGAATGCGCCTGATGGGCGATTCCTTAAGAGAAGGCGCTTCCGGTACCCTGAAAGTCGCGATGGAGAAGGTCACCAACAATCCGATCAAGGCTTTTATACTGGGCGCATTAATGACAGCGCTCATCCAGTCTTCGACCGCGACGATCGTCATTACTTCAGGTCTGGTCGGTGCAGGGATCCTTTCACTGCACCAGTCACTGGGCATCATCATTGGTGCGAACGTTGGTACCACGATCACCGGCCAGATCATCCGACTGCTGGACCTGGATTCTTCCAACGGGATCGCGTCCTGGATCCGCATCTTCCAGCCGTCCTCCCTGGCTCCGATCGCTCTGATCCTCGGTATCATTTTGATCATGAGCAGCCAGAACCGGGCGAAGAATTCGCGGACGATCGCCAATATCGCCATTGGTTTCGGTATTTTGTTCTCTGGTCTTCTGAACATGACCAGCGCCGTAGATTCCCTGGCTTCCTCCGATCTGATCAAGAATCTGTTTGCAGGCCTGGGGAACAATCCATTCATTGGGTATCTGACAGGTGCGGGCGTAGCATTTGCGCTGCAAAGCTCCTCTGCGACCATCGGTATCCTGCAGGCGTTTGCGGCATCAGGACTTCTGACCTGGCGCGCGATCTATGCCGTCATCGTCGGTGTCTACCTGGGCGACTGTGTCACCACAGCCATTGTATGTTCGATCGGCGCGAAGACCGATGCCAAACGGGTGGGTATCGTCAATATCATTTACAATCTCTGTAAATCCGCTTTTGTGTTGATCGGTGTTTATATCATTCACCGTTTTGGTTTGCTGGACGGCCTCTGGGACAAGACAGTCAATTCCGGTATCATCGCAAATACCAATACGATCTTCAACCTGGCAGCGGCACTGGTCCTGCTGCCAATGCTGAGTATCTTTGAAAAAGCCAGCCGGAAGATCGTTAAAGAGCAGCCGGAGACCGAGCATAAGTATAAGGACAAGATCGAAGCCTTGAGTCCGGTCTTCTTCAATACGCCGGCTCTGGCCCTGCGCAGTTGTTACGATCTTTTGCTGACGATGTTCCGCGCCTCGCGCAATAATATCAACCTGGCCCTGGACATGGTTTCCGGCTATGACGAAGATACATATCAGGACCTGTTCGATGAAGAGAAGCGGATCGACAGAATGACAGACCATGTCAGCCGTTATCTGGTTCAGCTTTTGCCATATCTGAAAGAACGATATCATATCTCCATCCTGGATCAGTATTACAAGGTGACTGCGGAGTTTGAACGTCTGGGCGATCACGCCATGAACATCGCGGACAATATGCGCAATCTCGCGGAAGAGAATACAGTTTTCTCTGAAGAAGCCCAGCGGGAGATCGGCGTGATGCGGGAACTGTTGGACCGGATCCTTGGATATGCGGAAAAAGCGTTTGAAAAGCGTAATGTGGATGCGGCAGACCATATCGAACCGTTGGTACAATTGAGCGAAGAAATGATCGCGGTGATGAAAAAGCATCATCTCGAACGCATGAGCCGCGGCCTTTGCAATGTCTACGCGGATGCCAGCTTCACGAATCTTCTGGTCGATATGGGCCGAATCGCTGATGTTTGTTCCAACGTAGGACTGGCAACGATCGTTCGTGTTCGACCGGAACTTGCGGACCACGAACACTCCTATATCCATAATCTGCATAACGGCAGCAATGAAGCATACAACCTGCAGTATGATGCAGTCTACATCGAATTCATGCAGAAACTGGAGAAACCTGAGACAGAAGACGAACAACTGAGTCTGATCGACGAAACACAAGTATCAGAGTCAGAACATAAAAAAGATAAAAAGAAAAAGAAGAAAAAGTAAGGAGAGCCTGCTACATTCTTCTTCGCAGTGAGCCTGCTGCATCCTTCTTCGCTTGGTGCGCCAGAGGCGCAAAACGCTCAGAAGGATGCAGCAGGCTCTTGCTTGTCTGAAAGGAAAGTATAATTATTGGCGAGAGTATTTAGGTATCGAGAATGTTGCTTTATTTGGCTAAAGTAAAACATGAGCGAGTGTGATAGATAATACAAGGGCAAAACGCAAAACGCTCAGAAGGATGTAGCAGGCTCTTGCTTGTCTGGGACGGAGGTGTGATCTTGATAAATCATACGGATTGGGCGTGCATCTTACGCACAATATGATATAATATGATGTGAAATAACACTATGGAAGGGTGGAGAAAATGAGTGATACGACAGGTATTGTTGTTTTATTCGTTTTGACTGCAGTTATGTATTTGCTATTCAGAACGGTGGGAAAACGTATAGCGGATAGTATTGTATCGGCGCCTTCTGGAACACGGAGGACTTATGCCCATAATGCGGCAATTATTGGTCTCCTGCTGGGACTGTTGGTGGGGAGCGCAACGGATTCGCTCATGCTTGCACTTCTCGTGTTTTTTGCATCCTCGTTGATCGGTTACATTATCCTCCGTGTCATTGAAAATGCTATCGATCAGGGGGCTCATAAGGCCGAGCAGGCAATTACCGATGCAATCGAACGACGTAAGACATCTTCCGGTCAGACTTCTTCCAATCCGAAAGCAGTAGCGGGAAACCAGAGCTCATTGGCAAGAGTCGCTGCAGAAAAGGAAAGGGAAGAAAAGAGAAAAGAAGAGCAAAGAATCCTGAAAGAAGGCGGTTGGAGATGCGCCTTTTGTCAAAGGGTCTATCCTGCTTATGTCTCAAGTTGTTCATGTGGCAGAAGTAGAAGTGAAACGGAGTCCTTTTTGATGGGCCAAGGAGCTACCATGAAATCGGTGGAAGCTGGTGATGTGGTCAAGGTTACGATGGATGTTTCCAATATTGCTGCGCATCAGTCTCAGGCACCGGTAGAAGAACAGATCGTTGAAAAACCTAATTTTGAAAACCTGAGACCCATGGAACGAGCGATTGCCGAAAGAGAATGGGAGAATAAGAAAAAAGAGGAGCAAAGGCTCTTAAAGGAGGGCGGATGGAGATGCGCCTTCTGCAATACGGTCAATGGCAGCGTTTTCGGAACATGCAGTTGTGGCAGAAAACGATATGAGAGTGAAGAACTCATGAGAAATAAAGCCCAGGCACAAAAAGAGAGTGAAGAGAGCAATAACTGATACCTCACGGATATATTTGAGGACTGCTTATCATAAAGTTTCATCGAAATGCAACATAGAATGTCACATCATGCACATGCTGTTTTCTTGTATAAATCTGCCTGCAGGCATAGAATGGGATCATCCATGAAGAGAGGAGCAATCGTAAAATGAATCATCTTGCGAGCAGGATCGCTGAGAAAAGGAAGGCCCTGGGGATGACGCAGATCGAGTTTGCTGAAAAAATGCATGTGACGCGGCAGACGGTCAGCCGGTGGGAGAACGGAACGGTCATGCCCGACATCGACAAGATCGGAGAGATCGCTGATATCCTCGGCGTGAGTTGCGATTATCTTTTGAGAGGTGTGGCGGAAGAACATACTGTGGAGCAGAAAAATGCGGTCGGCAGACTCCTGGATCATGTCAATGGAGAGATGGTCAAGTTTACATTTTTTGAAGATGAGGCAGATATCGACCTGTTTGACAAGCCCTGTAGGATCCTTGGTTATGAGGGAAATTGGGTGAAGGTCGCTGCGGAAACTAAAAAGGGAAGTATTGAAAAACTGATTCCCTTATCCTCTGTGCTTTCGATCGAGATCGTAAAGGAGGCGCAGTGATGGAATACTTAGGGATCATATTTGGAATTTTCGGACTCATGGCATATCTCCAGTCTGAGTCTCTCAAAAAAAGAGTCCATGTGCTTGAAGAAGAACTGTCCAAAATCAGTGGGACATCTGCTTATGACGAGCGGAGATCCCTGCTGAGCGCGGTTCAGGACTATATTGGAAAGCAGGTCAACCTGGATCTGAAAGAAGACTGTGAAGATTACGATATCATCTCGTATGGCAACACAAAACATGGATCCAATACCATCCTGGATGCAGATGATGAATGGATACTCGTCCGCATCGACTCCGCAAAAGGAAGCAAAGAAAAACTGATCCGAGTAGGATCAGTCAAAAGGATTACGAGTAAATAAGCCTGTTACATCCTGCTTCGCGGGAGCCCTCTATATCCTGCTTCGCTTGGTGCGCCAAAGGTGCAAAACGCTCAGCAGGATATAGATGGCTCTTTGCTTGTCTGAGACAGAAGCGTAAGCATCGATGAAATATAACGAGACATCAAGTATACTGCTTTTTTTGGCTGGAGCCAAACGTTAGTGAACAGGACTTGGTTTGCGTAACGCGTGAATAATTGTTTTTAGACAGAATAAGGCCCCTGTTATGCCCAGGAGCGGTTTGCACAAGCGTTTACGCTTGCGCGCTAGCGACGGGGTATAACAGGGGACTATATTTGTCTAATAACACTTACTCAAGCGTCTGCGCACTTCGCGCCAGCCAATCAATAATGGTGATGTGCTGTGGGCATTCGCCTTCGCACTGGCCGCAGCCGATGCAGTCAGAGGCTTTGCCGCCTTCGGAAGTTCTCCAGCCGTAGGTACGCTTGGCATCTTCCAGATTGTCATACATGAGGTAGCTGTTCATGGCACTGAAGACACCAGGAATGTTGATCTGCATGGGACATCCGGGTGTGCAGTAGCGGCAGGAGGTACATGGGATCTGCTCGACAGATGCCAAAGCTTCTTGTGCCTTTTTCACAACAGCCTGTTCCTCTTCGGACAGGGGCTTGAAGTCCTTCATGTAGGAGACGTTGTCTTCCATCTGTGCGATGTTGGACATACCGGATAGGACCACCATGATGCCTTCCATCGAAGCGACGTAACGGATCGCCCAAGAAGCAGGGGAGGCGTCAGGCGCAGAGGCCTTTAAGATGTTGGTGACGCGTTCCGGGGGCTGTGCCAGGGTGCCGCCCTTGACGGGCTCCATGACGACGATGGGTTTGCCATGCTTGCGGGCAACTTCGTAGCAGCCGCGGGACTGTACGTTGGCAGCTTCCATATCGGCGTAGTTGATCTGCAGCTGGACGAATTCTACATCCGGGTGCTTGGTCAGCAGTTCGTCCAGGAATTCGGGGGTGTCATGGAAGGAGAAGCCATAGTGTTTGATCAGGCCCTTTTCCTTTGCTTCTTTGACGAAGTCCCAAAGACCGTATGCATCGTAGGAATCGATGTTGCCTTTGCCCAGTGCATGCAGCAGGTAGAAGTCGAAATAACCGGCGCCGGTACGCTCCAGGCTGGTGGTCAGCTGGGCCTTTGCGGTCTCGGCATCGACGGTGCCCTGAGCGTGGGTATTCAGTTTGGTTGCCAGATAGAAGCTTTCGCGCGGGTAACGTTCTACCAGAGCTTCCTTTGCCGCAGCTTCAGAGAGGCCGCCTTCGTATACGTATGCAGTGTCAAAGTACTTCAGACCGGCATCCATGAAGATGTCGACCATTTTTTTTGTCTGCTCGATATCGATCGACTTGCCATCCTCCAGTTTCGGCAGGCGCATCAGACCAAATCCCAGCTTGGGAATGTTGAGGTCAAGTAAAGAACTCATTGTAGTACCTCCTTATGATTTCTTTGATTTAAGTATAACAAAACATGATGTGATAAACCAATGGCTGATCTGAAAAAATCAGGATTTCAGCATACTTCTGCGGTTGTGGTAGTTCTGCTCCTGGAACACCTTGGGGGTGAGGCCTGTCTCCTGACGGAAGACGCGGATAAAATGGCTGGTGGAGCTGAAGGAGAGTATCTCGCTAATCTGGCCGATGGAGAAATCAGAGTACAAGAGCATGTTGGAGGCTGCCTCAACTTTGCGGCTGCGGATGTAGGCCTGGATGGTCATGCCGCGTTTGTTATGGAACAGGGTAGAGAGGTAGTTGGGCGAGAGTTTGACGTGTTCGGCCAGGTCCTCCAGATAGATCTTTTCGTACAGATGGTAATAGATATAGTCGGCACAGGCGGCGACAGCGCGGGTCTGCTGCGTCGGGGAGAGGTTCTCTTCGTCTGTGGCTTCTTCTTCGGAAGAATCATACAAGGGCAGGGCGATCTGCCCGGTCTTGACCATGCCGGAGACCTGCTCGGT
>CADBPG010000050.1 GCA_902796435.1 uncultured Eubacteriales bacterium | reverse complement strand
TAATGGAACAGTATATCTGAATGTCTCCAATACTGGAGCAAAACCTGTGTATTATACCACCGGTAAGTATGCGGGCTTGAACGCGTGGGGAACTGGAGAGTTCGTAGCGTTTGTTTACTACAATGGTGGGTGGTACATCGAACGAGGCGAGAAGGCGGCAGGAATGGACGATTTGATCGCTGACATGTACTACAAATCGGGAGACACGTTCACGATAGCCGGCGACAATGGCGGGGTTCCGATCAATGGATATATCACGTCATCGACGAAGCATGCGAGGTTCATGGTGCCGGTCGACAAATCGCTGAAGAATATAAGTACGATAACATGCACAGCGCTGGTTGGCGGCGTACGTGTGTCAGGCGGCGGCTACATGGATTCGAGCACGGATTCAACGAACTGGGTCGGGAAGAGCGGGATATCGTTCACTGTCACGAAGGCGTCGGATCGGCTGGTCCAGTTAGATATCGTCAAGACGTCGGCATTCACGAACGTAACAAACAACTCAGTGGTCTCTATGGCCGCAGTCAACTTAACGCTGGCATTCAGCTAAAAGAGGGGAGAATGAATCATGGCGAATTTCTTTAATCTCACACTCGACACCCTCGCTCCGTCGATATCGGCGTTCTTGATCAACAACGGCGCGAGTATCACAAGCAACAGGGCAGTCACGCTGACGATCGCGTCATCTGACGCTGATGTCACTTCGATGAAGATCTGGGGTTATGATCAGCATACGACAGAAGCCTCGGCTTCCTGGGAGACATTTGCCGGCACGAAGAGCGTCAATCTTCCTGCAACGGACGGTCAGTATACGCTGCACATCAAGGTCCGCGACGACGTCTACAACGAATCCGCGGAGAGTACGGCTACCATCACGCTTTCCACGGCTATCCCGGCCATCACCATCACCGGCCCGGATGTGGAGAAGATCTCCGAGATCAGCGGCAAGAATCTGGCCACGTTCAGTTTCACCAGCGACACAGCTTTGAGCGAGTATACGGTTCGGGTGGTGCCGACTCAGAACAGCGCGCATGATGCAGGAACGGAGATCCCGACCACGAACGGTTCAGTGAACATGCACGGCACCACGGTGGCAGCCAATACTGCGGTCACCTGCAAGATCAATGGTTCGGACTTCAAGACGGCCATCGGCGGGTCTGATGGTACCTATATCGTCAAGGTCTTCGGACGGAGCGCAGTCAACGGTCTGTGGTCTGCATAAGAAGGGAGTGTAGCCGATGGCTACGATAAGATTAGTCCCAAGCACATATGCGGTCTCCAGCGCGTCGTATTTGAGCGTGTCTAATGCACAGAACATGTACGCGAACACGGACAGCCCGACATATGCAACGATCACGAATAACAACGCATCGACCAGCTCGCGGTATCTGTACCTGCGGGGGTTCAACTTCTCAGATATTCCTGCAGGAGCGACGATCAACTCATTCACGATCAAGGTGAAAGGTTACGAAAGAAGCCTGGCGACCGGAACTTCGTATGCTCCGAGACTGGCCAATGGAACATCGGCCTTGAGTGGGACCACGGCGAGCGAGAACTTTGGGACCAGCGCGAAGACGATCACGATCCCAACAGGAGCCTTGACATGGCAGCAGATCGTCAACTATGGCGCGAACTTCACGATCCTGATCTATGTCCGACGCAACTCGAGGAACACGACCGGCTATGCGTATATATACGGCGCGGAGATCGAGGTAGACTACACGCTGCCTTCGGAGGAACCGCCGGTTATCACGATCGGCACGCCGGATAAGACGAGGATCTCGGACGAAAGTGGGCATGACGAATGCATCTGTACCTTCACAGCGGATCAGACGCTGGTCCAGTGGGAAGCCAGAGCGGTCAAGAACGGTGTCATGCCGCAGCGAGGCGTCGGTGTCTTGGTCGAGACAGGGACCAATCTTGCAGCAGGTGCGCAGGGGAGGATCTCTGTGGTCGATGAAGAGCTCACGAGCGGCGATGGTGTCTATCTGATAGCTGTCTATGGTCGGAATGCGGGAGGGGTCTGGAATGAGTAGATCATGGTTCTATTTGACATTCGAATCCAGCCCGCCGATCCATCAGACCACCAGGCTGACAGTGCGGGTCAGCAAAACAAGCAGGGAAGCGGTCATCGTCTCTGGAAGGGAAGCGGTGGCCGCAGAGCTTATATATCGGGACACCGTGGGAGCAGCCATCCGGAAGACGGATCGGCTGGGCACGGTAGTAACAAAGAAATCGGGGGTGAAGCACATTGTCCGAAATGTCAATTAGCTACAAGGAAGGCACGACAAGGGAAGTCGTGATCACATGCGTTGATGAGAAGGGAGAGGACTTCATCCTCGAGGGTTACACGGCGCAGGCTCATATAAGCTTCCTGTCGCGCACAGGTACCAGGTATGGAGTCTATCTGGATGTCGTAACGGAAGGGAACGTAGCTTCATTCATCATTCCGGCAGCGTTATCGGTTGGAATGATGGAAGGAGTCGCGGAAGTGAGGATCTTCGGAGGCAATGAAGAAGTGCTGTCCGTGATCAGTCTGGACATTGAGATCGAAAGGTCCAAGAAGCCGGACATCGAATACCACGGTGGTGAAGAAGAGGAGGTATACGCATGATCGATTGGAAACGTAAGCTGACGTCGCGCAAGTTCTGGCTGGCTGTGGTAGGGTTCATCACACAGCTGCTGATCTTGTATGGGACTCCGGAGAATCAGATCACCCAGGTCACAGCCTGCATCATGGCAGGCGCCACGCTGATTGGATATATCATCGGCGAAGGCCTGGCGGACAGCGGCGTCCATCTGGTAGATTCAGAGATTCAGGAGGCAGAGTAATGGAGAACATCACATTGGGAGATATCGGGATGTTCGTGGCCTTCATGGTCGCGTTGATCTCCGGCATAGCCTTCTTGAAGAAGAATCTTAAGGACTGGGTAGGAGGGGCCGTGAAGGCCGATATACAGGCGCTTGGAGCCAAAATTGACACATTGGAGAAGAAGGTCGAGAAAGGCGATATGGAAGCTTGTAAGAACTTCCTGGTGTCATTCCTCGCTAGAGTTGAGAGAGATCATCCACCTGATGAAATAGAACTGCAGCGGTTCCACGAACAATACGACTACTATAGGAAACACGATGGTAATTCCTACATCAAACACAAGGTGGAGCAGCTGGAGAGGGAGCAAAAGCTATGACAGAATCAGAACTGAGAAAGAGCGTGGTATCCATCGTCACAAAGTGGGTTGGCGGCAAGCAGGGCAGCTCGATCCACAAGGAGATCATGAAGATATGGAACGACTACGCGAAGAAGCACGGCCTTCCGCAGGCGTATGAATCCTATGCCTGGTGTGCGGAGACCGCCTCGGCTGCCATGATCAAGGCCGGAATCGCAGAGTACGTGCCCATCTCCCTGTCGTGTGGCCAGCTGATCGAACAGGCAAAGAAGCTCGGCATCTGGGTGGAGGATGATGCCCATAAGCCGAAGATCGGTGACGAAGTCATCTACGGCTGGGACGCTCCGAAGACAGGGGATGCTCCTGGAAAGAATTACCATGACCATGTCGGCATCGTCGTAAGTGTGGGCAAAAACACCTTCAGCGTGGTCGAAGGGAATGCGGGCACGCCGAGCCAGGTCAAGAAGATCCAGAGAGACGTGGACCTCCGTTACATCAGCGGATTCATTTGCCCGGACTACAAGACCATCGCAAAGAAGCTGACGCCGACAGAAGCGAAGCAGACGACTACGACGACCACCGGAATCACGATCGCGAAAGGTACAACCACCTACACGGTCAAGAAGGGTGATACGTTGTCTGCGATCGCTAAGGCGGCAGGAACTACAGTGGCAAAACTGAAGGCATTGAATAACATTAAGAATGCGAACCTGATCCGGACTGGCCAGCTGATTCAGTTGGTTGAGCAGAAGGATGATAAGTATAAGAAGACCTGGACGGTCATCGCAAGAGCAGGACTGAACATCAGAACGGAACCGCCGTCAGGATCGATCCTGGGAGCTATACCGTATGAAAAGACGTGCTCCTGTGACGGGCAGCATAAGAAGGTCGGGGGCGTGGTGTGGCTGCATGTGACCTATGGGAAGATCACCGGATGGTCGAGCAGCGAATATCTGCAGTAAGTTTAGTCAAGAAAAGTCGGCTTTTAGTCAGCATTTAGTCAATGCAGCAAGTTACAGGCAAGTTAAATCTTAGGCCCCTGGAGGAATCCGGAGGTGGTGTCTATATTTATACGACATATGTATAGCTGAAAACCGCGGATTTGTACCCACATTTGTACCCACAAGCGAGTACAGTTATATGGTGAGGAATGAAAGTCGAGAAGTGAAAAATCCGCTATTTTAGCGGATTTTCAGCACCATGAAAAGTGTTTCGTGGGGTCAATCGCATAATTCAAATCTCTTCATCTCCGGTCTAAGAAAAACCGCTGAAACAAAGGGTTTCAGCGGTTTTTTCGTATTCATTTATATAAGTCTGCACTTATCTTTGCACTTTACAGCCTTAAGTCGTGATGATACAATCACATCATATAACAGTGATATAAAAAAGCGGTAGGAGTTCGGTCATGAATTACCAGATGCTGAAGAATGAGTACTTACAAGGCTGGCATACCTGGAATGTGCGCAGTGTGCTTTCTCATGTCCATATGCCGGATGGCTTTGCCCTGAACCTGGCCCTCAAAGAGTACAGGGAGGGGCACTACTTAAAAGAAGCTTTGATCGGACGCTTCCAGGGAGCGGACGGACAGACATCGGCAGAGACAGTATTCCCCGGAGCCCATGCCTTCGATGGGTCCTATACGGAACTGCGCCTGGAATGGTGTGATCTTGAGATCCGGGTACAGTCCGCCTATGATGGCGAGGATCTGGTCCTGTTGGTCGAGCCCCTCAGGCAGCAGATGCATCCGGCCATGCTGGTCGTGGAAGGTGGGTTCCTGTGGTGCAGAGGTGGTACCGTTATGCAGCAGGGCAGGACCCTGATCGGGACCCATGATATGTCGGAAACGGTCGTATATACCACTGGCGCGCCTGCCTGGGATCCGAACATCCCGGTCCAGACGGCCTGCCTGTGCGTAGTGCTGGATGGCCCGGTGGCTATCTCCACGGGCAAGTACCGTACGCTGGAAGAGGTGGAGCATATCGTCAGTGAACGGTGCCGGCACCATGACGAGCAGCTTAAGGCCTATGGTCCCATGCAGGCCATGTACGAGGCGCTGGAATCTGCCCTGGGGTGGGACACCATCTACGATCCAAAAAAGAACCGGGTGATCTCGCCGGTCAGCCGGCTGTGGAGCATCAATAATGGTGGATATGTGCTGTTCTGTTGGGATACCTTCTTTGCAGGCTTCATGGCGGCTCTGGGCAGCAGAGAACTGGCCTACAGCAATCTGCAGGAGATCCTGAATGAGCAGACCAGCGCTGGCTTCGTGCCGAATTTCGCCTATGCGACCGGGCAGGTGAGTGCGGACAGGTCCCAGCCGCCTGTGGGCAGTGCCATGCTTTTGGAGACCTACCGGATCTACAAGGACAAGTGGATCGTGGAGGATATGTTCGATGATCTTCTGCGTTGGAACGAGTGGTTTGCCGCCCACAGGATGAACGAAAGCGGCGCGCTTTGCTGGGGCAGCGAGGCCATCCCCGTACTGTATGGCAACCGCTGGGAGTCCGAAGGGGTCCATGACCGGTACGGCGCGGCTTTGGAGAGCGGACTGGACAATTCGCCCATGTATGAAGACATCCCCTTTATTGCAGAAAGCAACCGTCTGGCCCTGGAAGACGTGGGCCTGACCGGATTGTATATCCTGGACTGCCGGTCCTTGATCGAACTGGCCCGGGAGATCGGCCGTGAGGAACGTCTGCCGGAGCTGCAAGGCCGCATGGATCAGGCCTGCCGGGGCCTGGAGCAGCTCTGGGATGAGGAGCGGGGCTTCTATTATAACCGCAGGACCGATACCGGCGCCTTCTCCCGCAGGATCTCGCCCACGAACTTCTACGCTTTGTTTTCTCCGGATGTGACGCCCAAGCGGCAGGAAAGGATCGCCCAGCACTATTTCGATCCGGAGGAGTTTTATGGGGACTGGATGCTGCCTTCCATTGCCCGCAATGACCCGGCGTTCCCAGACCAGAACTACTGGCGCGGCCGCGTATGGGCACCCTTGAACTTCCTGGTGTATCTGGCATTGGCGCGCACCGGCCTTACAGATGTGCGTAAGGACCTGGCCCAGAAATCCGCCCGGTTGTTCGTGAAGGAATGGTCGGAACACCGGCATATCCATGAGAATTATTCCGCCATATCTGGAGCAGGGTGTGACGTGCCAAACAGCGACCGGTTCTATCACTGGGGTGCGTTATTATGTGTCATTGCCCTGGCGGAAGATGGGTACATCCAGGACCTGGGCCTTCCACTGCATTGGTATCAATAAAAAAGCGATCCGATCCTCAGAGGGATTCCTCCAGGATCCGGATCGCTTCTTTGTATTCTTCGACACGTGCCAGAGCCTTGGCATCGACCTTGTCCAGACGGGACAGGTCACTGTTGTGCCTTAAGTCCGCTAGCTTTACCGCGCGGGCAATGGGATCATCACGCAAGGCGCGTACATACTCCATATAGGGCACACCTTCTGGATGGGTGAGCAGTGTAAGAGCCTTACAGACCGATGCCGGTAGATCCAGCTCTTTCATATCTTCGAGGGTATAGGGTGTATCTTCCATCACGTCATGCAAAAGAGCCGCCAGTGTGGTCTCCTCGGTGGTCATCTGTTCCGCCAGATGGATCGGATGGTAGATATAGGGCAGGCCGCTTTTGTCGGTCTGGCCATGGTGGGCCTGGTAGGCAAAGCGCATCGCCGCTTTTGTGCGGGCCGTATAGATCATAAGATCACCTCCATTCCTATTATAGCACAGATGCAAGGCCGGGTCTCTTGTTTTTTTCATCTGATATGGTACAATACAGAAAAATCTTGCAATAAGGAGTTTCAGACTTATGTTGGTCGATATGCCCGTTCGGGAACTGGAACAATATCAGGGCATCAATCCCTGTCCGAAGGAGCATATTCTGTATCCGGATTTCGGCCATGAGGACCTGCCGGACAATGACGACATGGTCTTCGGTTTCTTGTGCAAAGAGCTGAAATAATTCTTGTGAAATCAGTTTCTATCATGTATAATGATTATAAATTGTTCGAATAGACCAATTACAGGGAGGAATTAACCCATGGGCAGGAAAAATAAGCCTGAATATGTATGGAAGGACCGCAAGCATACCTTTTTAGGACTGCCGCTGTCCTTTACCCGCTATCGCGCTACGGAAAGCAAGCTGATCATCGACATCGGCTTTTTCTCCCGCAACGAGGATGAAGTGCGTCTGTACCGCATCACGGACCTGACACTGCGTCGTTCTTTCTTCGAGCGTATGTTTGGCCTGGGCACCATCCATTGCTGCGCGGGTGATAAGACGATGCCGGAATTCGACATCAAGCGGATCCGTCATTCCAAGACGGTCAAGGATCTGCTGTCGGATATGGTCGAAAAAGAGCGGAACGAGAAGCGTGTCGGTATTCGTGAAAATATGGGTGGCTTCGGCATGGATGAACACAACGACTATGATCCTACGGAAGAACCCATGGACGATATCGATGATAATTATATGAGCTAAGGCCTGGCAGGAGGAAACCAGATTATGTTAGAGACTGTAGACTTAAAACGGAAAGTCGATAAGGCAGCGTACAAAGAAGAAATCGAGACTTTAAAAGCCCGGTTGGGCGTCCTGCAGCAGGAAGTCAAGCAGGCCGGCCTTCCGGTGATCATCCTGTTCGAGGGCTGGGGCGCCGCAGGTAAGGGCAGTGTACTGTCCGACGTGATCCTGGCTCTGGATCCGCGTGGATTCAAGACCTATTCCATCACCGAACCCTCTGAGGATGAGCTTCGTAAACCCATCATGTGGCGGTACTGGACGAAGATTCCGCTGTACGGCCAGTTCAGCATCTTCGACCGCAGCTGGTATCAGGAAGTCACCAACTACCGTCTGGAGGGCAAGGTCTCCGCTAAGGAGGTCAAGCGCCGCCTGCACAACATCAATGTTTTCGAACGCCAGCTGGTCGATGACGGTTATCTGATCCTGAAATTCTTCCTGCATGTCAGCCAGAAGGAGCAGAAGAAGCGTTTTGAGAAGCTGGAGAGCTCTCTGAACACCGCATGGCGCGTCACCAAGAAGAACTGGGAGCAGAACAAGCATTACGACGAATACCTGGATGTTTATGAGGAGGCCCTCAGCGCCACCCATACCAAAGAAGCACCCTGGAACATCATCGCTTCTGAGGACCAGAACAGCCAGCATCTGGACATCTACCGCACCATCGTGCAGTCCATCGAAAGCGCACTGCAGGCCAAGCAGGACGGTTCTCTGCGCAAGATCGGCCCGGGTTCCTGGGACGGCCATTATCCGCAGATGCGCACCATCGAGCCGGAGTCTTTCAAAATGCTGGATATGCCCCTGCTTGCGGACGTTCCGCTGGATAAGACCCTGGAGCAGGATGAGTATAAAGAAGAACTCAAGAAAGCCCGCCGTCGTCTGAGAAAGCTGCACAACGAGCTGTACCGTGCGAAACGTCCCGTCATCATCGCCTATGAAGGCTGGGATGCGGCCGGCAAGGGCGGCAACATCAAGCGTGTGGCCTCCGGTCTGGACCCGCGTGGCTACGAAGTGAACCCCATCGCTTCCCCGACGCCGGATGAACTGCATCATCAGTATCTGTGGCGTTTCTGGAACCGTCTGCCACGTACCGGTCATATCGGCATCTTCGACCGCACCTGGTATGGACGTGTCATGGTCGAGCGTCTGGAAGGCTTTGCCACCGAAGAGCAGTGGAAGCGGGCCTACCAGGAAATGAACGAGTTCGAGAAGGAACTGTCCGAGTGGGGTGCCATCATCCTGAAGTTCTGGGTACATATCGATAAGGACGAGCAGCTGCGCCGCTTCCAGGATCGGCAGAATACGCCGGAGAAGCAGTGGAAGATCACGGACGAAGACTGGCGCAACCGCGAGAAGTGGGATCTGTACGAGGGTGCCGTCAACGACATGCTCCAGAAGACCTCCACCGAGTTCGCTCCGTGGTACATCATCCAGTCCCAGGATAAGAAATATGCCCGTATCCAGGCCATGAACATCCTGATCGAGCGGATCGAGAAGGAACTGGACAAATAATCTTTCCATTCGCTATTGACACTGAAAGATTCCTATAGTATAATGAATACCGCTGTCAAGGTTTTCGCCTTTACAGCGGTATACTTTTGCATGAAGGTCCGGTCATGGAGTCGATCTACGAAACTACTTTATTGTTTGATTTTTACGGAGAGCTGCTCACCGACAACCAGAAAGATGTGGTGCGCATGCACATCCTGGAGGACTATTCGCTGGGCGAGATCTCCGAGATCCTGGGGATCAGCCGCCAGGGCGTACACGATAGTCTGAAACGGGCTCTGGCCGCCTTGAACAATTACGAAGATAAGCTGCATCTGGTCCAGCGGTTCCTGCGTATCCGGGCCCTGGCGGAAGAAGCCAGAAAGGCCATGGGCGCCGACAAGGACCGGCTGATCGGCGAGATCGCAGCCTATACCATGGAGTTTTGAAATGGCATTTGAGGGTTTATCCGATAAGCTCCAAAACACCTTTAAGAAATTAAGAGGGAAGGGAGCGCTGACTGAAAAGGACATCAAAGCCGCAATGCGCGAAGTCAAACTGGCGCTTCTGGAGGCAGATGTCAATTTCAAAGTCGTCAAAGATTTTATCAACAAAGTCACGGAACGTGCCGTCGGTCAGGACGTCATGGCCAGTCTGACCCCGGGTCAGCAGGTCATCAAGATCGTCCACGAGGAAATGATCCGCCTCATGGGTGGAGACGAGGGCAAGACCGGACTGAATTATTCCGACAAGGGCTTCACGGTCATGATGCTGGTCGGTCTGCAGGGTGCAGGTAAGACCACCATGGCTGCCAAGCTGGCCGGATTGATGAAAAAAGATGGCAAACGGCCGATGCTGGTCGCCTGTGACGTATACCGTCCGGCGGCGGTCAAGCAGCTGCAGGTCGTCGGCGGGCAGGTCGGTGTACCGGTCTTCGAGATGGGTACGGACATCAGCCCGGTGGAGATCGCAGCCCGCGGTGTGGAAGAAGCCAGAAAGCAGGACTGCAACGTGGTCCTGGTGGATACGGCGGGCCGTCTGCACATCGATGAAGAACTCATGGAGGAGCTTAGGCAGATCAAAGCGGCGGTACAGCCGACAGAGATCCTGCTGGTGGTCGATTCCATGACAGGTCAGGACGCGGTCAACGTGGCGGAAAGCTTCGACGAGATGCTGGATGTCACCGGTGTGATCCTTACCAAGCTGGACGGTGATACCCGTGGCGGTGCGGCGCTGTCGATCCGCGCGGTCACCGGCAAACCGGTCAAGTTCTCCGGTATCGGCGAAAAGCTGACCGACATCGAAGCCTTCTATCCGGACCGTATGGCCTCCCGGATCCTGGGCATGGGCGATGTGCTTTCCCTCATCGAAAAGGCCTCCCAGGCCATCGACGAGGAAAAGGCGGCGGAGGTCAGTGCCCGTATGATGTCCAATGACTTCGGCCTGGATGATCTGCTCGAAAGCATGCAGCAGGTCAAAAAGATGGGCAATATGAACGATCTGCTCAGCATGATGCCGGGCGTCGGCGGCAAGCTGAAGGACGTGGAGGTCGATGAAAGCGCACTCGGCAGGACCGAGGCCATCATCCGCTCCATGACACCTTATGAGCGGCGCCATCCGGATGTGCTGAACGCATCCCGCAAACGGCGGATCGTCAAAGGCGCGGGCGTCAGTATCCAGGAGCTCAACCAGCTGCTGAAGCAGTATGAACAGTCCAAACAGATGATGAAACAGTTCTCCGGTGCCATGAAGGGCAAACGCCGCGGCGGGCTGGCGGGTCTGTTCGGAGGCAAGAATCCTTTCGGACTGTAAAACACTTTTTGGGAAGTACCATACTACATGGTTTTCTATAAGAATAATCGCAGGAGGTGAAACAATCATGGTTAAGATGAGATTAAAGAGAATGGGTTCCAAGGGAGCACCTTTCTATCGTATCGTTGTTGCGGATTCTCGCTATCCGCGTGACGGCCGTTTCATTGAAGAAGTAGGTATCTACGATCCGACCAAGGAGCCGAGCGTTATCCAGATCAATCAGGAAGTGGCTTCCAAATGGCTTGCCGAGGGCGCGCAGCCGACTGACACAGTTAAAAAGCTCCTTAAGATCGCCGGTATCGAGTAATCATCCGGAATCAGGAGGAAAAGCTGTGAAGGAACTGGTAGAAATCATCGCGAAGGCTTTGGTCGACCATCCGGATCAGGTTACCGTTACCGAGACGCAGAAGGAGAGCACGCTGGTCGTGGAGCTCCACGTTGCGCCTGAAGACATGGGTAAAGTGATCGGAAAGCAAGGCCGTATCGCCAAGGCGATCCGTACCGTAGTAAAAGCCGCGTCTGTCAAGGACGACGACAAGGTTGTCGTGGAGATCATCTGATCTTGACGTCTGAAAGTGCATGTAGAAGCGAGGAGGAACCAAACCTTCTCGCTTCTTGTACCCTTACGCGGAGATAGAAAGGCAAGGTAAAATGGACGACCTGTTTCGTATCGGGCAGATCACCAGTGCCCACGGGATCCGGGGCGATGTAAAAGTATTCCCGGTCACTTCCGAGCCGGATCGTTTTCTGGATATGGACAAGGTGCTCCTGGCCCGGGAAGGGGAAGAGGAGCACGTGACAGAATATGAGATCACGAAGGCATCCCATTTCAAGAATCTGATCCTGCTGCACCTGAAGGGTGTGGAGGACCGCAATCAGGCCGAGGCCCTGGCGGGCTTTTCTCTCTGGGTCACCCGGGAGGACGCGCTGCCATTGGAGGAGGATGAATACTTCTTCAAGGACCTTTTGGACTGCCAGGTCTTTGACGAGTCCGGAGCAAAGGTCGGGACCGTCTCCGATGTCATGGAGACCGGTGCCAATGATGTGCTGGTCGTGGAAGACGCGGAGGGTAAGGAACTGCTGCTGCCCATCATCGAGGACTGTATCCTGGAGATCGATGTGGAAGAGAAGCGGATCCTCATGCGCTGGATGGAAGGCCTGAAATAAATGAAATTCACAGTCATGACGTTATTCCCGGAAATGATCCTGGAAACGGCACGGACCAGTATCATGGGCCGGGCCATGGAAGCGGGTGTCCTTTCCGTGGAAGCGGTCGATATCCGGGACTATACCCACAACAAGTTCCGCCATGTGGATGATTATCCCTTCGGCGGCGGGGCCGGTATGGTCATCGAGGCAGCGCCGGTATATGAGTGCTGGCAGGACATCGTCCGTGGAAAAGAGAAGAAGCCCCGTGTCGTCTATATGACGCCCAAGGGGCGGACCTTCAGCCAGCAGATCGCCCGGGAACTGGCCCAGGAAGAGGAATTGATCCTGCTCTGCGGCCATTATGAGGGTATCGACCAGCGGGCGCTGGACATGATCGTCACCGACGAGATCTCCATCGGGGACTATGTGCTGACGGGCGGAGAACTGCCGGCGCTGGTGGTGATGGATGCCGTATCCCGCATGGTAGAAGGGGTGCTGGGCAACAGTACCTCCGCTGAGGACGAGTCTTTTTCCGGCATGTATCTGGAGTATCCCCAGTATACGCGGCCCCGGGTCTTTGAAGGCCTGGAGGTGCCGGAAGTGCTCCTGTCCGGCAATCACGCGGCCATCGAAGAATGGCGCCTTAAGGAGTCCATGAAGATCACTCTGGAGCGGCGTCCGGACCTGCTGGATCCGGAGCGGATGAGTGCAAAGGAACGCAAAATATACGCGGAAATTGTGAAAAATCACAGTTGAAATCAAGTATAGAGTATGTTATACTTGTAAAGCTAAATATCGGATGCTCCGCTGGTATCGCAACTTGCCGGTTTTCTATAGAAGCAAGCATGTATTATTGAGTGTCCTGGAGAGAAAGGAGGGTTAGCTCATGAATCCCGAAATCATCAAAAAGATTGAAAATGAGCAGCTTAAGGACAACGTACCTGCATTCCGTGTAGGTGACACACTGCGTGTCTATGCCCGTATCGTTGAAGGTACGAGAGAACGTATCCAGATGTTCGAAGGCGTTGTCATTAAGCGCCAGGGTGGCGGTGTAAACGAGAACTTCACCGTACGTCGTGTATCCTACGGCGTCGGCGTTGAGAAAACGTGGCCGCTCAATTCTCCGACAGTAGATCATATTGAGGTTGTCCGCAGAGGTAAAGTTCGCCAGGCGAAGCTGTTCTACCTGCGTGACAGAGTCGGTAAATCTGCCAAGGTCAAGGAACGTATCTGATTTCATTGGATGTTCCGGCAAGAGGGACTTTCATCAAAGTCCCTCTTTTAAAGTTATTTACGGGGTTTGTTCGAAGCTGGAGAAGCATAATGGATAGAGAAGAGAAAACCTACGATCTGTTCGAAACCGAAAAGGAAAGAACAGTAACTACGAAAACGAATAATCATTCGCAACTGAAAAAGTTCGATTTTGACGATATATTGGATCAGGCGGAAGCCACGGCGCACACACAGAAGGTACCGGAAAAACCCGTAAAGGCCGCTGGGCGTGCAAAAGAAGAGCCTGAAGAGAAGAAGCGCAGTAAAAAGAAGAAGAGTGACTATGTAGAGTTGGACCTGGACGGTAATCCGGTCACAGGTACAGACGAGCAAAAGGAAAAGATCTACCGTAGGGACCGCAGAAGAGCCGTTGGTTCAGTGCTTTTGGGGATCCTGGGCTGGATCAAGGAACTGGCCATCGCGCTGGTCATCGTCTGGTTCGTCATCACCTTTGTGGCCCAGAACAACAAGGTGGTGGGCACGTCCATGCAGCCCACGGTCTATGCCAACGACATGGTCATCGTCAATAAATTCATCTACCGGTTCACCGCGCCTGTCCGGGGTGATGTGATCGTATTCCCGTCTGTCGAGAATGGGGAAAAGGTCTTCCTCATCAAGCGGATCATCGGCCTGCCGGGGGATGTGATCGATCTGCGCGACGGCAAGGTCTTCGTCAATGACATCGAACTGGTCGAGAAGTACATCGCCGTGGAAACCACGCCGATCAGCGGCCAGGTCTCCTTCCCGGTCACCGTTCCGGATGACTGTTACTTTGTGCTGGGCGATAATCGAATCGTCAGTAAGGACAGCCGCTACAGGTCCATCGGCATGGTGCCTAAATCCCGCATCGTCGGAAAGGCAAGCCTAAGGATCTGGCCTTTCAAAAATATCGGTTTTATTGAGTAAAAACATACAGAGTCCGGTAAATGCGTCCGGACTCTTTTTCACAAGGAAAGGATTTATGTCATGAGTGAAAGCAAGGCCATGATCAACTGGTTTCCCGGCCATATGACCAAGACCCGCCGCCAGATGGAGGAAGACATCAAGCTGGTGGACCTGGTGATCGAGGTCGTGGACGGCAGGATCCCTTTCAGCAGTAAGAATCCCTACCTGGACGAGGTCTGGAAGCGCAGACCGCGGATGATTGCCATCAACAAGAGCGATCTGGCGGATCCCAAGGTCACCAAGGCCTGGACGGCCTGGTATGAGGCCCAGGGCTTCGGTGTGGTCGAGCTCAACAGTCTGGCCGGGCTGGGAACTGATAAGATCGGCGCCGTTGCCGCGGAACTGTGCAAGGAGAAGCGGGAGCGGGACAAGGCCAAGGGGCTGAAGGAACGTCCCATCCGCATGATGATCACCGGCATCCCCAACGTGGGCAAATCCACGTTGATCAATACATTGGCGGGCCGTGCAGGCGCCAAGACCGGCAACAAGCCGGGCGTGACCCGCGGCAAGCAGTGGATCAAATTGAAGAACAACATGGAGCTGCTGGATACGCCCGGTATGCTCTGGCCGAAGTTCGAGGACCAGACCCAGGCGGAGCGCATCGCCATGGTCGGTTCCATCAAGGATGAACTGCTGGACATGGACGAACTGGCCTACCAGCTCATCCGGTTCCTGAAGGAGCAGTATCCCGCACTTCTTAAGGAGCGCTATAAGCTGGGTGAGGAGGACCTGCAGATGGAGGCCGTCCCGTTGATCGAGCGGATCGGCAAGGGCCGAGGTTTCCTGATGTCCGGCGGTATCACGGACTTTTCCCGTACCGCCCGCATGCTGATCGAGGAATTCCGTTCCGGCAAGATCGGCCGCATCTCCCTGGAGTATCCGCAGCAGGAGGAAGGCTGATCTATGGCAGGTTTATCCTTGGAAGCGCTGAAGGAGCGCTACCAGATCATGTCGGAATATGAGGAGCAGGCCGCATCCAAGGGCATCCGTCTGGTGGCGGGCATGGATGAGGCCGGCCGTGGACCTTTGGCAGGCCCTGTCGTTGCGGCGGCTGTCATTCTGGATCCAGAACAGCCGGTCTACGGTGTCAATGATTCCAAAAAGCTCAGTGAAAAGCGCCGGGCGGTCCTGAAGCCCGCCATCGAAGCCCAGGCTGTAAGCTTTGGCATCGGCATCATCGATGAGCAGGTCATCGACCGGATCAACATCCTGGAAGCCACAAAGGAGGCCATGTGCCAGGCTGTGGCAGCCCTGGACCCGCAGCCTGAGCTGATCTTGATCGATGCGTTGACGATCCCGCAGATCCGGATCCCGCAGCAGGGGATCATCAAGGGAGACGCGAAGAGTGTGTCCATCGCGGCGGCCAGCATCCTGGCCAAGGAAACGCGAGACGCGATCATGCGGGTCTATGATGAGATCTATCCAGAATATGGATTTGCGAAGCATAAGGGCTACGGGACCAAGGACCACATCGAGGCGATCCGTACATATGGACCCTGTCCCATCCATAGAAGGAGTTTTATCAAAAACTTTATATGAACCATCGCAAGACCGGTAGTGCAAAAGAAGAGCAGGCGGCAAGATATCTTAAGCAGCATGGCTATCAGATCCTGGAGCGGAACTATTATACCCGCGCCGGGGAGCTGGACATCGTGTGCAGAAGCCCAGAGGGGACGCTGGTCGCCTGTGAGGTCAAATACCGCAGCAGCACGGCTTACGGGGATCCGTTAGAGGCCGTCGACTGGAAGAAGCGGCAGCATATGCTGCGGGCCTTCAGGTTGTACTTGCTGCAGCACGGAGGGCTGGAACAGGAAGCCCGGTTTGATGTGATCGCCATCTATGGCGACGGACACTTGCAACATTTAGAAAATGCCTTTGGCGAAGGAGGCTGACCATGGAGTTTTCAAGCAATACACTGACGATCCACGAGGAAGGAAACCTTTTTTACACCACCTTTCCCTCCTTTGACCGGACCGGCAAGGTACATCATGCCTTTTCCACCCGGCGCGGCGGTATGAGCCAGGGCTTCTACGCATCTTTGAATCTGGGGTTCAAGCGGGGAGATGACGCGCAGACGGTCATGCGCAATTTCCAGCGGATGAGCCAGGCCACAGGCATTTATTGTGGCGATATGGTCTTTTCGGACCAGGTCCATGGGGACAGGATCCTGTATGTGGACCAGCAGTACCGCGGCAGCGGCATCCTGAAGCAGCCGATGCTGGAGCAGGTGGACGGTCTGATCACTGACAAAAAACATGTGGCCCTGGTCACTTTCCATGCGGACTGTGTGCCTCTGTTCTTCCTGGATCCGGTCCGGGAGGTCATCGGACTGGCCCACGCGGGCTGGAAGGGCACGCTGAAGAAGATCGGTGCGTCCATGGTCCGCCGCATGCAGGAGGACCATGGCTGTGTTCCGGCCGATATCCTGGTGGGCATCGGTCCTTCCATCGGACCCTGTTGTTTCGAGGTCGGAGAGGATGTGTACCGCCCCTTCCGGGAAGCTTTCCCGGCGCAGGCAGGCAGTCTGCTTCTGCCCGCGGCGACGGAGGACAAGCGCTATCTGGATCTGTGGCAGGCTAATGAAGCAGCGCTTCTGGAGGCGGGCATCACCCAGGCCCACATCACCGTCACGGACCTTTGCACCAAGTGCCATCCGGATTATTATTTCTCCCACAGGTTCGCCGGCAGCCGCAGAGGCACCCAGGCGGCCTTCCTGGAACTCTACTAAAAGCTTTACAGAATCCGGCGGATAGTGTATGATATCCGCAGAATAGACAGTTATATGACAGACAAGGAGTTGGTTCATTGAAACCTATCGTTGCGATCGTCGGCCGGCCCAATGTGGGCAAATCCACCCTGGTCAACCGGCTGGCGGGTAAAAAAGTTTCGATCGTAAAGGATACACCGGGCGTCACCCGGGACCGTATCTACGCGGAAAGTGAATGGCTGGGCCGTTCCTATACCTTGATCGATACCGGTGGTATCGAACCGAAGACCGATGATCAGCTGCTCCAGTATATGCGGGAGCAGGCGCTGACCGCCATCGATACGGCGGACGTCATCATCTTTGTGACCGATGGCCGCACAGGCCTGACCGATGCGGATCTGGAAGTCGGCAACATGCTGCGCCGGTCCAAGAAGCCGGTGGTGATCGCGGTCAACAAGCTGGACAACATGCGGGATGTCTCGGCCATCTATGAATTCTATGAACTGGGCCTGGGCGATCCTTACCCGATCTCCGCGGAGCAGATGCAGGGCGTCGGTGACATGCTGGACGCTGTCCTTGAGCATTTCCCGCCGGAGGATGCCGGCGAAGAGGAGGAGGAGATCCTGCACATCGCCGTGATCGGCAAGCCCAATGCGGGCAAATCTTCTCTGATCAACCGCCTGCTGGGTGAGGAGCGGGTCATCGTCAGCGACATCGCGGGTACCACCCGAGACGCCATCGATACCAAGGTCACCTTTGAAGGTAAAGAGTATATCTTCATCGATACCGCGGGCATCCGCCGGCACAGCAAGATCAAGGAATCGATCGAGCATTATTCAGTGTTGCGGGCCGTCACCGCCGTAGAACGCTGCGACATCGCCATCGTGATGATCGATGCAGTCGAAGGGCTGACCGAGCAGGATGCCAAGATCGCCGGTATCGCCCATGACAACGGCAAGGGCGTCATCGTCGCGGTCAACAAGTGGGATGCCATCGAGAAGGATGACAAGACCATGTACCAGTACATCCGTGATATCGACGAGACCCTGTCCTTCATGCCTTACGCGGAGAAGATGTTCATCTCGGCAAAGACGGGGCAGCGGGTCAGCCAGCTGTTCGATGTGATCAACAGTGTGGCCGAGAACCAGAACCTGCGGGTGCAGACCGGTGTCCTCAACGACATCCTGTACGATGCCATGGCCATGTTCCAGCCGCCCTCCGATAAGGGCAAGCGCCTGAAGATCTTCTACATGACTCAGGTCTCGGTCAAACCTCCGACATTCGTTCTGTTCGTCAACGATGCGGAGCTGATGCATTTTTCATATAAACGGTATTTGGAAAACCGTCTGCGTGATGCCTTCGGCTTCCGAGGAACGCCGATCCGCTTCATCATTCGGGAACGAGGAGAAAAGGACTCTAAATAAACGGAGGATCATTTCGTCATGAAAGAACGTCTGATCTGTTTATTGATCGGGTATGGCGTCGGCTGTATCCAGACCGCCTGGATGATCAGTGTCCTGCACTTCCGCAAGGATATCCGCAACTACGGCAGCGGCAACGCGGGGACCACGAACATGGCCCGTGTTTTCGGCGCCGGCAGCGGAGTGATCACCCTGATCCTGGACATTTCCAAAGGCGTGCTTGCGGTCTGTATCGCCGGCTGGATCTATGGATTCGGCTTCGCCAATACCAATCTCAGACTCTGGGCCGGCGTCGGCGTCGTCCTGGGGCACAATTTTCCGTTCTATCTGAAATTCAGAGGAGGTAAAGGCTTTGCTTCCTCCATTGGCGTGTGGATCGCCATCGACTTCCGCGTGTTCCTGATCGCGGCCATCCCTTCGCTGATCGTCCTGTTCGGACTGCAGTACATGTCCGTCACAGCGCTGACCGCGATGACAGTCGCCTTTATCACCACATGTTTCTTATATGTCGGAAAGATCCACGGAACAGAGGTCATTCTACTGTCAGCCTTCTTTATGGTCATGTCCTTCATCCGCCATAAAGACAATATCAAGCGGCTGATCCAGGGCAAGGAAAATAAGATCACCTTTGCCAAAACCAAGAAAAGTGAAAGTAAGGAGCGTTAGTGAAATGGACTACCAAGCCTTAGCGGCCTATTTGTTTCCCCACATTACGACCACACCGGAAGAGATCGAAGCCAGATATCCGGCCCGCACTTTAAAAGAAGGTGCAAAGGTCACCCGTATGGCACCCAGCCCCACCGGCTTCATGCATCTGGGCAACCTCTATGGTGCTTTGGTCGACGAGCGTCTGGCCCACCAGAGCGATGGCGTTTTCTACCTGCGGATCGAAGATACCGACCAGAAGCGGGAAGTGCCCGGCGGTGTCCAGACCATCCTGGAAGTGTTCAAACGCTTTGGCCTGCCTTTCGATGAAGGCGCGACCCTGGAGGGAGACAACGGCCAGTACGGTCCCTACCGCCAGCGTCAGCGCGCAGCGATCTACCAGACCTTCGCCAAGGAACTGGTCGCCCGCGGCCTGGCCTATCCGGATTTCACCACCGAGGAAGAACTGGCCGAGATGCACAAGCTCCAGGAAGAGCGTAAGGAAAACTTCGGCTACTACGGTGCCTACGCGGTCGGCCGCAACCTGACCTTCGAGGAGATCCAGGCCAAGATCGAAGCAGGGCAGCCCTATGTCATCCGCTTCCGTTCCCCTGGCGACCCCGCCAAGAAGGTCTACCATACCGATCTGGTCAAGGGCAAGATGGAACTGCCGGAGAATGATCAGGACGTGGTCCTGCTGAAATCCGACGGGATCCCCACCTATCACTTCGCCCACGTGGTCGACGATCATCTGATGGGCACCACCCACGTGGTCCGCGGCGAGGAGTGGCTGGCCACCCTGCCGATCCATCTGCAGTTGTTCGATACCATGGGCTGGAAACGCCCGAAGTACATCCATACCGCCCAGCTGATGAAGATGGACGGCGGTTCCAAGCGCAAGCTCTCCAAGCGTAAGGATCCGGAACTGGCTCTGGATTACTATTTCGAAGCCGGCGTTCCCGTGCCTGCGGTCCTGGAATACCTGATGATCCTCCTGAACTCCAACTTCGAGGAGTGGCGACTGGCCAACCCCATGGCAGACCGCAACAGCTTCCCCTTCAACACCAAGAAGATGAGTTCCTCCGGCGCACTGTTCGACATCGACAAGCTGCATGACGTCAGCCGCAATGTCATCTCCCGCATGAGCGCCGACGAGGTCTATGACTATATCGTTACCTGGGCTAAGGATTTCGATCCGGAACTGTTCGCCGCCCTGGAAGCAGATCCTGCCTATGCCAAGGCGATCCTCTCCATCGGCCGCGGCGGCAAGAAACCGAGAAAAGACATCGGCACGTGGAAAGACGTCCGCGGTTACATCGGCTTCTTCTACGATGATTTCTTCACGCCCGACTATTCCAAGATGCCGGACAAGGATCCCGCTCAGATCCGCGCCATCCTGGAGGACTACGCCGCCCAATACGATGACACAGAGGACGCTTCCGCCTGGTTCGAGCGGATCAAGGCCATGTGCCCGAAGTACGGCTACACCGCCAACATGAAGGAATACAAACAGGATCCCACCGCCTTCGCCGGCAACGTGGCTGACCTGTCCACCATCCTGCGCGTAGCGGTCACCGGACGCGAAAACTCCCCCGAACTGGAAGTCGTCATGAAACTCCTCGGGAAGGATCGAGTCATCAAACGGTTGATCGAGGCGTCGAAATTGGTCTAAAAATAAGATGGCTCTTGACCTGGTATCCACCTTCGCTAGTTCACCAAAGGTGAAAACCGCTCAGGTGGATACAGGCCAAGGGCCATTACTATTCTCAGACACAATTTTGAGCATGAATCAAGCTAGATGGTTCGATGAGATTATAGTATTGGAGGATGTGGTATGGAATGGGTTTTGATAATATTTATCGTTGCAGTGATATATGCAATTGGTTTTTTAGCGGGGTTAAGGAAGGCAGGTAAGCGGAAGGATGACGTGCGTCCTATGCCTGCGGAGCAGGTCCAGAAGCCCCAGAGGGTGGAAGCTCTGAGTGGGGCGGGGACGTACAAGGTCGTATTGTATGAGGTTCCGCAAGAGGTGAAACTCCAGGCCATCAAGATCATCTTTGATTATAGAGGCGGGGGCTTGAAAGAATCCAAAGATCTTTCAGAAAACCTGCCCAAAACCATCGCCACCGGACTCAGCAGCTACGAAGCGATGATGCTACAAAGTAAATTCTTAGAGATCAACTGCCGGGCGGAGGTAGAAAAAGCCCATGACCTTGTATCCGGTTTCGCTAGTTCACCAAAGGCGAAAACCGCTCAACCGGATACAAGGTCATGGGCTTTACCTCTCGCCGACAGAATCTCAAGCATTTACCAGCATCAAACAGTTCGACGACAACAAAATAGAGAAGTGTTGAGAAAATAGTACGATCATCCACATCATACAAGTAAAACCTGGCGGAAGATGGAGTGAATAGTGTATGGTCTTCCGCTTCAGATAAGTATGGGCCCGGTATATATATCCTCCTGAACGATTTTTGCCTTGGCAAACTAGTGAAGGAGGATATATATACCGGGCCCTTTTACTTATTCTTGTTGCGGAAGCCCAAACACGATGTCCTCTATTTTTCCCGCCAGCTCTTTCTGCTCAGCGCGGGTCATATTCTTGAGGTCGATGGGTTTGCCGAAGTAGACGTGGACTTCTGCGGGTGTGATCTTGAGACCTTTGTTGCTTTCGAAGATGCGGTGGGTGCCGTCGACGAAGACGGGTACGATGGCGGTCTTGGCGATGGTGGCGGGTTTCAGGCTGCCGGCCTTGAAGGGATTGTGGTCATCGCTGCGGCTGCGGGTGCCCTCTGGATAGATGGCCATATTCAGACCTTTCTTCATCTGGTCACCGGCCTTCAGGATGACTTCCATAGACTGGCGCAGATCAGAGCGATCCATGAATAGGCCGCCGATCATGCGGATCCAGAGGGAAAGACCGGGTACTTTCTTCAGTTCTTTTTTTGCGATGAAGCCGGTGGGGGCTTCCATGACCTGCATCAGTACCGGGACGTCCAGCATGCTCTGATGGTTACTGACGAAGAGGACACCTTTTTCTTCCGGCAGGTTTTCCAGACCATGGTAGATGATGCGGGCGCCGGTGGCATCCATGAGGTCCTTGGCCATCTGGCGGATCAGGTGGTAGCCGGGCATGGGATCGCCATTTTCAAAGGCCTTGAGGGCCTTTTTCTTTTTGCCTGGGGTCAGGACCTGTTTTATGAAAAAAAAGACGGTACGGAGTGTATACTTAAACATGAACGAACCTCCTTTTAAACAACTAATGTAT
>CADBPG010000049.1 GCA_902796435.1 uncultured Eubacteriales bacterium | reverse complement strand
TGGATCGCCTTATACTGTGCCTCATAGGTCTTGGACAGCGGTTCGATCCCCGTGGTATCGATCTGCAGATGCCGGTCATGCAGGACCATCTTCTGCTGCTCTTTGTCGAATTCGGCGTCGTTGCGTTCCAGCAGTTCTTTCAAAACATGATTGGCCGGATTGAACACGAAATCCGCCTGATATCCGGGATAATTTGCTTTGAGCCAATCCATGATCTCCTCATAAGCAGCCGTCGACCGGGACAGCCCGACGATCATCTCGATGTACCGGTCCGCCTCCAGGATCAGAAAATCGAAAAGGCCGGTCATTGCGCCATTTTCATATACGCCCAGTACATGATCATTGGGCTTATTCAGAGAATTCATCAGATTTCGCTCGACCTGTCCCGGCGTGGAAAGCATGGGGTCAGAAAAGCATGGATCATTGTTGAGTTCACGGATGAAATCCAGGCAAGAATCAAAAGAAGTGAGTCTATCGATCATATATAGCACCTCGCTGTCTATCAAAAAAATCCTTTTATCAATTATACCTTCTCATTCTCTCTTTATCAACTGAAAACCGGACCGATCCTCATGACCGTATCATGAAGGACCTGTCCGGTTCCATCTACTGTAAGACCGTCTGCTTTGCGTACGATCCGGTGCAGTCTGTTCTGACCATTTGCGGCCAGCCGACCGATGCCTGTACGGCCCGGTCTGCCGGCCTTTTTTGATTCATCAGAATCCAGAGAAGTCGTCTTGGATCGGTCTCCCGATCACCCTAGGGTGGAGGCGTCTTTGCGTGGGACGATATTGGCGGATCTGGCAAAAATGAGGTATGACTTGTGCAGGGCGAAGGCCGAAGCGTTCTGCCTTGTTGATCATAGTTTTTATTAAAAGTGGCACATTATAGTTCATCTGCCGGAACCGGTCTGGAACAGCCCGTACGCAAACCATACGCAAAGCAGGCAGCCCTGCCTGAAGACCGCTTACGCAGCGGTCTCCAGGAAAGCTTCAAAGACTTCGGAGAAGCTGTCGTTGACATCAAAGGGCTGATCGTAGCGCACCTCGGAATTGATGAGGGCACGGTCGATCTCCGCCGAGATCTCGTCCGACTTCCGGTTCATCAGAGCGGCGTACCGCTTGATGACGTTCCGGTCGAAGTTGATCGTCGTCACGACTTTGACATCGCAGCGGTAGGAGACCTGCTCACCGTCGTTGTTGAACCGGTAGCCGGTGCCGGCGTTCTGCCGGACGATCTCGCCGTTGCGCAGGTCATTCATGGTGCGGAACAGGGCCGCGACCTGCTGGCGCTGCTTGTTCAAGCCTGCCTCGGCGTCCATATCGATGGCCTGCTCCTGCTTGGCACGCACGATGGCGCGGCAGAGGGATTCCTTCTGCTCCAGCAGGTAGAGCAGGAAGCCCGCGATCTGGGTAATCTTGTCCGCGTATTCGGTGGTCGGCGCGTCCACCGTGGTCTCATCGACCGCTTCTTTCATGACCTTTTTGCGGAGGTAGGTCTTTTTGACTTTGGTAATGTTCTCGTCCCGTCCGAGGATCGTCATGGCCTCGGCCATCAGGGCGTCCAGCTTGTTCTGGAAACGGAATGCTTCTTTCAGATTCATATTTCTCTCCTTCTTTTTTCGAACTGATGCCATTGTATCAGAAGAATTTTGAAAAATCATTGAATCTGTAGTTCAAAAAAGCCTTGCATTTTCCCGGGAAATCGTGTATCCTAACACTCCTACGACAATTGAGAATTGAATAAGGATATATGTGCGCCATCACATTTTTCTCATAAGTATTATGATCGAGGCGCACAACGAATCGCCTTCGGCGATTCCGATGGCTGATATAAGGAGGTGTATGTCAATGGATCAGAACTTATTCCCGGTGATCGATCCGGCCGCGACCGGGCGCAACATCCAGCGCCTGCGCAAAGCACGCGGCCTGACTGTCCGCGATCTGCAGAGCTACTTCGGCTTCGAAGACCCGCAGGCCATCTACCGGTGGCAATGGGGCCGCTCGCTGCCGAGCGTAGACAATCTGTACGCGCTGAGCGCCCTGCTCCATGTTTCCATGAACGAGATCCTCGTTCCCCAGACCTCAATTTACTATACAAACGAAAAAACCGCCGAAAAGGCGGTTTTTTCATGTATTTTCTTTGTGATGCGACTTCTGGAGTGGATACAAATCTGCATAGCAAGGTTTTTGATCTGTCAGATGGATCCATCTCATCGATTTCTTCTCTTTTTTATCCACTTAAAAGCGCTTACTCGGCAAATTTCGATGGATATAAATATCTAAAACCAGTACTTTTGATCCAGCAAATGGATATTCATATTCCTTTTTCACTGCTTTTATCCACCTCTCAAATCCTCTTTCACTCTTTCTTTAGCGCACATAACGCTTCGTACAATTCCTCTCCGCCTTCGATCTCTCGATAATAATACTCATCATCTTCAAATACGAGCTGATAAGCACCATCCAGAGTAAATCCTCTTGTCTGTCCGGTTCGAGAGTCACGGAACGTAATAGACATATAGCGGGTTTCCTGTCCCATTGCCTTGTAACGCTTATCTGTAAGCTTGATTTTCTGGTATCTCTCATAGAAATCCGCTACGATGGATGGATCTTTTTCTGTATAATCCACCTCGGAAGGACTAAATTGCGATGAAATATCCATCCTGTCCGGCACAAAATCCGCGGCAGATGCATAGAGCAGACCTGTTTTCTGGATCAATTGATTCAGTGCCCAGACAGAGTCGCCACAAACTTTGATGTTGCGTTCGAAGATAGCATTCGCATCTTCCACCGTCACCGTCTTTGTGAAGGATGGCCCCTGGAAAGTTACCTTGCCGAGATTCTTCACCAGTCCCAGCATACAGTATGCGATCGCCTCCATCTTTTCTTCCGAAACATTCCGATCTTCCAGGAGGATCAGTTTCCACTCATAAGGCTCAGTAGACGTCTCCAGTTCGTTTTCATAAGGACCGGTGATCGTTTCGACCTGGAGCTGCCTGGCCAACCGATTATTCGCCGACATATCACCGATATATTCATGACGCGTCTCGAAAAGATCGAATGTCTGCTGTGGGATCGTTTCACCATTTTCCCAAATAATACGGCCGTCCAACCAAACTTGCTGGATGCTTTTTTCTGCCACATACTCAGTATGGAAATCACCACTAGGATGCAAGGGATTGGCAGCAACGACGCGTGTGCTGACCTTGATCACGCCACCTTCTTCCTCCTGGATATCGATCTTGGAGATAGCGTGCAGGCTGTCAGTGACAGTCCCGTCAAGAGTCAGCGTCTTGGTCTCCAGATTTCTGACTTTGACATCGCACACCACCAGCCCTTTGGTCGAGGGTGATCCAATGACAAAAGTCCTCAGGCCTAGGATCCCGGCGACCAAAAGTACGCATGCCAGCAGGCTGCCGATGATGATCCTGTGATTCCGCTTCCGATTCTTCTTCAGGAAATCGATCTCTTTCCGGTCGCCCTCCGCTTCCGGGATCGGCTCCGGCGTCGGTTCCTGCATCGCCGCAAGGATTGCCCGGCACTCTTCACACTCCTCGATATGTGCACGGATCAGTTCGTTCGTCTCTTCACTCGTCAGACTATCCACATAGGACGGCAGGAGATCTTTAATCACTACACAAGGAATTTTCTGCATTTATAACACCTCGTTTCTTAATTGCCCTTTTGCCCGGTAGAAAGTGACGCGGGCCCAGTTTTCGGTCTTGCCCATCACCTCGGCGATCTCCCGGAAGGAGAGGCCTCCATAGACCCGCAGCAGGAGGACTTCCCGATAAGGTTCTGACAGATCATGGACCTTTTTCAGCAGATCCACATGCGAACTCTGACTCAAGGCCTCCTGTTCTGCCGATGGACTGATGAGCGGCTGCTCATCGATATCCTCCATCGCAGGATGCTTCCGGTTATAGGTCAACAGCACATTTTTGGCGATGCCGCACAGCCAGGTCGACACTTTGCTGGTGCCATCATACTTACCACTGGACCGGATCGCCTGGTAGAAGGTCTCCTGTGTCAGATCTTCCGCCAGATCCGCATCCCGGACCTTGGACAGCAGGAACCGGTACACTGTCTGTGCATATTGCTGATACATCTGCTCCATTTCTGACATCTCGGACACCTCCTTTCTTTTCGCCATCGAAATCGCCGAAGGCGATCTGGCATGCGCTTCATGCATCGTGTTTTCACAATGGAGAGATGGCGCATGTCCCCCCTCTCGCTTTGATCGATCTGTATATAAATGCAGAAAAACAACGTTTCGTTACAAAGAATTTGAAAAAGCCTGCAGTTTTTTTCTGCAGGCTTAAAAAGTACCTGTTGGATCGCATCAGTTGACAAAGAACTGCATACGTTTTCCGTAATAGATCCTGTTGATGATGATCATGACGATAGAAGTGATCACGCCGACGATGGCGGTGCTAATCAGCTCAGATACGTCTGTATAGTCGCCGATGGCGCCGACCACCAGGATGATGTACAGGATGGATGCCACCGCATTGACAACATACAGGACTGTCAGCAGGTTCGGAGCACCTTTCTTCAGCTTCAGCAGGCTATAGGCTGTGTAAGCCGCGAGCACTGCGGTGGCGAGCAACAGGATACCGTACAGGACGTCCGCAGTCTTCATGCTGGGGAATACCCGATATACCATATCCGCTTCCATGCTGCTGCCATACTGGCTGCCGCTCAGGCACTGGATGCCCATGATCAGGTTGCCCAGCGCACTGAACCACATAGCGAAATACGCCAGGAACTTGTGCCATTTCATCGGGACGCCGGCGAAACGGTCCATCGGCGCATATCCATACGTGGGCTGCTGATAAGGCTGATACTGTTGCTGCTGGGGTTGCTGGTACTGCTGCTGAGGCTGCTGATACTGCTCCTGCTGGGGCTGTTCCGGCTGCGCTAAACTTGTGCCGCAGTTGGTGCAGAACCGGGAACCATCCGGCAACTGTGTTCCACAATTAGGACAATACATTTTTTCTCCTCCTTTTATATTTTTAAAATAGGATCAGATTCTTTCCGCCTTGACGCAGGCCTTGACGACCAGTGTCTCGCCGGCTTCGATGGAACCCATGCCGCTTTCTTCCGCAGGGATCGGCAGATTCGGAGCGTTGACGCGCCAGTTCTGCGGCTCGATGCAGACGAAGCTGCCTTCCTGGTTGCAGTTCCAGACCATCCAGTGCTTGTAGAACGGATCGACCGTATAGATGACGCGGGTGCCTTCTTCTTTATGTGTCAGGACAGCGCCATTGATACCACTGGCAAAAGGCTTTGCCGTGAAATGATCATCCATTTCGGCATAGACCGGATTCAGGCCTTCGGCACGCAGCTTCTGCTCGTCCTCGGACAGGGGCAGGAGGTTGCCGGTGGGCAGGATGCGTTCGCTCATTTCCACACGGTTTCCGACCGCGATGTTCATCACCGTCGACGGGGTGATGCGGAAAGCGGTGTGCCAGCCCAGGCCATAGGGCATGACTTCCTTGCCCGTATTGGTGATCCGGACTTCCTGGAACAGACCTTCTTTGTTCAGTGTATAGATGACCTCGGCCAGGAAGGTGACCGGATATACATCATAATGTGCCCAGCCCGGCTCTGCCTGGTAGAACAGACGGACGACGACTTCGTCATCACTGTCCTGCAGTGCCTCGATCTCCCAAGGCTCCTTGTGCAGGAAACCATGCAGAGAGTTGCCGGTCGCCGGCTCATTTACTTCAAACTGGTATTCTTTTCCGGCAAAGGTGAAATGGCCGCCATCGATCCGGTTCGGCGGGAACAGGATCGGCAGGCCGTAGGACGTGCATTCTGCCTTGACCGCTTCCAGACTCTCGACCTTATGAAAAACTTCGATCCCATCGATGCACAGTTCGATCAGCTCCCCACCAACTTCCGGCAGGATCATGGCCTTCTGTCCGGCAGCCTCGATGGTCCACAGTTCCTTTTCCAGGCCTTTGGATTTTGTGATCATATCTTGAAATCCTCCTCACAACATTCGTTGCAGGACTGCTTTTGCAGTCCGATTTTTCCTTATTATAACGAAACAAAAAGAAGATTTCAATACCTTGACGGATAGGTACGGAACCGATACAATAAAAAAGATTTTGGAGGTGATTTTCATGTTTCGTTCTATGCGCAGATTCAAACAGCAGCTGTCCGAGGAGGAAGTGCGGAAGTTATTGGAGCGTCTGCCCCGCGGTGTACTGGCTGTTTTAGGTGATGACGACTACCCCTATGCGGTACCGATGGATTTCGTCTATGACCCATCCGACAATACGCTGAATTTCCACGCGGCGCTGGAGGGCCATAAGCTGGACGCGGTACGGCGCCACGAAAAGGCTTCCTTCTGCATGATCGATGAAGGCATTCCTGATGAGGAAGGCACATTCTTCTACTTCAACAGTGTCATCGTTTTCGGCAAAATCCGGGAGATCACGGACCCTGCGGAGCGCATCGCCAAGCTGCGTCTACTGGGAAACAAATACTTTCCTACCGTCACGATGACGGAAGAAGACATCGTGAAAAACGGTCCGCGGGCGGTGGTGCTCTCCCTCTCCATCGAGCACTGCACCGGCAAGCATGTACATGAACGTTAATGGTTAGATAGAAAGGACCTGATGCTATGTTTATCGATCTTCATTGTGATACCGCCGCCGGCGCTGTCCATGCCGCCCATGATAAAGGCGGGGCTGCCGCAAAGTATCTGTACGCGAATCCCGAGGCGCATCTGGACATCCAGCGGCTGCGCCAGGCCGGAGGCCTGGCCCAGTTCTTCGCCTGCTTCACGCCCCCTGCAGAGTATTATTCCAAACTGGGGATTACTTCCGATCGTGCCTTTACCGATGCGGTCCTGGGCGCTGTCATCGATGCGGCGGCCAAATACCCGGAGGATCTGCGCGTCGTCGGGACCTTTGCGGAGTACCAGCAGGCTGTATCCGACGGTGTCACCTCGGCTTTCCTGACTCTGGAAGAAGGCCGGCCGGTGGACGGCAAGATGGAAAACCTGGACTTTTACTATGACCAGGGCGTCCGGCTGATCACTCTGACCTGGAATTTCAAGAACTGCTTCGGCTCCCCGAACTCCAAGGATCCCGCCATCATGCAGGAAGGCCTGACCGCCTTCGGCAAGGACGCGGTGGTCTACATGCAGGAAAAGGGCATGCTGGTGGATGTCAGCCACCTGTCGGACGGCGGTTTCTACGATGTGGCCGCGCTTTGCAGAAAGCCCTTCATCGCCTCCCACTCGGATGCCCGTGCCCTCTGCCCCCATACCCGCAACCTGACGGATGAAATGCTGAAGATCCTGGCGGACCACGGTGGAATCACGGGCTTAAATTTCTGCCCGGACTTCATCGATGAAAAGGCCATCTGCACCTACGATGGTGTGGTGCGCCACGCCCGTTATATCGCGGATGTCGCCGGTATCGATGTGCTGGCCCTGGGCTCTGATTTCGATGGCATCGGTGGGGACCTGGAGATCGATGACGTGCTGAAGATGCCCGTCCTTCTGGAGAGACTCCATGATGGCGGCTTCACCAGTGATGAGGTCGAAAAGATCGCCTATAAAAACGCA
>CADBPG010000048.1 GCA_902796435.1 uncultured Eubacteriales bacterium | reverse complement strand
GGATGACCGCTTTGTGCCCGTGGAAATGAGCCGGCAGATCGCAGCCGCGGCACCGGACCGCATCACGCTGCATACGTTTCCGGAGGCGGGGCACGGCATCAGTTTCTTACTGGACGAAGAACGCTACGTCCAGCTGGCGATGCAGTTCCACAAGGATTGTTTATCGGGACCTGAGAACAGCCTGTCCTAAAGCCCGGATCCGGTCCGCACAAGCCTCGAAGAACATGCGGTACCCGGCACACAGCCGGTCTTTTCCCACGGTTTCTTCCGCGGCACGGTTGCGGTAGCAGCCGCCCCGGCACAGGTAGAAATAGGGACAGGCTCTGCACTCCTCGCTTTGCTTCAGCGACCGTTCGATGAACCCGATCTCCCGCCGTTTGGCGTCCACCCCATCCAGCCGGTCCTGGTTCAGGTTGCCCAGTCGGTAGGCATCCGTCATATAGAAATCACAGGGGTAAACACTCCCGTCCGCCTCCACCGCGTACTGGAGCCCGCAGGTACCCCGCTGATCACAGGCCTCGGGTATATAGCCTGCGGAAAGGGCCACATAATTGTCGAACCGGCGGATGAAGGGCTGCCTGCCCTGCTGCACATCCTGGTACCAGAGATCGAACAGGCGGATCAGAAAACTACCATACTCCTCAGGCTGCAGTGACCAGGGGCCGCCCGCCTCTCCCTCCATGGGTTCCAGGCAGGCGATATATTGTTGATACATCCATCCGTTTTGTTTATAATAGGCGTAGATTTCTTCGATATGGCAGCAGACGTCCGCCGTGACTACTGTCAGGATATTGAATTCCACGCCGGTCTTCTGCATCAGTTGGGCCGCGTGGTGGACCCGCGCGAAGGTCCCCTGATTTGCGCGGTCCTTCCGGTACAGGTCATGGACCGCGCAGGTCCCGTCCACCGAAAGGCCCACCAGGAACCCGTTTTCTTTTAGGAAGGAACACCACTCCTCGTCCAAAAGGAGGCCATTGGTCTGCAAGGCATTCTGCACCTGGACACCATTCCGGTTGTACTGCTTTTCCAGCCGCACCAGTGTTTTGAAGAAGTCCAGTCCGGCCAGCGTCGGCTCACCGCCCTGACAGGCATAGCTGATATAGCCTTCCGCCCGGGGCATGGTCCGGCGGATCACGTTTTTCAGCGTTTCTTCCGTCATGAAACCATAGGACGCGACCGCGCGCCTTGCGGTCTCATCATGGTAGAAACAATAGTCGCAGCGCATATTGCACATCCCGGAAGCCGGTTTGAGCATGATACTGAGTGGCGGCATGCCGGACCCCCCCCCTTTCTTTTTGTCAGTCGCAATCCATTATAATATAAAGGAGAACACTATGTCCATATTCTTTTTCGAGCCGATCCCCCGCTATACCATCTGGGGCGGTACGGCCTGCAACTCCTACTTCCACTGCGAGGACCGCTTCCAGGACGGTGTCGGCCAGATCTGGGCTTTCAGCGGACAGGACGGTGTAGGCTTAAGCACCGTCTGCGCCACCGCCCCCTACACCGGCCGCACCTTGAAGGATCTTTGGGAAAACGAGCCCGTCCTCTTTGGCGGCTCCACGGATGGCCCCTTCCCCCTGATCATTTCCCTGGTCGCGCCGGAGGATGACTTGAGCCTGCAGGTGCACCCGGATGATGCGCAGGCGGCCAAGGTAGGCTTCCCCATGGGCAAGAACGAGGCCTGGTACTTCATCCGCTGCCGGGACGGGGCATCCATCGTCTATGACCACCACATGCAGGACCGCACGCAGCTGGAGTCCTACATCAAAGATGAGCGCTGGGACGAGATCCCGAAGCACATGCCCGTCCACGATGGGGATTTCGTCTACATTCCGGCAGGCATGCTGCACGCGATGGGCAAGGGCGTTGTCGTCTATGAGATCCAGCAGTCCACCGACGTGACCTATCGTTTCTACGATTACCACCGCAAGGACAAGAACGGCAACGAGCGGCCGCTGCAGCTGGCCGAGGCCATCGACTGTCTGCACTATGATCCGGCGCCGGTGCTGGATCCCCCGGTGGTGGAGGGCGCCTGCACCACCCTGTTCGAGAACCCTTCCTTCACCGTCATGAAGATCGACGTTGCCGGCCCCTTGACCTACACCACAGACCCCTACCGCCTGGTGACCGTGACCAAGGGCTGCGGGACCGCGGATGGTGTGTCCATGCAGGAGGGCTCCAGTTTCCTGCTGCCTGCGGGCGAAACAGTTGCACTGGACGGAAACATGGTCTTACTGACCACGACTGCATGATCAAACCACAAGGAGGATATAATATGAAACCCTTCCCGAAGAATTTTCTCTGGGGCGCCGCGACCAGCAATGTACAGGCGGAAGGCGGCTACCTGGAAGACGGCAAGAGTCTGAACGTATATGACACGTTGGAAGTAAAACCGGAGATCGGAGATGTCCCCGTGGCCAGCTCCACCGCCGTCGCTTCCGACCACTACCACAGATATAAAGAAGACATCGCCCTCATGCAGGAGATGGGCTTTAAGGCCAACCGGTTCTCTATCGTCTGGTCCCGCACCCATCCAGGCGGAGATGACGGGATCATGAACGAAAAAGGCATCGCCTACTATGAGGACATGATCGACACCATGAGAGCCGCCGGCATCGAGCCCGTCGTTTCCCTGGTGCATTTCGACATGCCCGACAGCCTGTACCGCAAATACAACGGTTTCTACGACCGCCGGGTCGTGGATTTCTACGCCGATCACGTGGCGGACATCGCCCGCCGTCTGAAGGGCAAGGTCAAGTACTGGATCACTTATAACGAGATCAACCTGGCCACCTGGGGACACCTGGTCGCTGGCGCCGATCGTCCGGAGGGCGTTTCCCAGGCGGAATTCCATGAACGCATCACCCATCATACGATGCTGGCCCACGCCAAGGCAGTCCTGGCCATCCATGAGGCAGACCCGGATGCCATCGTCGGCGGCATGGAGGCCTTCTCCCCCGTCTATCCGGCCACCTGCGCGCCGGAGGATCTCTTCGCGGCGGACTTCGCCCAGAAGATGCGCTCCTTCCTGCAGTTCGACATCATGACCACCGGTGATTATCCGGCATACTATAAAACCCTGCTCAAAGAACAAGGCGTCACCTGCGAACTGCCGGAAGAAGACCGTGCCATCATGCGGCAGGCCGCCAAAGAACTGGACTATCTGGCCTTCAGCTACTATTCCTCCGCCGCGGCCAAAGGTCCGGCCACGAAGGAAGAGATCGCCTTCGGGGGCGGCGGCCGGTACAGCAACCCCTATCTGGGCGCCAACGAATGGGGCTGGAAGATCGATCCGCAGGGTCTGCGCATTTCTCTGAACCTGCTGACTGACCGCTACCATCTGCCCCTCTTCATCGTGGAGAACGGCATCGGCCTGGACGACCAGCTGGTGGACGGCAAGATCGAGGATGATGCCCGCATCGCCTATCACACCGCCCATATTAAGGCCATGGAACAGGCCATCCATGAGGATGGTGTCGACCTGATGGGGTATCTTGCCTGGTCTCCCTTTGATTTCCTCAGTTCCCACAAGGAAGTGCGCAAACGGTACGGTTTCGTCTACGTCAACCGCACCAAAGATGATCTGAAGGACCTGGCCCGGATCCCGAAAAAGTCCTTCTACTGGTATAAGAACGTCATTGCGACGGATGGTATGGAATTATGAAACCTTTTCTTTCGATCGATGTAGGCGGCAGCGCCATCAAATACGGTGTCATCACCGACGGCACCACCTTCCTGTACCGCAGCCAGTGCCCCACCCCTAAGGATTCCATGGAAGACCTGCTGGACGCCTACCGCGCATTGTACGCGGACTGCGCCGCCTACGGCCCCTTCGAGGGCGTGGCCATCAGCTTCACCGCCTCCATGGACGGCCGCACGGGCTACTGCTTCGGCGGCTCTCTGGAGAAATATACCAAGGGTGAGAACCTGCTGGAAGTATTCCAGTCGGTCTTTGAAGAGCCCGTCGCCGTGGAAAACGACGGCAACTGCGGCGCCCTGGCCGAAGGCCGGTACGGCAGCCTGGCCGGACTGGAAAGCGGCATGGTGATCATCTTAGGCACGGGGCTGGGCGGAGGACTTTTGACCAACGGCCATATCCACCGCGGCAAGCGCTCCTGCTCCGGAGAATTCAGCTACATTTTCGTCGACCCCCGCACCGCCTTCGAAGGCCGGCCCGATGTCTGGGCGATCCACAGCGGTTTCCATGGTCTGACCCGGCCCCTGGCCATCGCCAAGGGCGAGCCCGAGCAGGATGGACGGCACTTCTTCGCCCTGGCAGAAGCCGGAGATGCGGATGCCCTCCGGATCCTGAAGGACTACACCAATTACCTGGCGGTCTGGATCTACAACCTGCAGTGCATCTACGCGCCGGAGAAGTTCGCCATCGGCGGCGGCATCAGCCTGCAGCCCCTGCTCATGGAGTATCTGCAGAACAGCCTGCAAGCCTTCTATGACCGCAACGATGCCGGCCTCCCCCATGCGGAGGTCGTGCCCGCCCGCTTCCATGGCAGCGCCGGACTGATCGGCGCCGTATGCTGGTGGGAAGATTTCTACGGAAAAAAGTCATAAACCTGTCATGTTCATTCAGTATCATGATATCTGCATCCGTAATGCAGAACCTGCGGACTGTGCGCAGCTTGCGGCCTGGTGGAACGATGGGCAGGTCATGGCGCATGCCGGCTTCCCCCTTGGTCTCAATACCACCGCAGAAGAGATCGCGCAGAAGATCTCCACGGACAGCGATACGACAAGACGCCGCCTGATCATCGAGTATCAAGGTCAGCCCATCGGAGAAATGAATTATCGCCTGCTCGAGGATCGGACCGCCGAGATCGGGATCAAGATCTGCGTTAAGGATTTTCAGGAAAAGGGTCTGGGCCGTATCATCCTGAGCCTCCTGATCCGGAGGTTGTTCGGATCCGGCTGCTCCAGGATCATCCTGGACACCAACACGAGGAACACCCGCGCGCAGCATGTATATGAACTGCTCGGCTTTCATAAAGTTCGGGTAAATGAGAACTCATGGCAGGATCAAATGGGCGTGTACCAGTCCTCCATCGACTATGAACTGGTACCCGAACATTTTCATGATTTCGCAAAGGAATACATATGAAAGAACTGTTGCTTCAGTTTACCACGCTTTCTAGGGATTGCTTTGGCCAGAACCTCGTCGGCGTCTATCTCCACGGTTCCGCCGTGATGGGCTGCTACAATCCGCAAAAAAGCGATCTGGATCTGATCGTCGTGGTGCAAGATCCTCCGACCGATGATATCAAACGCAAGTTCATGGACGGTGTGGTCGCTGTACATGAAAAAACGCCCGGCAAGGGCATCGAAATGAGCGTCGTCACGCGGGATGTATGTGATCCTTTCGTCTACCCCACGCCTTTCCAACTGCACTTTTCCGGAGGGCATCTGGACTGGTATCGTCGCGACCCGGAGGACTATATCCAAAACATGCGGGGTACTGACAAAGATCTGGCCGCGCACTGCACCGTGCTCCGTGCCCGTGGCCAATGCCTGTACGGACCGCCCATCGAGGAAGTCTTCGGTGAAGTTTCCGCCGCGGATTATATCGATTCCCTTTGGTATGACGTGGGCGGCGCAGCCACGGAGATCCTCGAAGATCCCATGTACCTCACACTGAATCTGGCCCGTGTGCTGGCTTACCTTGAGGACGATTCCGTACTGTCCAAAGAAGAAGGCGGGCATTGGGCTTTGCATCATCTTCCCAAAAACTATCATCCGCTGCTCGAAGCCGCTCTGGAAGAATATACCGAGGGAAAAAACGTTTCCTACGATCCGGATCTGGCACTTGCCTATGCCAACGACATGCTGATCCGCATCCGTTCCGCAATCCAATAAGACGAGAGGGTTATAAACATGATGTCTGATGTTATTGACTATCTCCGGACCATAGGACCTTTTGTCCTCGTAGTCTGGATCGTGACCATCGTATGTACCCTGCGATGGCCGCAGCGGTACTTCAACAGTCTCCTGCTGATGTTCTCCCTGCTGGTCACCGTGGTGTTTTTCGCCGGCTTTTTCGGTGAGATGGCGGGCTACATCCTGTTGGCGGTCTTCCTGCTCGTGTCGCTGGCGCTCTTCAGCGTACCTGTCCTGCTGATCCTCAACGGCATCCAAATGATCAAGCGCGAAGGCTTCAGCCTGTCCCATATACTGTCGCTCGCGCTGGGCGTCGTGGTGGGCATCGGTGAGATCGCCGCCGTCATCTACGTGTTCAACATGGCCTTTTCCATCGAATGGAGCAGCATCAACCTGGTGGCACTCTTCCTGTTCCTCACCGTATTCTATTTCAGCGCGCTGATCCTGAGTTTCGTCATCTACACGATCTTCATCCAGATCATGCCGCACCGCATGAATTTCAATTACATCATCATCCACGGCTGCGGTCTGATCGATGGGGAACGGATCTCCAAACTGCTTTCCAACCGCGTGGACAAAGCCATCGAAGTGTACAACAGGTGTAAGACAAAGCCGGTCATCATTCCCAGCGGCGGGAAAGGCGCGGATGAAAAGATCAGCGAAGCCGAAGCCATGAAACGGTACCTGCTCGAACATGGGATCCCGGAAAGCGATATCCTGCTGGAGGATCGATCCACCACGACGGAGGAAAACCTGATCAACTCCAGGGACATCATCGACAGAAGGCTGGGCAAGAAGAAGACCGCTCTGGTCTCCAGCAACTACCACATCTACCGCTGTCTTAGGCTGGCGCGCCAGGTCGGGTTCCGCTGCACCGGCATCGGCGCCAAGGTAGCCCTCTACTACTGGCCTTCCGCCCTGATCCGGGAATTCGTCGCTGTGTTTGTGACACCCGGCTTTCTGATCATAGCACTGATCGGATATGTATTGTTCCTCAGCCCGTTGGCGTTCTTGCTTCTGCAATAAAAAAGTGTGAGAAGAAGATCTGATCTGCTTCTCACACTTTTATTATTTTCGATACTTTATTGCGGCCAGGATCCCTATGATCAGCACGACCACCGAACTTCCCAACAGAAGCCATACTTTGCCATCGAGATCTGACAGGGCATTGCCGGTTCCCGCCGACGCGGCTGCATCATCCGCCTCCACCGTACCCGGACGAAAATCTCCCATCTTGCCATCTTCGACGTCTCCACTTGGAGGTGTCATTTGTTCGCCGTTTTCGCCCTCGGGCATTTGCGGACGCTCTCCATTCTCACCTTCGGGCATTTGCGGACGTTCCCCGTTCTCACCTTCCGGCCGTTCCGGTCTTTCCCCGCCCTCACCTTCGGGCATTTGCGGACGTTCCCCGTTCTCACCTTCCGGCCGTTCCGGTCTTTCCTCGCCCTCACCTTCGGGCATTTGTGGACGCGCACTGTCTTCACCTTCAGGTGGTTCCGGTCGTTCGCCACCTTCACCTTCGGGCATTTGCGGACGTGCACCGTCTTCACCCTCGGGGCGTTCCGGTCGTTCGCCGTCTTCACCTCCGGGGCTCTCAGGAAATGTACCGTCCGTTTCTTCTGAACTATTCTCTTCAGAATCCATGCGGTTTTCATCTTGCTTCATACCGCCGGGCTGCATCCCTCCTCCACCAGCAGTATTGCCGATGGTCGTGGCAGTGGATTCCAGTGTCAATTCTAGTGTTTCTTCCCCGACACAGACCGTATATGATGCACCCACCGTCAACGCCTGCGCAGAGAATGCTACTGAAGAATACTTGCACTCAGGACTGTATGAGAGGATCTCCTGCCCATCCGCATCCAGGATTTGGAACTGCGTACCGGCATCCACTGTTGATGTCAGGGTATAAAGCACTGCACACTGCGTGGAGTTGGAGCTAAATTCTTCCAACATACCGGATCCGCCGCAGGCAATGAGTGTACCTCCGCTTACGATACAACTGCCACCGTTTTCACTGCCATAATCGATCGCATTGTTGGTGCCATCACCCAGCAGGCTTATGCGGATGTCCCCACCATCGATATAAATACTGCCGTTAGAATCCAGGCCATCAGCATCGCATCCTGTCTCATTGATGATCGTGAGTGTGCCGCCGCTGATCCTGATATAGGTCTCTTCCTCGTCCGTTGTCTCTGTCGCTCCGTTTTGGCCGGCTCCCATAGGTCCGCCTCCAAAACCGCCAACACCCATAGATCCGCTGCTGCCATTCGCGTTGATGCCATCATCGTTGGAGCAGATCGTAATGTCTCCTCCCGCGATATCCACTGTGATCGCTTCCAGACCTTCGTAGCAGGTATCGATCTGAACGGTCCCGCTTTCGATGTACAATTCTCCATCACTGTGTACAGCATCATCACCGGCCTCGATGGTCAGCGATGCCTCCATAAAGCGGAAACTATCGTTGACATGGATACCGTCCTGGGGCGCTGTGATCATGATATTGCCACCTGTAATGACCAAGGTATCGTTCACATCGATCCCATGTTTATATCCTGCCGTGATCGTCAGACTTCCGCTGCCGTTGATCGTCAGGTCATCATGAGAAAAGATCGCGCCGCCGGTGTTATCCGCAAGGGCTTCTTCTGAATATGCCGCGCCACTGATCAACGTGCTCTCCGTGCCTTCGGCCAACGTCAGGAAAACCTTGTCCGCCTGCTCCACACGTAAACAAGCATCATCGGAGCACTGCACGGAAACTCCATTCAGCCGGATCCACACTTTAGAGGAATCATAGGCATCAACGATGATCGAACCATCTTCCAAAGTACCTGTGATCACATACCACCCGGCATTGGAGATCACCAGGTCTCCATCGTAGAAATAGGCGCCATTGCCATCGACTGTGCCATCCGCGCCATCCAGTGTGATGTAGGTCGTGTAGGCATTATCGTTCCAACTTCCATCTTGATCATTCGCGGTAAAATATGTGGTTCCGGTATATGACTCTGCATCTTCATCCGTGATGGCCCGGATCCCCAATGATTCGCCAAACAGGAAAGCAACGGTCAGGAGAAGCGTCAGCACGAGTACGACGATACAGATCCTGTCGATATTTCTGTGCGTAGACACGTGCACTCCTCCTTAACCCATGTAATCTCCGTTATAGCTGACCAGGACCGCGCTCTGTACACCGCCCATACCGGCCAACGTATTGATGAAATCCGTATTATCATCCAACAGACGTACTTCGACGTTCAGTTCGACACTGCCTTTACGCGCGGTCTTGCTCTTGACCGTGCTTTTTTTCGTTTGATTTGTCAGGAACGCCATAGCTGCCTGCTCACTCTCATGCCCTTCGCAGGAAAGGACGACGATGTACGGATTGGAACTTTCTTTTCTGTTAGCAAATACCAACAGAATGATGCCAATGACGACACTGCCAAATACAGCCAGCGGGATCAGACCAGCTGCCAATACGATACCGACAGCGATGGACCAGAACAGAAACGCAATATCCATGGGTTCTTTGATCGCCGTACGAAATCGAACGATGGACAACGCACCGACCATACCTAATGACAAGACCACATTGCTTGTCACTGCAAGGATCACCAGTGTCGTGATCATCGTAAGCGCGATCAATGTTACACCGAAGGAAGAAGAATACATCACACCGGCATACGTCTTTTTATAGATGAAAAAGATGAACATGCCGACGCCAAAGGCGAGTACTAAAGCCAGCACCATATCCAACAGGCTGACGCTGGTCACGTTTTCCAGAAAACTAGATTTGAAAATGTCTGCAAATGTCATTGTTTTGATCTCCTTTTATTATTTAGCCGTAGATCCGGCTTTGTGCGTATTTAGAAAATGAACCAACGCGGCGGTCCGCTACAGAAACCACGTCTCGAATGATCGAGGGCAGATACTCATCCCATTTGACTTCCAAAAGGATCGGTGCGTCTCCCGCCGGTATGGTCACCGCCTGTGGATCGAGCAGCCTGGTGCAGTCCAACCCTGTACGGATGTCATAATCCAGTGTCGCCCGGACGTTGCCCGGACGGTAGATAAAGGGTTCTCTGGTGTAATCTACGATCGTCTTAGGCCTCAAACCCTGATACCGCATCTTGCAGTACAATTCCTGCACCAGCGGTCGCTCTGAAAACAGCATCCAGTCGATATCTCCATCCACGATCTTCTGTGCCTCTTCCGCAGTCAGATCCGCGGAATATTTAGTGCCCAGACCATTCCGTTTGCTTTTCTTCTCCAAGTGGATCACCGAAGGATCCCTGTTATACAAACGGATCCGGAATTTCTCCCGCATATTCACTCCATCTATCTTTTCCCGCAGGGCTTTGTCCTCCGGTGTATCAAAATACAAACTTCGGATCTCATACCGACCGTCCACTGCATGCGGATCGCTTTCCATCACGGCACGAAGCCGCTGCCGCAGGATCAGCAGATCCTCATAATTCAGAACATGTTTCCACTCATGTCTGTATCGTATCGCCATAGGTCTTACTCCTTTGCTGCATAAAAAAACCCTCCTTACATGTGACGATCTGATTGTAAGGAAGGTTTATTGAAGTAATATTGAAACTTTTTTATTTTTTCTCAGGAATGGAAACGGTAAAGCTGATCATACCATTTTCATAGGATACATGGATCGTACCATTGTGTTTTTCCGCGACTGCCTTCGCGATGGAAAGGCCCAATCCATAATGATGACCATCGCTGTTTCGAGCCTCATCCACTCGATAGAAACGATCAAAAAGATGTTCCAGCATATCCGGTTCGATGGGTTCGCTTTCATTGGCGACACTCAGGACCGCAGCGTGCGCCTGTCGCTTCAAAGAGAGGGCGATCTTTTTCCCGGCCGCATGGCGGACTGCATTGTCCAGCAGGATCGATACTAATTGCTGCAGTTGCGCCTGGTTGCCTGTCAGTTGGATCCCTTCACTGATCTCCGTCTGCAGCAGTTTCTCGTTTTCAAACGCAAGACTCTCAAAAGCCAGCGCTTCGCCCGTGACGATCCGGGAGAAATCCACCGTATCCATCGGTGATTCCGCACTTTCAGCCCGGGACAGGTCCAGCAGCTGCTTTACCAGGTCTCCCATCCGGTCATTCTCATACTGTATGTTGCTCAACCACTCATTGGCGCCTAACTCTCGGGAAAGCAGTTCTGCATTGGCACTGATCACCGATACCGGTGTTTTCAATTCATGGCTCGCATCGGAGATAAACTGTTTCTGCTTTCGGTCGTTCTCTTCCAGCGGCCGGATGATCCGCCCGGAAATATACCAGGAGATCAAAAACAGCACAATGATAGCAGCGCCGCCAACGATCAGCACGTTGCGAAGCAAAGTCTGCAGTCCACTTTCTGAAACGGTGCTGTCGATGAAAGCGACCAGTGTATATGTATCTTTTTGACGAACCAGAAACGTAAGATCGCCTTTTCTGCCGGAAGACTTATGATCAGCCCGGATCTCTTCCGCGATCCGGATCAATTCCTCTTCCGTGTAGATATCTTTTTCTCCATTATCTACCGCTGCGACAGTTCCGTCCTCTTCAAATACGACCGCATAAAAAGTGGAAAGTTCATAGTCCCGCCTGACATCGATCGGAGGTTCTCTTCTTTCTCCTTCTGGAACGTCTCCTTCAGGGCTCTTTCCCTCCGGTGCTTTCGGTGGAGGGTCCATCGAATAGAATTCCGTATACTGTTCCAGCATCCTCCGGTTGTTTCGACGCACTTCCTGATAGCTTGCGAGCAGTATCACCGTCAGCGTGGTCGCGAACAGCAGGATCAAAGAACCCATGATCGAGATGATGATCTTTCTTCTGGATCTGTTAAACATGTCTTTCCCTCAACTCATATCCTAGCCCGCGCACAGCCTTGATCTCCACGCTGGAGCCCACAAATGCTAATTTCTTCCGGGTAAATGACATGTACACTTCAACATTATTATATTCAGCTTCGTTTTCAAAGCCCCAGATCTTGACGGCCAATTGTTCCCGGGTCATGATCTGCCCTTGATTATTGAACATGTATTCCAGTATGTGCAGTTCTTTTTCGCTCAGCCGTACGTTCTGCCCTGTCGCTGTACAAGTAAGCATAGCAGAAGAGGGATCGAGCGACAGATCGCCAAACCGAAGATCCCCACTTTGAAAACCAGCGCTGCGGCGGCCCAAAGCTCTCAGCCTTGCAAGGAGCTCTTTCGTCAGAAATGGTTTTGTCAGATAGTCGTCGGCACCACTGTCCAGCCCGGTGACCTTGTCATCCAACTGGCTTTTGGCCGTCAGCATCAGGATCGGCGTCGTAACACCTCGGGCACGTGCCTTCCGCGCGACATCAAATCCATTCATTTCGGGCATCATGACGTCAAGTACAGCGATGTCATAGACGTTGCTCTCCAACGCCATCAACGCGGAAGCGCCATCCGCGAAATGATCGACGTCATATTTTTCCTGCCGCAGCAATGCCACGAGTGCCGCCGCCATTCTTTTTTCATCTTCTGCCAGAAGGATCCTCATCTTGCCACCACCTTTTTTCTATCATTATCATACAGAAAGATTGAGAAAAGATTGAAACTGTGACATATATCCTCCTTACCGGACCATCGGTTCCCGCGACTTCGTTTATTTGTCAGAATGTCTCATACTCTACGGAACCGTCCGAATAGTAGATCTCATAATATCCGTGTCCGGATCCATCACAGTCATAGACCGCTGTACGGCCGGTCTCGGTCCTGCCGCTGGAAGCCGGCGCCTCATAGGTACCATAGGTGATGATCTCATCGACCGGTTCTTTCGTCACCTCTTCTTTGATGACTTCGCGGCTGTCTTCCTTGCCGTCAACATATTTGACCCTGTACGTAACTTCCTTTTCACCTTCGGAACCATATTGTTCGATCGTACTGGTACCAAGATCCATGGAGTCACTGTACTGCTCGATCGTACCGTAATCGATGGTCTCCGTCTCCTTCTCTTCTTTATATTCCACGCGGTAGACCGTCAGCTTCATGCCATCTTTGATACGATCATCCGGCTTTTTATTCATCTCATCATCCGGGCCGAGGGTGATCTTCTGCTCTTCCAGGAACTCTGAAACATGCACCGCCTTGGTGGTGACTTCGGTGCTCTTGCCGTCCACTTTCAGCTTCACGTTCTTTTCTCTGGAGATCGTGATGACCATGCCGTCCGTAAGGAAGGTGTCCGGCGCTTCATCCGCCTCTTCCTTCTCGCCCAGCTCGATACCGGCTTCTTTCAGCGCATCTTCGACCGTTCCGCCCACCAGTTCGACCTGTGTCTCTTCATCCTCGTGTTTGATGGTGACTTTCGCGAAACGACGGATCCGGACTTCTGTCATATCTTCACTGAGCACAGTGTCTAACGCAGGTTCGATCTCATCCTTCTCACCCAACGTTATATTTTCCTGCTCCAGGACTTCCTGGATCGTCAGGCCTTTGATCTTGTCATACGCCGTCGTTTCTCCCAGATCCGTGATGGTGACAGCCGCGTACCGCTGGATCACGACTTCCGTCTGATCCGCAGCAACTTTTTCCTCTGCTGCGGGGATGACCATATCCTTATCGCCCAGGGTGATACCGGCGCCCTTGAGCACGTCGGCGATGGTCTCGCCCTTCCAGGTCTCGACCTCGGTCTCTTCTCCGTTGTCATTGACGGTCAGTTTCGCGTAACGGTGGATCACGATCTCTGTCGTGTCTTCGGCCAGCTTCTCGTCCCGCGCCGGGATCGTCTCATCTTTCTCGCCCAGTTCGATCTGCGCTTCAGAAAGGATCTGCTCGATCGTCTGCCCGACCTTCGCCTCGATCTCCGTCGTCACATTGAAATCCGTGATTGCGATGGTCACCTTCTTGGCGCAGGCTGTCAACAGCAATGCCAAGGCTGCAATCGTAAGCAAGAGTATCTTTTTCTTCATTTTCTTCCCCTCGAATCATTCCACATTGATTTCTTCCGTACCGATTTCCGTAAAGCCGACCGTCTCATCCCCGATGACGAGCGATACGGAAAGCTTCTGTGCCCCGGCATAGTCCTCCGCCGGAAGATAGGCCAGGAAACCTTCACTGCCGGCTTCTGCCTGCATGCCGAAGCACTGATAGAACCGTACTTCTCCGGATGCATCAGTGACCCGGATCAGGATCTCATCCCCCCGGACACGCTCCGGATCTTCAAAAGAACCTCTGACTTCCAGGAACCGGACCGCTCCTTGCGCTGCCACAGCACTGATCTCCACCGTCTGATCCTGGTGGGAACCAATCGTCACATCCGAAAGTTCTTTGGCCCGGACCAAAGGCGGCATGGTGATGAGCCAGTCCAGGTTCCGTTCTACCAGTTCCATGATGAACACATCCGGGGACGCTTTCTCAAGATCCATGGCAATGTCTTTATTGAAAGCCTTGGTAAACAATGCATCAGCATAAGCACCGGCCATGAAAGGCAGAAGTGCATTACCGAAGGAATCCCGGTACATGTAAAGAGAACCTTCCGCCTCATCACAGTGCGTGATGATCGTAGCGTCCTCCACGGAACGGGTATGGGTCACATACGAAAACCGCTCATTCTGACCGTAATCATAATCGAACTCAGGTTCTGAAGACGCCGGATACAGCATGGCGCTTAGATCCCCGACATGGGTTTTTTTGCGGCTCACGGCCGCATCAGCATAATCATCATGCGGATGTCCTAAGTCTGTCAGGATGGTGTCATAGGCCAGCAGCGCACCTTTATTGTTCCAATGGGAGTCCTGTTGAAAGTACAGGACTTCTTTTTCATTCCTGAAAACGGTGAACAGGTCGCTATAATGAACACCGTATTTTTCAAGCTGCGTCTTGATCCCGTCCCGGTTGTGCCGGTCGGAGACCATATAATCCGCATAGTACGGCATATGTGTCCCGTAGAGGGTATTTTTGTTCGGCGCGATCGTGAACAGGAATCCGATCCCCTGCTCCTCACAATAGTCCTGAATGATCTTCAGGTTTCTGGCCACCAGCCCCAGCTCACGGTCCGACAGAGGATATCGTCCTGCATAATCGTTCAAACTGTCCGTATAGTACATCCATCCATCCTTGCCGACCGCGACCGTATCGACAGAGGACGTCTGAAACAGTTTTGCCAATACCGTGGAATCCGCCGTAATGGCTTCCGGCCGGAAGGCGAATCTTTTCTCGAAATACGCTCCCAGATCAGAGATGTAAGCGACGTTCAGGGTCCCGTCCGATGACGTCACGGAAGGCCGGAGCGCAACAGATTCATTGCCCACCGGGTGGCTGTGTCCAAAGACCAAAGTGCCTACGGAAGGTACCAACAGGGCCATCATACAAAGGACTGTAAACAGTATTTTGATCATTCTCTTCATGGCTGTCCCTCCTAGAACCGGAAATAAATGAACGGGTTGTAAGCACCGGAGGAAAGCCGGAACATGCAGAATACAAGGCCCAGGAACGCCAGGAAATACAAAGCAAGATCGACCACTTTCCATTTGGTCTGCACCAAAGGTCCGTTCAGGACGTGCTCCTTGATGGAACCCGAAAGCTTACAGATCGGTCCGCAGCCGATGACCGCCGCAGCCAGGATCCCGATAAACCATGGCGTCAACTGTTCCAACGCCAGGCTGATCGACACACGTGACACTGTCGTAAAAGTAAACATCCTGCCGATATAACCGATCCCGTAACTGATCGTATCTGCCCGGAACATGACGAAACCCAGCACCACGACCAGCAGTGTGTAGAGCTTGTTGATCCCCTTTGGCAGCTTGCGCAGCATCGGAACATGGGCTTCCAACAGCAGGAACAAACCATGCCACAGGCCCCAGAGCACAAAGGTCCAGTTGGCACCATGCCACAGACCGGTCATCAAAAAGACAAAGATCTTGTTCAGGTCCGTGCGGGCTGCGCCTTTACGGTTGCCGCCCATCGGAATGTACAGATACTCTTTGAACCAGGTGGAAAGTGAAATATGCCAGCG
>CADBPG010000047.1 GCA_902796435.1 uncultured Eubacteriales bacterium | reverse complement strand
GGAATTGTCCACCCGTAGGACCAGACGGTTCTCTCCGGCCACAAGGCCATCTGTCACATCCAGGGTAAAGGGTGCAAAACCACTGTCGTAGTGGGCGCCGACGCAACGGCCGTTCAGCCAGGCTTCCATGTCCCGGTACACGCCACCGAAGTTCAGGCGCACCTTGGCATTCTGCCACCCTTGGGGCGCTTCGAAGTGGGTCTCGTACCAGATCGCGCCTCGGTATTCTTCCAGGCCTTCCTCCACGTTGATGGTGTGGGGGATCGTCACCTCATGTGCTTCCGCAGGCAGACCCTGTACCGGCCAGCCCTGGGTCAGACCGCGGGCTTCCGGGTCTGTGATGCATTTCCATATCTGAAACATGATTCGTACCTCCATAAAAGGAAAAGATGCAGTATATTGGATATACTACATCTCTTTTTCTTGAAAGAAAATGCTTTTTCTCATCCTTTGATGGATAATATTCCACTTCAGGCAGTTTCCTCGCGGGTCAGCTGTTTGATCCACTTATACCGGTTGACCTTCACCACCGCCACGAAGCACTTCAGGATCTGGTCGGACTTCAGGCAGGCATAGACGATCCAGGGCTCCGCGTGGAAGACGAAGGCCGCGATCAAAGCCGAGGGAATGACCACGCCCCAGACGAAGATCGTATCATTGACAAAGACAAAATGCGTGGCGCCGCCCGCCCGGACGATGCCTGTCAAGCTGGACATCTGATAGGCGGTGCCGACCAGTGTCACCGCCAGGACGGTCAGCAACTGGTTGGCCATCTTGATGGTCTCGGGCGTCATGTCCCCGTAGATGGACAGCCAGAGGCCCCGGGTCAGATACAATACACCACCACTGATCAGCCCCAGTCCCAGGAAAACGAACTGCAGGGTCTTGGAATAGTCCTTCACCCGCTCGTAATCGCCGGAACCGACGGTCTTGCCGATGACGATGGCAGACGCGCCGGCCAGGCCGTAGACCGCCACCGCGGCGATCTGGAAGATGGTACCCGCGATGCTGACAGAGGCCATGGCAGTCTCACCCAGGCGGCCGATGATCGCGCCCTGGGTGGCCGTGTTCAGGCCCCAGATCACATCGCCGGCAATGACGGGCAGGCCATATTTGATATAGTCCTTACGCAGCAGACGGTTCGTGGAAAGCAGCTCCCGGAACCGGAATTTCAGCTTCTTGTCGACCTTGCGCACATAGATGACCATGATCACCGTCTCGATGATACGGGCGGTCAAGGTGGCGATGGCGGCACCGCGGATGCCCAGCCGTGGGAAGCCCCAGTGTCCGAAGATCAACAGCCAGTTCAGCGATACGTTGACGATCAGCGTGGACAGGGACACGATCATGCCGATGCGCACGTTCTCCACACTGCGCATGACCGCGATCAGCACGTTGGTCAGCACGAAGAAAATGTAGGTGAAGCAGATGATGCGAATGTAGGTGACACCTTCCTTGATGACCGCAGGCTCATTGGTAAACAGTGCCACCACCCGGTCCGGGAAGGAGAAGACCACAGCCCAGGCCGCCACCGCGATCACGATGGCAAAACGCAGGGTGATGGCCGCGATGGAGCATACGCTCTTGGTGTCCCGCTTGCCCCAGTACTGGGTCGCCAGCACGGTACAGGAGGTGGAAAGACCGATCACCAGCATCTGGATGAAGCTCATGACCTGGTTGGCCATGTACACACCGGAAAGGGTAGTCTCCCCCAAGGATCCGACCATGATATTGTCCGCCAGGGTCACCAGGTAGGTGATGATATTCTGCAGCGCGATCGGCAGCGTCAAAAACAACAGGTTCTTGTAAAAGGATTTCTCCCGAACGATCCGCGCCATATTACTGCTCCTCGTCGATCAATTCGACCTCGAACCGGGTAAAGTGCACCGGCTCGATGAAATGGTCCTGATGGAATTCGGTCCGGCCGAATACCCGGATGTCCTCCTCGTTGCGTTTGAACCAGATGGGCCGTGGCAGGTCCAGTTCCAGCACCATGGCGTCCATGGCCTCCCGCACCCGGTCGATGAGCGGCTGGTCCGTCTCCTCTAAAGTCAGCGTTTGCTGACGCACCGTGCGGTGCCCCTGTATGATCTTACCCCATAACTGCATATCCAAGGGATCCTCTTTCTTTGATAAGTTGCGCGTAAAGCACGCCGCTATCATACCACAGACTGTTCTTTTTTGTAAAGAAGTGTGCTATAATACCCGCATAAGAATCATCTGCCACAAACGCTATCGCAAGGAGGCGGCAATGGATTTCAAATACCGCGTTTTCAAGATCATCCAGATCGGCAACAAGGAGGACCTCCTGAGCCGAAGCTTTGATATTGCATTATCCTCAGTCATCATCATCAACATCGTCGTCATGTTTTTGCAGACCTTCGAAGGGCTCGCCAGATATGACACGTTGTTCGACATCATCGAGGCCGTGACCATCTTCCTGTTCTGCATCGAATACGGGCTCCGCATCTGGACGGCGGAATACCTGTATCCCGCGGAAAGCAAGCCCCGGGCCGTTCTGCACTTTCTCCGGTCCTTCGACGGTGTGATCGACCTTCTGACGATCCTGCCCTTCTTCTTCCTGTCCGGTTTCGTCGTATTCCGGATGCTCAGGGTCGTGCGTATCTTTCACTTGTTCCGCATCAACGCACGTTATGATTCCTTCAATGTCATCACATCGGTCCTGTACGAAAAGCGGACCCAGCTGGCCTCTTCAATCTTCATCCTGGTCATCCTGATGCTGGCCTCCTCGCTGTTCCTGTACAACGTGGAACACAAGGCGCAGCCCGATGTCTTCAAGAACGCCTTTTCCGGGATCTGGTGGAGCGTGAGCACACTAAGCACCGTCGGTTACGGTGACCTGTACCCCATCACACCACTGGGCAAGTTCATGGCCATCATCATCACCTTCTTAGGCATCGGAGTCGTCGCGATCCCCACCGGTATCATTTCCGCCGGCTTCGTTGAACAGTACAACAAACTGAAGGCGACCGGCATCGAATCCGACATCTCCACGATCCTGATCGAGCTGGACAGTGCCTGGCTGGGCAGGACCGTGCAGGAGGTGGAAAAGGAATATGGTGTCGACATCGTCATGGTCCGCCGCGATGAGCAGACCATGATGCCGCGGCCGGATTACAAGCTGACCCTGCATGATGCGGTGGCCATCTATAACCGGACAACGACCAAGAAATGAAAAAGCCCCTGCGCACAGGGGCTAATATTTTTTTGCTTTGATCACGAGAAGTTGGTGACCAGCGTAACGATACGCAGTGCGAAGATGACGAACATGACCCACATGATCGGGGATACGTCTTTGGCCTTGCCGGTGCAGATCTTGATCAGCACATAGGCCAGCATCGCGAACATGATACCAGTCGCGATGGAATAGGACAGCGGCATCATGAGCAGTGCCATATATCCGCCGAGGGCAGCTGCCATATCCTTCTCGAAGTCCATCTTGGTGATGGCGGAGACCATCAGCATACCAACGTAGATCAGAGCCGGAGCGGTCGCATAGGACGGGATGGCCAGGAAGATGGGGCTGAAGACCAGCGCGATCAGGAACCAGATACCCGTGGTGACCGCAGTCAGACCGGTACGTCCGCCAGCGCCGACACCCGCGGCAGATTCTACGAAGGACGTGACCGTGGAGGTACCCAGAGCAGCACCGACCGTGGTACCGATCGCATCGGCCATCAGGACGCGGCCAGCGCGCGGCAGTTCACCCTTCTTGTCCAGAAGGCCGGCTTTATCAGCGACACCAACGACAGTGCCGACGGTGTCGAACAGATCGACATACAGGAAGCTTACAACGATGGCAATGAACTGGATCAGGTTCTTCCCTACCCACGCAAAGTTGAACTTGAAGGCGGTTTCTTTCAGACCGCTCATGTCAAAGCTGACAAGAGCAGACGGGAAAACACTGTAGATCTCCTTATCTACATCGACCGGACGCCATCCGATCTTCTCCGCGATCATACCCAGGATCCAGGTAGCGATGATGGCGATCAGGACAGAACCTTTGATCTTGAAATGGACCAACGAGACGGTGATCACGATACCGATCAAAGCCAGCGCCACGTCTGCTTCTGCGAAGTTGCCCAGGCCGACGATGGTCGATTCATTGGCAACGATGATATGCGCGTTCTGCATACCGATGAAGGCGATGAACAGGCCGATACCGCCCGTGATACCATACTTCAGATTCTGCGGGATACCATTGACCAGCCGCTCACGGAATTTGAAGAAGGACATCAGGATGAAGATGACACCTTCGACCAGAACCGCCGTCAGTGCAATGGTGAAAGCATTCGGCACATCGGAAAGCTCACCAAGACATACGGTAAAGGCGAAGTACGCATTCAGACCCAAGCCAGCAGACAGCGCGATCGGATAATTGGCCCAGAGACCCATGATCAGCGTGGCGATGGCAGATGCCAATGCGGTTGCGACAAATACACCGTTCTTATTCATGACCGTGCCCAAAATGTTGGGGTTGACGGCCAGAATATAGGCCATCGCCAGGAATGTAGTCGTTCCGGCGATGATCTCGGTGCGCACATTCGTTCCATGCTCTTTCAGCTTAAAGAATTTGTCCATAGCTGCAAGATCCTCCCATAGTTTAGAGTGAAAAGACTCTACTATTGTAGCCCAAAGCTTCGTAAAAAACAAGGAGGAATGTAGAAGTTGTTGAAAGATTGTGTGCGAGGGGGATGGGGGTTATTTGTGAGCTGTGCTTTTGGCTGATTCGGAGCGGTCAGGCTGCGGTTTGGCTGTCCGGTTGGCCGATGAGCACTTGCAAAACTGCTCGATTCTCTCAAAGTGCAAGTAAAATGGGGATACCCTACTTGTTTCGTTTTTCATTGAGTTTGAAATGTCAGTAAGAATCACGGAATTTCGGAGCCTATAATAGAATTTGAAGCCTTACCAACACTCTTGATCACTGGTTTTTACTGACATTTGGGATCATATCCACTCTGAGGCAAGTACTGATTGCGAAATAGTACTGACATATGTTTTCCTTTGAAAAGTCAGACAAGTAGACTTCCTTCATTTTACTTGCATTTGTGGAGATGCGGGCGATAGTGTCAGTAAGAGTGAACTAAAATGGCCTTCTTGCGAGCAAGAGACCCTCATTTCTTTTGCGCACGGCGCTTCATAAGTCCGCCGCGCAGCTCCACTTTCGTTCCCGCTGCGCTCAAAAAGGACTCGGACTTTCGCGGCTTTGCCTCTGCGTCCCCTTTTCTTTTGCGCGTGGCATGGTATTTACCATAAGTCCTCGCACGGCTCCACTTTCGTT
>CADBPG010000046.1 GCA_902796435.1 uncultured Eubacteriales bacterium | reverse complement strand
ATAGAGCATCACAAACATCGCAGCCATCAGGATAACGGAGAGCAACAAGGTTAGTAACATGATGAGCTGCCTCCTTTCATTGTGGCGTTGGTTAGTTATTTCTAATCCCTCCTATATTATACAAACAAATCCCCCTCATTGCAAGAGGGGGAGCAAAGATTTCATAGAATTATAATCCGGAAACCTCTGAGCTATACACACGATGCTCGCAGGCGTGGATTAAGTCATTCAAGCTGCATCATCTTTCATAAGCTTTTGCAAATCCAGATCACCAAAGATTCCTTCAAGAGTTGCCTCATCCAGAAATGATACCTTATCCAGACCAGTATCGGGAATCGCGGTGATCTCGCCGGGAGCGATTTTGAAGAACAACAGATCCCGGATCCATCTGTTTTGCAAAAGCTGGGAAAGCATTTCCGTCATCATATCAGGCTTGCTTTCGGCGGCGTCTTTCTGGTTTTGGAGCGATGCGATCAGATCTTCTATCCATGCGCTGTCGGTTGTCTCCTGATCTTCGCCAGAAGTCTCCTTTCCTTCTTCCGCCAGCGTGGCCAGGAAAGGTTCAGCCATTGTAGCAAGGTCAAACCAGGTTCCCATGGTGTAAGCCGCAAGACCCGCGCTCTTGATCTTCATATCGTGATCAATCTCCAGTCTGAAAAGCACGGGGATGGTGGTTCCGGGGCGGCATACCATTCGTACCGTGCGCCCGTCCTGTCCCGCCGCGCCAACTCCCGCAAAAATGAGATCCTCGAAATTCGAGGTTAACCATTCGACCAATCCCGGCAGAATGGTATCGTCATCGCTCTTCGGCTGATCCGCGTCCGCTTCTTCCTCCGACAGGGCAGCCTCCATCGCCGCGGCAGTTTCCTCGGATTCCACAATTTTCAAAATCTCTTCGCCGAACCGATCCCAGGCATGATCCGGGTTCGCCTCAATCTCCTCCTCCGTCGGCAGCAGAGAAGGATCGATGCCTATCATCTTCATCAGATCGTCCAGCGCATGGGCGTATTCTCCTTTCCGGCCCAGGATGTCCTGGATCCGCTGTGAAATCCCGTCGGTGTCGATGGAAAGAATGACCATCTCCCAGTTGCCATCCGCAAAACGCTCATCGTCCGGCAGTGTCAGAGTCACCATCGCGCGATCCGCATCAAAGTGCGTCGGGACTTCGTTCGACCGCATGCGCGTGGCATCCAACGCCATCTCGAGCGCATTAAGGTACTTCTCCATCCCCTGATGCTTCATCACCCAGGGCAGCAGTTCACTCAGCTGGCAATAATCCGTACCCGGTACCATCGAGCAGTCTACCGCGAACCAGAATGCCCGGGCTTCCTCAAGGGACATACCGCCCTTCTCGCAGAGCCGCCAGGCCACATTGTTCAGCAGCGATGAATTGTTGTGTACACCTCCGCGGTCATTCAGCTCCGTCGGCACCTTTACGGCAGGAGTATAGTGGAGATCCCAGGAAAATTCAGGTTGACCATACTTGTGTGGATCGCTCATGTTGCGTACAGGAGTCTTGCTGTTTTCGCCCAACTCCCAGGAAGTATCCTCCGTCGCCCCGGCCATCATTTCACAAATGTTTCCCTGTATGTCGCTCATCGCCTCGTTGATCGCGCCATAGTCGTTCTTGTAGGCATTGTATGTCATGACGGAACCGGTCACGCAGTGTGTAAACTCATGGGCCAGCACGTCCAGACACTGTGAATAGTCATTGGCGGAACTGGACAGGAACACCTGCCAGCCCAGATAGTGTCCCGCATAGGCGGCGTTATCCACAGGATCATGATCCCTGTCGCAGTAATCCTTCAGGATCAGCATGGGCGTGCCCAGGCCGTCGCCGCCTTTCCAGCCGATGGCATCGTAGTAATCCCAGGCGCGGCAGTAGTTGTACAGCGACAGCAGGCAGGTGTTGTCCCAATCGCTGTTGTCCCTGGAGGATTCCAGCACCACATGTCCCTTGTTGTAGAGAAGCTCGTAGCAGTCCGCTACAGCGATACGGCGCTCGATGTTGCCCAGATAGAACATGCCGGTACGGACGTCGCGCATCAGCGTAACAGTGATTTCCTTCTCCGTTCCATCGGACAACTTCACCATGCCCGTGTAATCGACGGGTTCCATGAACTCAAACACATACGCGGCGTTGTATCCGGCGGTCGCAACCTCGTCGCCGGGCATGATAGTGGGGAGGCTGTACAGGTATTCCCCGGCCATGGTCACATAGTGTGCCAGATAGGGCAGATCGGAGCCTTTGCGGATCGAACTGTCGGCATTGGTGGAATACACCGCCCACACAAAGCGGCTCTCTTCCTTTTCTTCCTCCGAATCCGGGTCAAGCTCCAGATTGACGGGCAGGATGATCTTTTCCGTAGAGCCCTCGATCAGATCCGGTTCCGTTCCCTGCCGCTCCAAGACGGTCGATCGCACCAGGGTCTCCGCTTGTTCTGCGGTGATGCCCTCAGCTTCTTCCGCATCCGGAAGTTCGGTCTCCACGCTGGCAACCAGACCGAGCATGGATCCATCCGCATCCGTGACAACCTTTACCGCACCCCCGGAGACCGTGGTTTCTGCGTACATCTGCTGGAAAACGTAGTAGCGGTTCCCCGCTGTGTCGGTCAGTGTGCGCCAGGGCTCGAACTGCGTCCGCTCATTGCCGCCCATCAACGCAATGT
>CADBPG010000045.1 GCA_902796435.1 uncultured Eubacteriales bacterium | reverse complement strand
TGAAAATCATAAATGGATCAAATCCTCTTCTTTTAGTATGCTGCATGACCTCCTTCTGCAGATGTGATCCCAATCAGTACATACATAATTATCATACCATAATCTTTCCTGTTTGCAAACACTTTTCTTCCTTGTCAACCCCCGCGGTTCGTGGTAGACTGGACCTATCACATGTAAAGGAGTCCACCTGAATGAATAAGTTCACTGCTCAGACAGAAGAAATGCTGAACCAACTGGCACGTCTGGTACAATATAATTCCGAACGTGGCGAGGCCACCGAAGACAAGCCCTTCGGCGAAGGCCCGGCCGCCTGCCTCGCGGAAGGCCTGAAGATCGCGGAGGAAATGGGCTTCCGCACCAAAAACCTGGATAACTACTGCGGATATGCCGAAATGGGCGAAGGCCCGGAGATCATCGGTATCGCCGCCCATCTGGACATCGTGCCCGCCGGTGATGGCTGGGACAGTGCCCCCTTCACCCTGACCCGCAAGGGTGACAAGGTCTACGGCCGCGGTGTCAGCGATGACAAGGGCGCTGTGATCGCTTCCCTGTATGCCATGAAAGCCGTCAAGGACAGCGGCATCCCGATGCACAAGCGTGTCCGTCTGCTGATGGGCTGCAATGAGGAGACCGGCTCCCGCTGCATGGCCTATTATAACGAACACGAGGAACCGATCACCTGCGGTTTCACCCCGGACGGCAATTTCCCGGGCATCTATGGTGAAAAGGGCATGCTGGCCATGGTCGCCCGCAGCAAGAACACGAAGATCCTGGAGATCCAGGGCGGCTTCGTTTCCAACGCGGTCTGCCATAAGTGCCACGTGGTCATCCCCGGCGGGGAAGTGCGGAAAGACGCGCTGGAAGCTGCCCTGGCGAAGACACCGCTGGTCAGCTTCTCTGTAGAAGTTACCGAAGGCCGGATCACCATCGAGGCCCAGGGTGTCTCCGCCCATGCTAGCACTCCGCAGCTGGGCGTCAATGCCGCGGGTTATACCCTGCAGGCACTGGCAGAGGCCGGCTTTAAGGATGACTTTGTCGAGTTCTACAACGAGCATATCGGTGTGACCAACGACGGCGCCGGCATCGGCCTGAAGGTCGAGGATGAGTTCGGTCCCCTGACCCTGAACAACGGCATCGTTGGCATGAAGGACGGACAGATCTTCGCGACCATCGACATCCGCTTCCCTGTCACCTATAAGGTAGATCAGCTGCGCATGCTGTGCGCCAGACATCTGGAAGAGGACCAGGGCTCGATCGAGATCCTGGGCGGCGGCGAACCCCTCTTCTTCCCGCCGGATTCCGATCTGGTCACCAAACTGGTCTCCGCCTATCGGGATGTCACCGGCGATTATGAACACGAGCCGGAAGTCATCGGCGGCGGCACCTACGCCAAGTCCATCCCGGGCATCATCGCCTTCGGCTGCGAGTTCCCCGGTGCCGACAACCACATTCACGACGCCAACGAATCCCTGCCGGTGGAAGAACTGGGCCTGCAGGCCGAGATCTACCAGAAAGCCATCGAGAATCTGCTGGCCTGATCGTTTATCCCTGAAAGAAACAATTTATCCCTAAAACATTGCAAAGCCTCCTTGCCCCATGTATGATGTATGTAACAATAACGTGGGAAAGGAGGCTTTCTGATGAGCCATACGTATTGCAAAAGCTGCGGCAAAGAAGTGGCTGAGGATGTAAAGATCTGCCCCTATTGCGGTGCTGTTCTGAACATGGTTTTAGGCGACCCCGCCAAGCCGACGCCGGACAACATGAAAGCCGGTGAAACGCTTCCACGGGCCCAGATCTTCTACTCTTTGGACAACGGCTCCTTTGCCTGGATCGCACTGGGACTTTTGTTCCCGGTCGGCCTTCTTCTGTATTTCCTCTGGCGCAAGACCTATCCGCAGAGAGCCAAGGCCCTGCTCTCCGGTGCGATTTTCGCGATCGTATTGATCGCGGTCATAGGTTTGAGTGATCATTTCATCTCCGAGGTAGGATTCTTGAATTTCTAAATATACAGGCCTGATCAGAAACGGCTGCTTCTTATGAAAAAGAAGCAGCCGCTTTTTTTTACCACTCTACCGCACCAGACAAAAGTGCCACAAGCAACATGAGGATCGTCAGCAGGAAGGCCAGCGGAATGGTTTTTTTCTGATGTTCTCCCAGATCGATACCTGCGAGACCCGTCAGAAGGAAGGTCGCCGCGGTCAGTGGCGATACGGGGAAGCCGGTGGTCATCTGACCCAATACGGCCGCCCGGGCGATCGACAGCCCGGAGATCCCGAAGTTTTCCGCAGTAGTCGCCAATACAGGAAGTACTCCGTAATAGAAGGAATCCGGATCGAAGAGCAGGGAGGCGGGCATGCCCACCACACCGGTGATGACCGGGAAGAACCGTCCAAGTGCCTGCGGGATCACAGCGACCAGGGCATTGGCCATAGCCTCGATCATACCTGTCCCCTTCATGATGCCTGTGAACGCCCCGGCCGCGAAAAGGACCGAAGCCATCATCAAAGCCTCTTTGGCATGGGCATCCACACGTTCCGCCTGCATGGCGGGTTTGGGATAGTTGATCACCATCGCCAGCACGAAGGCGATCATGAAGATCACGGCAGGTGCGAAGCCGGAGAACAGCAAAGCCGCGACAGCTGCCAGGATCAGCAGGATATTGACGATAAAGAGTTTCGGCCGCAGGAGCGCTTCTGCTTCCGGTGACAAAACCTCCTCATGATATGCGATCTGCGCATCATTTGCTGCCATGCGCTTTTTCTCGCCCCGTCCCAGAAGGAACGCGAAGACCAGTACCGCCAGCAGGCCGATGATGACCGGAAGGATCAAAGGCTTGAAGAGTTCCATCACATCCACGCCCATGGCCGCTGCCGCACGGATGGTCGGCCCGCCCCAAGGCATGATGTTCATGACGCCGGCCGCCATAGCCACGACCGTGGCCAGCGTTGTACGCCGCATGTGCAAAGCATCGTACAAGGGCAGCAGAGCCGGTATGCAGATCAAAAACGTTACGGCGCCAGAGCCATCCAGATGTACGATCATGGCCAGGACCGCCGTGCCCAAAGTGATCTTGACCGGATCACGGCCAATGATCCTCAGGATCCCCCGGATGATCGGCCGAAAGGTGCCTGCATCGGTCAGGACACCGAAAAACAGGATTGAAAAGATAAACATGACGCCGGTGGCCGCAACAGAGCCGATGCCACCCGCACCGGTAATGTAGCCGCTCAAAGCTTTGATATTGGCCAGCACGTTGACGGCGCCTGCCTCATCTTTGATGAAAAACGATGCAATGACGCCCGTGACGAGCGGTACCGAGATCAAAGCCGCGGTCGGTGATAGTTTTTTGGACATGACGGCTGCCAAAAGCAGAATGACTGTCAGAAAGCCCAGGATTGCAAGCATAAAGTCTGCCTCCATTCAAGTGATCTGACTTTTAGTATAGCAGGTCGTCCATCAAAAGAAAAGCAAAAGATCTTTTCGCTCAGGCGATATCTGCCAGGATCGCGCGTAAAGATGCCATGGAACTGTTGTGCGAACGTACGACCTTGGTCTTTTCACAGAGACCGCACAAGGCGCACTGCACCATTTTGTGGGAGCAGGTGTGGGTAAACAGGACCAGGACATCCGGCGAACCGATCCGCTCGTTCATGCAGCCCTGCATCTTGCAGAAGACCTTGGCTTTGTGTCCCTGCTTTTTACAGAGGTCCTTATACTGCCGTTCCATACATTCATTACCACCAATGATCACAATACTCATATATACCTCGCTTGGTTAGTTTTTTCTAACTTATTGGGGAAAGGGTGCGGCGCCGGTTGCCCGAACGCCGCAAAGAGGGTTAAGGTTGGCTTTTCGCAAGTTAGTTTTATCTAACCGTCCATATACTACCATAGTCCTTTTGTGATGTCAACACTTTTATAAAATCGTGCGGATCATATACAGCACCAGCAGATGGAGCGGATAGAAAGCATAGAAGGCATACTTGCGGTATTTGCTGTCATTGCCCCGCAGGCCGTTGTACATGCAGATCCAGATCCCGGCCAGCGCCATGCCTGAAATGAAGATGCAGTAGCTGGACGTAAAGGCCCGGCCTTCCAAAACACGCCTGAGGATCGTGACCAGAAGCAAGGTCCCACTGCAGCCAATGGCCTGGATCCAGTAGGGTCTGTGCTTAAGCTGGCCCGTCACATAGATGGCAAGGACCCCGGGCAGGCCCCAGTCGAAGTCTCGCATCAGCCAGGCTATGCCGACTGCCACGAACAGGTAGACGAGCTGCCATACATATGGTGAAACCTTGGGAAAACGGCGGATCGTCCCCTCCTCCGCCATCAGGATCAAAAGTCCCGCCGCCAAGGTAAACATGACGTTGTACACATTTTCCTGGAAGGCCAGCTTGAAGGGCAGCATACTCAAAAGCGCTGCCACAAGGATCCGGATCACGTAGACATAGCGGTTGCGGGTATGTACCAGCCCCTCCGTCAGCAGGAAGACCATTATGGGGAAGGTGAACCGGCCAAGCACCCGCATGATCAGGCCCCAGTTGCCCAAGGGCCGCCACCAGATGTAGGCGACATGGTCCAAAAGCATGGTGAACATGGCCAGTGCTTTCAGCTCGTAGGCGGTCAGGCCCTTCTCTTCCAACCGGACAGATTTGATCGTCCGCTGCTTCTTTTCCTTCTTGCTCATAGTCTCATGGTCAGTGCGATGCGCTTCTTCTGCACATCCACGCTCAGTACTTTGACCTCGACGATGTCACCCACAGAGACCACGTCCAGCGGATGTTTGACAAACTTCCGGGACAACTGTGAAATGTGGACCAGGCCGTCCTGATGGACGCCGATATCCACGAAAGCGCCGAAGTCTGTGATATTACGCACGGTCCCCTTCAGGATCATGCCCTCTTGCAGATCTTCCATGGCAAGCACATCGGTACGCAGGATCGGCGCCGGCATATCCGCACGCGGGTCCCGACCGGGCTTCGCCAGTTCTTTAAGAATGTCCTCCAAGGTCGGCAGACCTACCCCAAGCTTTTCCGCAAGGGCTGCCTTTTCATCCGCAGACACGCGGATCGTAAGGCCGCCTGCCACATCCTGCAGCGACAGACCCTTCGCCTTGAGCAGCCCCTCTGCCGCCGCATAGGATTCCGGATGGACGGCGGTGTTGTCCAGCGGGTTCTTTCCATTACGGATGCGCAGGAAGCCGGCGCACTGTTCAAAGGCCTTCGGCCCCAGCTTGCTGACCTTCAGGAACTGTTTGCGGTCTGTGAAAGTACCGTTTTCCTCCCGGTACTGTACAATGTTCTTCGCGATGGTCTTGTTGATGCCGGATACGTAGGACAGCAGCGGGACGGAGGCGGTGTTTACATCCACACCCACCTTATTGACACAGTCCTCGACCACACCATCCAGCGCCTGCGAAAGCTTGGTCTGGTTCATATCATGCTGGTACTGGCCGACACCGATGGAACGGGGATCGATCTTTACCAGCTCCGCCAGCGGATCCTGCAGACGGCGGGCCAGCGACACGGCGCCACGGGTCTCCACATCGAAATCCGGGAATTCCTCCGTCGCTTCCTTGGAGGCGGAATAGACCGAGGCACCCGCCTCGTTGACGATCACATAGGAGACCGGATGGTTGAACTTAGGCAGGGTCTCCACCACAAAGGCCTCGGATTCACGGGAAGCCGTGCCATTACCGACGGCGATGATATCCACGTGGTTGCGGTCCACCATGCGGATCAGTTCCGCGCGGGCCCGTTCCCGGCTGCCATGGCAGTAATCCGGCTTGATGACCGCATGATCCCGCACCCGGGACATGGCATCTACGACGGCCAGCTTGCAGCCGTGGGCATAACCCGGGTCGAAGCCCAGCACAGTCTTGCCCAGGATCGGCGCCTGCATCAGCAGCTGGACCAGATTCTGGCCAAAGACCTTGATCGCCCCGTCCTCTGCCTTCTCGCTCAAGTCGGCCCGCATTTCGTTCTCGATGGAAGGTGCGATGAGGCGCTTGTAGGCATCCTCGTTGACCTCCTCCAGCAGTTCCTTGCGCAGGCTGCCCCGGATGAACTGCCGGCCCATGTAATCACGGATCCGTTCCTCAGGTGCTTCCACGGCGACCGTCAGATACTTTTCCTTTTCACCACGGTTCAGGGCCAGGATCCGATGTCCCGCTGCCTTCACCAGCGGCTCTCCATAAGCGTAGTACTGCGCATAGACGCTGTCCGTATCCGCATCCTTGGCCTTGGAGGTCAGCTTGCCCAGATTATAGGTCAGCCGGCGGACGACGGTGCGGCATTCCGCATCGTCCGAAATACGCTCCGCCAGGATGTCCTTGGCGCCGGCGATGGCTTCCTCCGCCGTCGCTACGCCCTTCTCCTCTGACACGAACGCAAGGGCCAGTTCCTCCACCGGCGTCTTGTCCTTCTGCTCCCAGATCAGGTCCGCCAAAGGCTCCAGGCCCTTTTCCTTCGCGATGGTGGCGCGGGTCCGGCGCTTCTGCTTATACGGGCGGTACAGGTCCTCGACCTCGACCAGGACCTTCGCCTCCTCGATCTGCTTACGCAGCTCGTCCGTAAGCTTGCCCTGCTCTTCGATGGAGTTCAGGACCGCTTCCTTGCGGGCTTCCAGGTTGCGCAGATATATGAGCCGTTCGTTGAAATTACGCAGGACCTCGTCGTCCATGGAACCGGTCTTTTCCTTCCGGTACCGGGCGATGAAGGGGATCGTGTTGCCCTCATCGATCAAGGCCAGCACGTTTTCCACCTGCCAGCTTTCCAGCGAAAATTCCTGCATCAGAGTCTGTTGTATTCTATCCATGTATGTTCCTTTTTTCTATAGAAAATTCTGGAGCTTAAGTTCCCAGAGGCGGGATCCTAAGCTCCTTGTATTTTTTGATTATTCTGCGACCTTTTCGATATAACGGACCATGTCGCCGACCGTCTTCATCGCGGTAAGCTCGTCCGTGGGGATCTCGATCTGGTACCGCTCTTCGATGCCATAAACGATCTCATACAGATCCAGAGAATCCGCTTTCAGATCGTCCTTGATGTTCGTGTCCATGGTGATTTCGGACGCGTCCACATCCAGCATGTCGACGATCAGTTCCTGTACTTCTTCGAAGACCATAAAGTTTCCTCCTTTTTCTTGAGCTATAGAGCATTATAGCGCCCACTGTCCTCCTTGTCAAATAGGAAGTTAGCGGATGCCTATGGACTTATTCTTCCTTTGCCAGCACGACTTCCATATCGTCGACGGTCATGGTGATGGTGCCGTTCGCATAGATCGTGTCGGAGTACATATCCTCGGTCTCGAGGTAGAGGTGATCCCCGTCCATGCGCCAGGTGATGGCCACCTCTTCTCCATCATTCAGGAAGGTGCCAACGCCGCCCCGTTCCAGTTCCACCGCGTACATTTCGGAAAGGATGCCCTTGCCGCCCTGCACACGATAGACGATCTGGGCCATCTTCATGCTCAGGCCCATGACGGTCTTGGGCCGGTACGTGCCGCAGACCTCGTTCTCCATGGCTTCGACTTCTTCCGCCAGCTCCGCAGCCTCCGCCTCTTCCTTGAGATTGTTGTTCTCTTCGACCTTGGCGTCATATTCTTCCTGCAGCTTCTCGTACGCTTTTTCCAGTTCCGCATACTGTTTCTGCAGGTTCTCGTGCTCTTCCTTCAGTGCAGTGAACTCTTCCGACATCGTCGTATAAGACGTCTGCAGTGCATCATACTTTTCCAGCAGCTGACGCGTGCTTTCCGTGGCTGCGTCAAGTTCCTGCGACAGGGTATCGATCTTCCGGTTGGCCTGCCTGGCGGACCGGACCGCGAAAATGGCAGTCAACAAGGCGATCAGCAGAACTACGACCGCGGCAATGGCAGCCACGATGACATATTTGACCTGCCGCTCGTCCAGACTTAAGGGCTCGCGCGGCGGGATATCACGGATCTCAGACTGTTGCTCCAACGATCTCCACTCCTTCCTTTTTTCTTTTGTTGATGGTACCACATTTTATCGGATCTATCAATGCTTTTCTTCTTGACGGAAGGGCTCTGAAAGAGTACCATGGATTGCAACTATGTACACATATGGAGGTCCTTATGAAGATCCTTGTCACCGGATTCGATCCCTTTGGCGGGCAGAGCGTCAACCCCGCCTATGAAGCTGTCCGTCTGCTGCCGGAGCAGATCCTAGGCGCTGAGATCCTGAAAGCCTGTATTCCCACGGTCTTCGGGCAGGGTGCAGGTCTTCTGGAAGGGCTGCTTACGCAGCATCAGCCGGACGCGGTGCTTCTGGTGGGCCAGGCCGGTGGCCGGGCCGTGATCAGTGTCGAACGGGTCGCCATCAACGTACAGGACGCCTCCATTGCCGATAACGCCGGGAATACCCCTGTGGACCATCCGGTGGTGGCTGGTGGGCCGGACGCCTATTTTGCCACCCTGCCCATCAAGAAGATCGTCAAGCATGTCCAGGAGGCAGGCATTCCCTGCCGGGTTTCCGACAGCGCCGGCACGTTCGTCTGCAACGATCTCATGTACCGTCTGCTGCACTGGATCCGCACCCACGAACTTAAGACCCTCGGCGGCTTCATCCACGTGCCCTACCTGCCCGCACAGGCGGCATCCCTGCCGGGCCAGGCCCCCAGCATGAGTCTGGAGATGATCGTCTCCGCGCTGACTCTGGCTGTGGAAGAAATCATCACTTCCTTTGACACCACCGCAACGCTATGATATACTGAACAAGCAATCTTTTTTAAAGAAGTTTTAGGAGATCATCATGCCCCTGTTCCAACATAAACCTGAGCTCAAGCTCAAGCATAAAAAGCTGGTACACGTGGCGGCGGTCATTCTGTTCCTGCTGTATCTGGCAGTCCTTGCCTACGTCCTGTTTTTCCTGGAGATCCGGGATGGGACCTACCGCAATGTGAACTTCGTACCATTCAAGACCATCCGCATGTTGTATACATATTATTTCAAGTATCACGAGTTCACATCCTGGTACTGGATCGCCAATATCTATGGCAACATTGCTCTGCTGGCACCCTTCGGCCTGCTGCTGCCGCTGATCTGCCACCGGCGCATGTCCTTCTGGTCGATCCTGCTTTTGGCCGCCCTCTTTTCCGTGGCCATCGAGTTCTGTCAGTTCCTGGCCGGTGTCGGCGAGGCCGATATCGACGATGTGATCCTTAATGTTTTCGGCGCCTTTCTGGGCTACGTCCTGTACCGGATCCTGGGCGCTTCATTCAAGTAATCTTTGGAGGTAAACATGTTAGCTGTCATCACCGTAACCGGTAAAGATACCGTCGGCGTACTGGCCAAAGTCTCTGGCGAGTGCGCGGCCATCGGCGCCAACATCATCGACGTCTCCCAGACCGTCATGCAGGGCCTTTTCGCCATGATCATGATGGTCGAGATCGACCAGATCCAGTGCAGTTTCACCGATATGGTGGACCGTATGGAGACCCTGGGCCACAGCATGGGCTATGTCATCCACGTCATGCACGAAGATATCTTCAACGCCATGCACCGCATTTAGGAGAACTGCCTCATGCTCAATACCAACGACATTCTAGAAACCATTTCCATGATCCAGGACGAGAACCTGGATATCCGTACGGTGACCATGGGCATCTCCCTGCTGGACTGCGCCGACGCGGATATCGAGGCCTCCTGCCGGAAAGTGTATCAGAAGATCACCACGCTGGCCAAGGACCTGGTGCCTGTCTGTGAACAGATCGAAAAAGAGTTCGGGATCCCGATCATCAACAAGCGGATCTCCGTGACACCCATCGCCATGCTGGCGGGCGTGTCTGGTGGAGACCCGGTCAAATACGCGCTGACTCTGGAAAAGGCGGCCGGCGCCGTGGGCGTCAACTTCATCGGCGGCTTCTCCGCACTGGTACATCGTGGTTTTTCCGCGGGCGACCAGGCGCTGATCCACGCCATCCCCGAAGCCCTGGCCCAGACGGAGCATATCTGCGCTTCCGTCAACGTGGGTTCGACCAAAGCCGGCATCAATCTGGATGCTGTGGAGCTGATGGGCCGGATCGTGCGCGAAGCTGCTGAGATCACGAAAGACCGGGAATGCATCGGCGCCTCCAAGCTGGTCGTGCTGTGCAACGCTCCGGAAAACAACCCCTTTATGGCAGGCGCCTTCCACGGCGTCGGTGAACCGGACGTGGTCATCCACGTGGGCGTATCCGGCCCCGGTGTCGTACGCTCTGCCCTGGCCCGCAGCGGCAAAAACAAGTCGATCACCGAGATCGCGGACCTGATCAAACGTACTGCTTTCAAGATCACCCGTATGGGCCAGCTGGTCGGAACCGAGGCCTCCCGGCGTCTGGGCGTGCCCTTCGGCATCGTGGACCTGTCCCTGGCGCCTACACCCGCTATCGGTGATTCCGTGGCCCACATTCTGGAAGAGATCGGTCTGGAACAGTGCGGCGCGGCCGGTACGACCGCTGCCCTGGCCATGCTGAACGACGCGGTCAAGAAAGGCGGCGTCATGGCCTCCTCCATGGTGGGCGGTCTGTCCGGCGCTTTCATCCCCGTATCCGAGGACGCGGGCATGATCGACGCAGCCCGCTCCGGTGCCCTCTGCATCGAAAAACTGGAAGCGATGACGGCTGTCTGCTCCGTCGGTCTGGACATGATCATCATTCCGGGTGACACCACACCGGAGGTCATCTCCGGCATCATCGCGGATGAAGCGGCCATCGGTATGATCAACTCCAAGACCACAGCTGTCCGTGTGATCCCAGCCATCGGCAAGCAGGCCGGAGAGGAACTCAACTTCGGCGGTCTGCTGGGTTATGGCCCCATCATGAAGGTCAACACCCTGTCCCCTGCGGTCTTCGTCCACCGCGGCGGGCAGATCCCCGCGCCGATCCAGGCGCTGAAAAACTAAAAAAATCAGCAGGTATCTGTTCGACAGATACCTGCTTTTCTTTTGCTTAAAATCCGGACTTTTACTGGATGTAGAAAGTCTGCGCCTCCAGCAGACGGCGTTTCAGAACGCTGAGCGCCACGGTGAAGCTGATCAGCAGCACCAGTGCCAGCACCAGCTGGAAGATCATCAAAGAATACTGACTGGTGAGCATCCGGCCAAAATAGACCGCTGATGCATCCCCATAGAGCGCCTCCAGGAACTCCTGTCTCAGGGCGAGTACGCCGATCAGGGCGATGAGGATCAGCACCGCGGTGATGATGTTCATGCCGCTTAAGAACCCGGGCACGCGGCCTCTGCAAAAACCGGACACGGAGGTCTCCTGGATAGTGTTCATCAGCCCTGCCAGCTTGATGAAATACACCAGATACAGGGCCAGGATACCGATGGTAAGAAGTCCGGCGATCAAGGCAACCGCGAACTGCTGGCTCATCGGGTTGCTGCCGCCGCCATAAAAGCTATTATATGCAGCCTGCACATCGTGGAGACGGGACAGATCGATGATGAGCGCAATGGCAGCACCCAGCATCGCGATGCCGATCACAACAGCATAGGTGATCGCGGCACCTTTGACCATGCCTGTACCACTGATGTATCTGGCACTTCCATTGGCGGTGCCCCACATCATCCAACCACCGATCACCATCAGGATTACCGGGATCGCACAAACCAGGGAAACACAGATCATAGCCAGGCCGATCTCCCGTTCACCATAGCGCATCACCATGCTGCCCGCATTGATCGTCATATACAGGCTGATGGCTGCCATCACCATCAGGCACAGGACCGTGATCAATACTGCCGGTGAGGCTACACCCCGCTTCACAGCATGGACTGTCGGATTGAAAGGTTCCGGGTCTCCATACAAATTCTGCTGCTGCCAGTTCTGCTCCGGTCCAGGATTCCAGCTTTGCTCAGGCGTAGGATTCCATCCCGGCGCCGGTCCCGGAGCATAATTTCCGGATGTTCCGGGCTGCGGCCCGTAGTTTCCGGTATCCTCGTTCTGCGGAGCATAATGCACATTTTCTCCCGCCACAGGAGCCTGCGGTGCCTGCTCGATCTTGGTGCCACAAGCATCGCAGAACCGTGCTCCTTCAGGCAGTTCTTTTCCGCATTCTGGACAAAACATTTTCAGTTCCTCCCTTTACTTCTTTTTTATTCTATCGTTACAGATGCCGATGCCAGTCCCGCGCCACAGATGGTCAGGACTGCCGGACCTGCCTGTTCCGTATCTCTGAGTACCGCCGTTGCGCGGCCGCGATAGGAGGTGAAGGCGCCCTTGGTGTAGTTCTCTGCCGTGATCGGGTTGCCGGATCCGAAGGCTGCCAGCGTGTAGCCTGCACCCTCGACCTTGGCCTCCAGACTGCATGCCGCGTCAGGCACGACTCGGCCTTCCTGATCGACGATCTCGGCCTGTACATAGACAACCTTATGGCCCTTGACCGTGTCTGCCGGTGCCGGATTCTTCTCAACGCACAACC
>CADBPG010000044.1 GCA_902796435.1 uncultured Eubacteriales bacterium | reverse complement strand
TCTGCTGGTGCCGGTCGGGGCCGTTCTTGATATATATATCTTCAATAAGCTGGGCATCAACTACTACGGCAAACTGTATACCGCTTACATGTGGGCGCTGGGCATCATGATCGTCAATGCAGGGTTCTATCTGTTCAAATGGCAGTTGGGTCTGCAGATCCTGATGCTGATCTGGCTTTTGCTCTTCCTGGTCTTCTGTGTGATCAACCTGGTGCAGAAAATCAAGAACATGATCAAGACCAAACAGTACGCTTCCTTTAACAAGATGCGGAGCTGGATCCTGTTTGCGGTCGGTTTGATCATTCCTCTGGTGATGGAGGCGCTCCTGCCTGCTAAGGCACCGCTGACCATCGGCATCATCGGCCTGTGCCTGTACTTTGTGGCTGGCGCGGCCCTGGCAGGCAAAGACAGCAGCCGCCAATTGCTGATGTATGCCCTGTGCTTCGGCATGATCACTTTCACGTTCTGCAGCCTGATCCGCACGCAGGATGCCGCACGAAATGTGGTGCTGCAAGCCTTTGGCACGATGGACAGGCAGATCGGTTTCGCACTGACACAGCCGGTGGTGGCCTTCGTGTTCCGCATGATCGACTGGCTGGCGAACATCACTGCCTTCGTTCCGGAAGTGATCACCTTCGTCATGACCGAGCTGGCGACCTGGGGCCTTTCCTTCATACATCGGCCGCTGCCGGAATACTTCGCGCTGCCGAATGCTGTGCTGAGTGGCGCCCTCTGCATCATCCCGGTCCTGGTGTGCTCCGGATTGGGCATCGCCCTGGGCAAGAAAGTACGGAAAATGGTAAGTAAGAAGAAATGATAAAAAGCCCTGTTCATCCAGGAGGATGAGCAGGGCTTTTGTTGTGCAGGAAAACAAAGAGCACAGCGTTTGCTGTGCTCTTATTGCGTCGGAATGACAGGACTTGAACCTGCGGCCTCTTGGTCCCGAACCAAGCGCTCATACCAAACTGAGCTACATTCCGAAAGCTTGATTATTATAGCGCTTAGCGCTATGTTTGTCAAGGCCTAAATTGAAGAAATTTGGGTCACTTGTTTTTGGGACCGACTTTTTTCTTTATGAAGGCGCCGATGATGGCACCGCCGATGGTGGCGATGCTGAGGAGGATCTTGTTCTGGCCGAACAAAAAGAAGAGTACGATGCCGACCATCAGGCCGATGGCCATGCCGTAGACGAAGTAGGTGCCGGTGTACTCGTAGGATTCCGGTTCCTGGTACTGGAAGACCTGATAGGGTTCGTCCACAGGAGGTTTCTTTTCTGTGCTTTCTTCTGCGGCTTCTGCCTCAGGAGCTTCGATGGGGGCTTGCTGCTTGTTTTCTTCTTCCATGACGTTCCTCCGGGATGTAAAAATACCAGAGAAGATTTCTCTGGTATTTTGTGAGTGGAGATAACGGGATTCGAACCCGTGACCTTCTGAATGCCATTCAGACGCGCTCCCAACTGCGCTATACCCCCACGCCGTTAGCAGAATATATTCTATCATCATTGTATGGGTATGTCAAGAAGTTTTTAGGGAAAAATCTCATTTGCAGTTCCTGGCGGTGCGTGTTATAGTTTTTTTACTTGTTTACAGGTCGGCAATATCGTGCTGTTATCATGATAAAAATGAAGGAGAAGTACTATGGCTAGAATATTGATCGCGGAGGATGACACCTCCATCAACATGCTGATCGCCGCCAATCTGCGTCTGGTGGGCCACACACCCATCCAGGTCTACGACGGGATCGAGGCAGTCCAGGCAGTGCGCACCCAGCATCCGGATCTTCTGCTTCTGGACGTCATGATGCCAGGCCTGGACGGGTTCTCGGTCATGGAAAAAGTGCGGGATGAGGTGCCGGTCATCTTCATCACGGCCCGCACTGGGTTGGAGGACCGCCTGCAAGGACTGGGCTATGGCGCGGAGGACTATATCGTCAAGCCCTTCGAGATCCTGGAGGTGCTGGCCCGAATCGAAAATGTGCTCCGGCGGACCCATAAGAACCAGAATGAATTCCGCATCAAAGACGTGCGGGTCGATCTGGATGGCCGACACGTGTATCTGCAGGACCAGGAAGTCACATTGACCCCGCAGGAATTCCAGTTGCTGGAGATACTGATCATCAACCGGAATCTGGCCCTCAGCCGGGAGAAGATCCTGGAGACGGCCTGGGGTTATGATTATGAGGGCGACACCCGCACCGTCGATGTCCACATCCAGCGGCTGCGCAAAAAACTGAATCTGGAACAGGAGATCCAGACGGTCTACAAGGTCGGATACCGGCTGCAGACGGGAGGCAAAGGATGAAATACTGGCAGAAACTGTACCTCTCGGTGCTGATCCTGTTCATCGTCTGCCTGGGCGGTGGGTTCGCCGCACTGGCCCAGTACAGTATCCACACGAGCTACAATGAACGCAAGGACGCGTTCCTGTCGGTGCAGCACATCGTGGCAGAACGCCTGTCCAGTGATATGACCGCGGTGCGTAAACGGGACCCTGGGGCGGTGCTGCCGCTGCTTCGACTGTACGTGGAGCGGATGCGCCGGCAGGGATATATGTTCTGGGTGGAGGACGCGGAGGGCAATACCTACGGCTACCTGCCCATGACCGCGGAGCTTGCGGCGGTACGACCCGGTGAACGGGGCTATCAGGTGATCAAAAATGAGGCGGATGGGCATCGTTGCCTGGTGGCGGTCACCGCCCTGAGTGATTTCCGCTTTGGCTTAGGCGACGATCTGGACGCCTTCTTCCGGGATTGGCACCGCACATTGCTGCGTTATCTGATCCTGGTCCTCAGCCTGGTCCTGTTATTGGCCGTGGGGCTGTTTTTCGTCCTACAGCGGCTGAACCGGCCGATCCGGGAACTGGAAGCGGAGGTGGACCGGATCACGGAGGGTGCTCCTAAGCAGCAGAAGATCCAGGCAGCAGACCGCCAGGATGAACTGGGTGAGCTGGCCCGCGCCCTGGACCAGATGGAAACGACGGTGCAGCAGCAGATGCAGGAGCTTAAGGAAGAATCCCAGGCAAGGCAGACCCTGATCGATAACCTGGGCCATGAGATGCGCACACCTTTGACTGCGATCAAAGGCTTTGCCCAGTTCCTGCAGAGGACAGAGCAGGATCCGGAGGAGACCTTCAAAAGCACCGAGATCATCTGCAAAGAGAGCGACCGCCTGCTGAAATTGTCTGAAGCCTTGGTGCAGCTTTCCGTGTTGCGGCATGAAGCGCCTAAAATGGAAACTGTGCATCTGAAAGACTTGCTGCAGTTCGCGGTGGATTCCACCCGGACGAAGGCGGAGGAGCGGGGCGTCAGTGTACAGCTGCGGGCGGAGGAGGACACAGTCCTGCAAGGGGCGCCGGCACTTCTGGAAAGCCTCATGATCAATCTGATCGACAATGCAGTGAAAGCTTCAAAACCTGGCGACAGGGTCAGCGTCACCGCCGAGGGCAGATGTGTACGCATCACGGATATGGGCTGCGGCATGGATCCGGAAACGCTGCAGAAGATCGAGCAGCCCTTCTTCCGAGCCGATAAAGCCCGGTCGCGCCAGGAAGGCAGCGCCGGCATCGGACTCGCCCTGTGCCGGGCCATCGTGGATGCGCACGGAGCGTCCATGACTTTCCAGAGCGCCCCGGGGACGGGTACAGTAGTAGAAATCATCTTTTACGACTCTGCAACAACTTGATGACAGTTCGAACACAACGGAAGACTATCATGGCATCATCCAACACAGAAAGGATGTGCAATTATGAAACATAAGTATTTACTCTTTGTACTGATCATTGCTTTGATCGCGGCCTGTACCGGGTGCACCTCGGGGCTGGGCAAGACGGCTGTAGTGGAAGTGGATGCACTGGAGAACACGGAGCCGGTGGAGACGGAGGCTTCCGAGGCCGAGGAGACGATTCCGGAAGAAGCGGAAGAAGCAGTACCCGAAGAAGCAGAAGAAGCGCCTGCGGCGGAACAACCCGCGGAAGAAAACACCTGGCAGCAGCTGAAGCGGACGGACGTCCTGCCCTTTGCAGAGTCGGATGTTTTCGCCGATCCAGAAGAAATCGATGAAGAGTACGTCCTGCCAGAGGAGGCTGTCGAGGAAGTCTCACCTGAGGGCAGAGCGTATACCCTGTATCCCACCTATCTGTACCAGACAGAGCAGAGTGGCACGGTCATCGGTGCTGAAGCTCCGGACGGCGAGACAGCCCCCAACGCGCCGTCAGAGGCGGAACTGTCTGCCGGAGCGGCCGTGGACCAGGCGGCGGAATTCATGGAAAAGCTGACCGGCAAGGCGCCGGAGGCTGGCTGGGGCGTTGAATACTGGCCGGGTGAGGCTTTCAGTGAAAAGGCCTTCTTAGATGAATGGCCGAAGTACCGGATCGATGTGGAAGACGGCGGCTATACGGTCATGTTCATCGATGCGGTCAATGGGGACTGGCAGCAGATCCGGCCCGGCACGGAAGCTTTGCGCGGAGAAACGATCTGCCATCTGATCGACTGGGGCCGCAGTGAAGGTTTGGATGTCACGATGCTGGAAGACTATGTGGAAGCAGGCCGAGCATACGCGGCGGCGCATGAAAGCGAAGCAGTGGTACAGCAGGCCTTGCAGGATCTGGGCGTCGATGTGCAGCAGGTGGAGCAGAGGGATCTGCGGATCCTCCTGCCGCAGGATGGTGATCCGGAATATAAGGCAAGGATGGAAGAACAGATCCAGGATGAGACCTTCGACCTCTACCTGTATCTTACCGGCTATGTGGAAGTGGTGGCGACCACGACCAGCGGAGAAAAGATCTTCGTCCAGTTCGACACCATCAGCCGGGAGATCATCGATATCAGCCGGGACCTGGGCCAGGAGGACAACAAGGTCGAGATCAAGGCGGATCCGGAGGGGTAAGAGAAATCCTAAAGATCGGTTGAATTCTTCCTGCGGCCGTGGTAAGATGAGAAAAATGTGTTATCATTAACGATATTACGACACTCAATCAGTCATGGAGCATATTGTGAAACAGATATCTATACGATTACTGGCAGTACTGCTGGCGGTGCTGATCCTGTTGCCCCAGACCCCGCTTCTGCTTGCGGAGGAGGGGTATGTGGAGGATCCGACCACCACTGTATCGCAGGAAGAAGTGCTTGAAGAATCTGCACCCGAGGAGGAGCAGACCCCGGAGGAGCCGCAGGACCCGCCCGCAGATCCGCAGCCGGAACAGGAGGAAGAACCTGTGGATCCGGAAGAGCCGGAAACACCTCCGGAAGAGGATCCGCCGGAAGAACCTGTGGTGGCGCCCGAACCGCTGGCGGCGCCGGAAGACTTCACCGTGGAAACCTTGGCCGAGGAGCAGAGATTCCTCTTGAAATGGACACCGGTCTCCGGTGCGTCCGGCTATGAGATCGAGTACGCAGAGACGGAGGATTTCCTCGAGAGCAAGACCATTTCCATCGAGGACAGTGCGGTCGACCAGTACGATGAGCTATTGTTCTTCCTGCTGGACCCCGACGTCACCTATTATGTGCGGATCCGGACCTTGTCAGAAGAAGCCGGTCCCGGCCCCTGGAGCACGGCCGCGGAAATGCGGATCGAAGAAGAGGCGTTGGAGATCCCGGAGATCATCGACGCGGTCAACCATAAGGACAAAGCCGTCCGTGTCTACTGGACCGATACCGGAGCAGAGCAGTACGAACTCAAGCTTTGGCCTGATGGAGATCCGGATGCGGCACAGACTGTTACCGTAGAAGGTGCTGTAGAAAAGGCGGTCACGGGCCTTGCGGCCGGTACGACCTATGTACTTTCCGTGCGCGGCATTGAAGGTGACAAACCATCGGAATGGTCAGCACCTGTGACCTGCACCATCGACTTCTTCAAGCCGACCTTGAGCAGTGTGGCGAACAATTCCGGTGCGGCGCTGAACGTGGCCTGGCAGGCTGTGCCCGGCGCGGAAGGTTTTGAACTACAGTACGCAACGAGTTCCAAGTATAAAAATGCCCAGATCCTGACGGTCAACGGATCGGACAAGGTCAGCGGCAAGATCCCGTCGCTGGAAGCAGATACCACCTATTATGTGCGCATGCGTGCCTATAAGACGGTGGACGGGGCCAAGGTATACACCGGGTGGACCAAGTCCAAGAAGGCCAAGGTCACCTTCTATACACCCACCTTCAAGTCGCTGGCGAACAAGGCCTGGCGGTCCATGACGGCCACCTGGACGGCGGTCACCAGCGCGGAAGGCTATCAGGTCCAGTATTCGACCAGCAGCAAGATGAGCTCCGCGAAGACGGTCACGGTCAAGGGCGGCACCAAGATCACCAAGAAGATCAGCAAGCTGGTCAAAAACAAGACCTACTATGTGCGGATCCGGGCGTACAAGACCGTGGACGGCAAGAAGGTCTACAGCAGCTGGACTGCCAAGAAGAAGGTCAAGCTGAAGCTGAACCTGAATTACAAGAAGCTGAATGTACCCTGCCGCATGCAGTATCCGAGCCTGCCCAACGGCTGTGAAGCTGTGGCGCTGACCAACGTTCTGCTGTACTATGGGTACGATCTGTCCACCACCTATCTGGCGGATAAGATCATTCCCCGCAGTTCCTCTAATTTCGTGACGAAATACTGGGGCGATCCCCACAGCGACAGCGGTAACTCCATCGCGGCGCCGGGGCTTGCCATGGCGGCCAATAAGTATCTGAAGAAAAAGAGCAGCAAGTATCAGGCCTACAACATGACCGGAACCAAGTTCTCTGCACTGCTGGATCAGGTGGAACTGGGCCGGCCGGTCATCATCTGGACGACCATGTATCAGGCCAAACTGGGCAGACAGTATAGTACCACACAGTATTACGACGGAGTCGCGTATAAGGTCTATACCAACTCCCATACCGTGGTGCTGACCGGGTTCGACCGGAAAAAGGGCATCGTCTACCTGTCGGATTCCATCTCCGGCAAGGTCAGCTACGACCTGAAATGGATTCAGTCTCTGTACGAGGCCCGCGGATCCCAGGCCGTCGTCATCTATTGATCTGAATCAGAAGACGCTGAGAAATCGGCGTCTTTTTTGTTGCCTTGACGTTGACATTCCAATGCAAATCCAGTATAATAGAGAAAGTTAAGCACTTAATTATTTTGTAATATTTGAAAGGAACAAGTGGAATGCTGAAAACACTGAGCCGCTATGTCGGCCAATTCAAAAGGGACTCGTTTTTGACTCCATGTTTCATGTTGCTGGAAGTCATCATGGAAACGGTCCTTCCGCTGATCATGGCATCGATCATCGACAAGGGCATCACTAAGGGCAACATCAACCATATCTACTTGATGGGCGGCCTGATGCTTCTGACCGCGTTGGTCAGCCTGTTTGCCGGTATCATGGGCGGACGCTTCGGCGCCAGCGCATCCACCGGATTCGGACGCAATCTGCGGAAGGCAATGTTCGAGAACATCCAGACATTCTCTTTCTCGAACATCGATTCTTACTCGACTTCCAGCCTGGTCACCCGTCTTACGACGGACGTCACCAACATCCAGAACGCGTACCAGATGATCCTGCGCATGGGCATCCGTGGCCCGTTCTCACTCTGTATTTCCATGGCAATGGCGTTCTTTATCAACGCCAGACTTGCCAGCATCTATCTGGTGGCAGCTGTTTTTTTGGGCTTCATCCTGATCACCATCGCCACAAAGACCATGAAGTACTTCCGTCAGGTTTTCGAGAAGTACGATGAACTGAACCGAAGTGTACAGGAAAACGTCGCAGCGATCCGCGTGGTCAAGGCCTATGTCCGTGAGGATCATGAGCGTCAGAAGTTCAATCGCGCCGCCGGCAACATCTACAACATGTTCGTTAAGGCGGAGAGCCTGCTCACCCTGAACGGTCCTGTCATGAACCTGACGGTCTACAGCTGCATCATCCTGATCAGCTGGTTCGGCGCGAAGTTCATCGTTCGTGGGGATCTGACGACCGGTGAAATGACAAGTCTTCTGTCTTACTGCATGTCCATCCTGATGAACCTGATGATGCTGTCTATGATGTTTGTTATGATGACCATGTCCGCGGCCAGTGCCAAGCGTATCTGCGAGGTGCTGGAGCAGAAGAGCGATCTGGTCAATCCGGAAGATCCCATCATGGAAGTGCCGGATGGTTCCATCGATTTCGACGATGTGGACTTCTCTTACAGTAAAGATGCGCGTGAGTCGGTCCTCAAGGACATCGACCTGCATATCAGATCCGGTGAGATCATCGGTATCATCGGTGCGACAGGTTCCGCGAAATCCTCGCTGGTCAACCTGATCAGCCGCTTGTACGATGTCACAGCCGGTACTTTGAAGGTCGGCGGCAACGACGTCCGCAAGTATGACCTGGTCACCCTGCGCGACAGTGTCTCCGTCGTGCTGCAGAAGAACGTGCTGTTCACAGGAACGATCTATGACAACCTGCGTTGGGGCAATAAAAACGCGACCGAAGAGGAATGTCGAAAAGCGGCGAAGCTTGCCTGCATCGATGACTTCATCGAGAGCCTGCCCGAGGGGTATAATACCAAGATCGAGCAGGGCGGCAACAACGTATCCGGCGGACAGAAACAGCGTCTATGTATCGCCCGGGCGCTGCTAAAAAATCCGAAGATCCTGATCCTGGATGATTCGACCAGTGCGGTCGATACCGCGACGGACGCCCGTATCCGTAAGGCGTTCGCGGAGGAGATCCCGGATACGACCAAACTCATCATTTCACAGCGTATTTCCAGTATCCAGCATGCGGACAGGATCCTGGTCCTGAAAGAAGGCCGGGTCGATGGTTTTGCTTCGCATGACGAACTGGTCAAGACCAACGAGATCTATAGAAGCATCGTCGAGGCCCAGACACAAGGGTCAGGCGACTTTGACGAGAAGGGAGGTGAACTGTAATGCCGGGACCGGGAGCACCGAGGGGAGCCAGAATCCCAGGAAAGAAAGTGGAACATCCGTTTAAGCTGCTGGGACGTACATTAAAGTTCGTTTTCCGGGATTACAAATTCCACTTCGTCATCGTATTGCTCTGCATCGTGGTGAGCGTTCTCGCCAGCGTCCAGGGCACACTGTTCACCCGTACTTTGATCGACTCTTACATTCTGCCGATGATCGGCCAGACTAACCCCGATTTTGGACCTCTGGCAGGCGCGATCGGCCGTGTTGCTATCTTCTACCTGGCCGGCGCCTTGGCCAACTGGATCCAGGCCCGTGTCATGGTCAACGTAACGCAGGGTACGATGCGCAACATCCGTATCGAGATGTTCGACCATATGCAGAGCCTGCCGATCAAGTATTTTGATACCCATAAGCATGGCGATATCATGTCCATGTATACGAACGATATCGATACGCTGCGCCAGTTGATCAGCCAGAGTATCATCTCGCTGTTCCAGTCGGCCTTCACAGTCGTGACTGTGTTCATCAGTATGATCACACTGTCCATCCCGCTGACACTGCTGACCCTCGTGATGGTCGCTGTCATGACCTTTACGACCGGTAAAGTCGGCAGCCTGACCGGGCGGTATTTCCTGGCACAGCAGAAGAACCTGGGTATCGTCAATGGTTTCATCGAGGAAATGATGGAAGGCCAGAAGGTCGTCAAGGTCTTCAACCATGAGGAAGAAAATATTGAGACCTTCAACCGCATCAATGACGAGCTGTTCGATTCCGCGAACAAGGCGAACCGCTTTGCCAACATCCTGGGCCCGATCAACGCGCAGCTGGGCAATGTCAGCTATGTGCTGTGCGCCATCGTCGGCGGTGTCCTGGCGATCAACAATATCGGCGGTCTGACACTGGGCGGTCTGGTCTCCTTCCTGACCTTCAACCGCAGCTTCAATATGCCGATCAGCCAACTGTCCATGCAGTTCAACTCCATCGTCATGGCGCTGGCCGGTGCAGAACGTATCTTCAATCTGATCGATGAGAAACCGGAAGTTGACGATGGTTATGTCACTCTGGTCAATGCAAAGCGCAATCCTGATGGAACGCTGAGCGAGGCGACAGAACATACGGGTCTGTGGGCGTGGAAACATCCGCATAAGGCGGAAGGGACCACGACTTTGACCGAACTGAAGGGCAACGTGGTCATGGACGACGTGGACTTCGGCTATGTGCCGGAGAAGATGGTCCTCCATAATGTATCCTTGTTCGCAGAGCCAGGTCAGAAGATCGCTTTCGTCGGCTCCACAGGCGCCGGCAAGACCACCATCACCAACCTGATCAACCGCTTCTACGATATTCAGGATGGTAAGATCCGCTACGACGGCATCAACGTCAACAAGATCAAGAAGGCGGACCTGCGCCGAAGCTTAGGTGTCGTTCTGCAGGAGACGCACCTGTTTACCGGCACGGTCGCGGACAATATCCGCTATTCCAAGCTGGATGCTACGGACGATGAAGTCCGGGCGGCGGCAAAACTGGCTAATGCCGATGGCTTCATCCGCCGTCTGCCGAAGGGCTACAATACCGAACTGAAAGGAGACGGAGGCAATCTTTCGCAAGGTCAGCGGCAGCTGCTGGCCATCGCGCGGGCAGCGATCGCCGATCCGCCGGTCCTGATCCTGGACGAAGCCACGTCCTCCATCGATACGCACACCGAGCGTCTGGTGCAGGAAGGTATGGATAAACTGATGGCCGGCCGTACGACCTTTGTGATCGCGCACCGCCTGTCCACCGTCATGAATTCCGACTGCATCATGGTTTTGGAGAAGGGCCGCATCATCGAACGCGGTACGCATGAGCAATTGCTGGAAGAAAAGGGCCGGTACTATCAGCTCTATACCGGCAAGCCGGCAGAAAAAGTATACGAGCAGCCCGAACAGGCATAAGAGAAAACGAGCAGGAGAAATGTGCATCTTCTGCTCGCTTTTTTATTGCAAATTTAAAGTTTTTCGCTATAATATACTATAAAATTAAGTAGAATATAAAATATAGAAAGAGAGGGTGCGCAATGAATAAATTTATTACGCTCCTGCGGGAGTCGGGGCTGGCACGGTTCCTGATCCCGGCCGGTCTGATCATGGCGATCTTCGGCGCCGTGTTCTTCAGAATCAACCAGCAGAACCAGGACTATCTGGAAACACAAGCCACGGTCCGGCAGGTGACACTGGAGCAGGAAGCCTCCACAGACGCGGACGGCAATCGGACCGAAGCCACCTACAGTGTCGTTGTGCAGTATACGGTGGACGGCAAACCGTATGAGGCGGAATTAGTTGGGGTGTCCAAGATGGAAGTCGGTGAGACCATGAAGATCTACTACGATCCCGAGAATCCGGCCAATGTCACCCAGACCAAGAGTCTGGTCATCCCGCTGATCATCACCGAGGTCGGTCTCGTGATGCTGGTGGGCGGTATCGTCAGCCTGATCCATGCGCTCAAGAGGATCCGGAAAATGGAAGAACAGGAAAAGGAGTGGAGCAATGGCAACTAAATATGCATTGAAGCCGGTCTTGAAGACCTTCAAGCGGTCTTTCTATCTGGAAGATGAGAACGGCACGAAGATCTACGAAGGCAACATGACGAAGTTCAAACTGTTGGGAGCTTCGCCGTATGAGTTCATCAACCATGTGACCAACCATGTGGAAGAGCACAAGCTTGGCAAGACCGTCACCGTTGAGCAGGGCAGCGGCCTGATCAGTGAACTGACCAAGAAATCCTATTTCAAATTTGACGGGCAGAAGATCTGGGATTATCTGCATGACCAGGGGATCCGGATCAATTCACGGCCCTTAGGCAATAAACTGGGCATGAGCTATGAAGTATCCCTGAAGGGCCAGCCGCTGGCGACGGTCGCAATGTCTTCTCCCAAGGGCAAATCCATCATCACAACGAATCTGTACTATGAAGTGAGCTGCGAAGAAAAGGATCTGGACCTGGTGTTCCTGGTGGCTTTCTCCATCGCGATGACAGAGCAGACCGTGTACAATTGATGTTTCCTTTAGAGACGGAAAGACTGATCATCGACACGTTCCAGGCGTCTGACAAAGAAGCATACTTCCGCAATATCACCCATGACCGGAAGGTTCTGGAGACCTTCATCTGCCCATATACGGAGACGTTGGAGGAACTGGACTTCAGCAAATATGTGGGCAGTAAGATCATGTTTGCGGTCCGCCTGAAGGCATCGGACCAGCTGATCGGGATCATCCTGTACTTTGATGCTGCGGATGAAGCCTGTGAGTTCGGATATGCCATAGGTTCCGGCTATTGGAAGCAGGGATATGCGACAGAGGCGGCCCGGCGGTTCATCCGTTTCCTTTTTGAGGAGAAGGGGTTCCAGACCGTGTATGCTTCCTTCTTTGTGGGGAATGACGCATCCCGGCGTGTCATGGAAAAATGCGGGATGACCTATGATCATGTTGCGGAGGAGCCTTTGACATATCTGGGGCAAGAAAAGGATCTGGTATTTTACTCCATCCATAATACTGAAAACTAAAATCCAAAAAATTTTTATGGTACCTAAATATTTTACTTGACAACTCTGATTTGTCATGTTATTATTTAGGTACCATAATAATTTAAGGAGAAAAACACATCATGAATAACGAATATAAAATGCCTGAATATTGCAGCCAGTGTCCGAACCATTGCCCCGCCGACGACTTACATTGTGGACGCGGCAGAGCGTATTTCGCCAATCTTGAGGGAGAAGCGGAAGCTGAGCAGTCCGGTCATAGACCGGAGCATGACTTCCATGAAAGAGGAGGACGGCATGAGGAAGGGCACGGCCCCCATGGCCCCCGCGAAGGACATGGCCCCCATCAGGAGCATATGCACCATCCCCGTCCGGAGATCAACGAACAGTCTTCATTGGAAACGCTCCTGCGTGCCTGTGGGCACAGGTTGCACCATGGAATGCCCGGCGGCCCGCACGGCAGCCAGGAACAGGTGCTGAAAATGCTGGCAGACCGCAAGGAGCCGGTCGATCAGCGGGAACTGCAGGAAATGATGCGTGTCCGTCCGGCCTCGGCCAGTGAGCTTCTGGCGAAGCTGGAAGAAAAGGGCTGGATCACCCGGGAACGGGATGCAGAAGACCGGCG
>CADBPG010000043.1 GCA_902796435.1 uncultured Eubacteriales bacterium | reverse complement strand
GAGAAGGAGGGATTTGAACCCTCGCGCCGGTTCCCCGACCTACTCCCTTAGCAGGGGAGCCTCTTCGGCCACTTGAGTACTTCTCCATGCCGTGTCGGGCCTTTTCGTAACGACACGGTACCATGTATTATATTATGCAGTCGGGAATTTGTCAAGAGGTTTCAGGGAAAGGTTCAGACAGATGAGCAAAGCCCTTTGTAGGAGATTGTCTTGCAAAGGGCTTTTTGTTGTTCTTGTGGCTTTATTTGCCGCTGTAGTAGGTGGTGCCGGCCTTCGGGCTGCCGAGCAGTTCTGTCACGGTGACGAATTCGTAGCCGCGGCGCTGGAGTTCGGCAACGGCCTTCAGTGCGCCGTCGACTGTGGTCGGATGGATATCGTGGCACAGGATGATGGCACCTTCGTAGGCGCTGTCCACGATCTCGTTGTAGACGTAGTTGGAGTCGCGGTATTTCCAGTCCAGGGTATCGACGCTCCAGTAGATGTTAGGTACGCCGATCGCATTCAGTACGGTGGAATTGAAGGAGCCGTACGGGGCGCGGAAAACGGTGGGATAAGAGCCGCAGGCTTTTTTGACCGCTTCCTTCTGTCGGCTGACCTGGCTGTAGATGCCGCTGGTGCTCAAGGTCGTCAGCTGGTCGTGGGACCAGGTGTGGTTGCCCAGTTCGTGGCCTTCGTTCTTCATCCGCTTGACGATGTCCTCGTTGCCGCTGATGTTCTGGCCGACCATGAAGAAGGTGCAGTGGGCGCCGTTCTTCTTGAGGCCGTCCAGCAGGCGCGGTGTGGTGGCGCGGCTGGGGCCGTCATCGAAGGTCAGGGCGATCATCTTGCTGCGGACCTTGACGGTGCAGGTGGCCTTCTTGTGGGTATATTTGGTCTCTGCGGTAATGGTGCAGGTGCCGACTGAGACGGCTGTGACCTTGCCCTTGGAATTGACCTTGGCGACCTTGGTATCGCTGCTCTTGTAGGTGACCGCTTCCTTACTGTCGGAAGGGGTGTAGATGAGTTTCAGGACCTGGGACTTGTTCTTTCCCAGGGTGATGGAAGACTTCTCGAACTTGATCTTTTTGGCGTTCGGGCGGACGGTCACCGTGCAGGTGGCCTTTTTCCCGTTGTAGGTCTCGGCTGTGATGGTGGTCTTGCCCGCCTTCTTGGCCGTAACGACGCCCTTCTTGCTGACGCTTGCGACCGTGGGCTTGCTGGACGTCCAGGTGATTGCTCCGGCGGACCCGGAAGAAAGTGTGGCCTTCAACGTGTATTTGCTCTTGATGTTCAGGGTCTTCTTCGTCTTGTTCAGCGTGATACTCTTGGGTGCTTTCTTGACGGTCAGTTTGTAGGTGGCCTTCTTGCCGGAGTCGGTCTTCACGGTGATGGTGCAGGTGCCGGCCTTCTTCGGTGTTACCTTGCCGGCCTTGCTGACCGTGGCGATCGCCTTATCGCTGGAGGACCATTTGACGGCATCCGTGGAATCGGCCGGTGTCAGTGTGGGCTTCAGGGTGAAGGTTTCCTTCACACCCTTGGTGCCTTTGGTGGCATTCAGGACAACTTTCGTGGCCGGGACGATGACCTCCACGGTGCAGGTGGCGGTGGCGCCGCTTCCATCCGCTGCCACTGCAGTGATCTGGACCTTGCCGGCCTTCTTGGCCGTGATCTGACCGATGCTGTCAATGGTGGCGATGGTGGTATCGCTGGAAGACCAGATCACATCCTGGTTCTCCGCGTCATCCGGTGCGATGATGGCCTGGAGCGAGGATTTCTTGCCCTTGGGGACCTGCAGCAAGGTCGTGCTCAGGGTGATGCTTTCGACCTTCTGCGCCAGGACGGTGACAGTCATCGTACCTTCGGCCGTTTCTCCATGTGCGGTGATGGTCGTTGTACCCGCGCCGACCGCGGTCACGGTACCATCCTGGGAGACGAAGGCGACAGACTCATCAGAACTGGTCCAGTCCAGATCATCCACCGCCTCTGGCGGGGTGAGGGTGGCCTGGATCTGCTGGCGATCACCGATGTGCATCTCCAGCGTCTGCGGATCCAAGGTGATGTTTTCTGCAAAGACCGGGCCGGGTGCCTCAGGCTCAGGCTCTTCCTGCATCTCGGTCAGGGACTCCGCAGGCTCCTGCGGATCCTCTTCCGCCGCGTATAGACTGCCAGTCCCGACAAGCAGTGTCAGGATCAGCCAGAATATGAGTAAACGATGTTTCATGTATAGACTTCCCTTCAGATGTTATGGATCAGATCGAGCCATCCTTCATAGAGTTTCGCGGAATCCTGTGCGTGCATGACCGGATGGAAATACCGTTCATGATCCGCCATGGCTTTCAGTTCCTGCGTGTCCTTCCAGATCCGCTTCATCAGGCCGGCCATGAACGCCGCGCCCATGGCGGTGACCTCCGGATTGTCGCCCTTGATGACCGGGATCTGCAGAATATCCGCCTGGCACTGCATCATGAACTGGTTGGCAGTCATACCGCCGTCCACACGCAGTGTTTTGCAAGGCATACCCATTTCACGTTCCATGGCGCCAACGACGTCCTTGACGCGGAATCCAACGCTTTCCAGCGCTGCGCGGACGATGTGGTTGGCGTTGGTCTTGCGGCTCATGCCGTGGATGCTGGCGCGGACACCATTCTTCCACCACGGGGCGCCCAGGCCCTGGAAGGAGCTTAAGAAGTATACGCCCTCGCTGCTCTCGACCGCCGTGGCCATGGCCTCGGATTCAGCCGCGTTGGCCAGGATCCCTAAGTTGTCACGCAGCCACTGAATGACTGCGCCGGCCATGAAGATGCTGCCTTCGAAGGCATAGTAGACTTCTCCCTTGTAGCCCCAGGCGACGGTGGTCAGCAGGCCTTCCTTGGAAAGGACCGGTTCTTTACCGATATTGGAAAGGATGAAAGCACCGGTGCCGTAGGTGCACTTGGCCTCACTCTTCTGGAAGCAGCGCTGGCCGAACAGAGCGCTCTGCTGGTCGCCCAGGACCGCCAGGATCGGGATCGGCGCGCCCAGATAGGCAGCGTCCAGAGAACCGAACTCCGCTCCGCTTTCCAGCACTTCAGGCAGGCAGTTCCGGGGAATATCGAAGAATTCCAGGATCTCCGGATCCCAGTCCAGTGTGTGGATATTGAAGAGCATGGTGCGGCAGGCATTGGAATAGTCTGTCACATAAGAAGCTCCGTTCGTGGCCTTCCAGATGAGCCACGTATCGATGGTGCCGAAGAGGAGATTGCCCTCCAGCGCCAGGCGGCGTGCGCCTTCTACATTCTTTAAGATCCAGCCGGCCTTGGTCGCGGAGAAATACGCGTCCAGGATCAGACCGGTCTTCTTCTGGAACCAGTCGGTCAGGCCCCGCCCGACCAGCTGACCGCAGTACTCTTCCGTACGGCGGCACTGCCAGACGATGGCGTTGTGCACCGGTTCGCCGGAACGCTTGTCCCAGGCGATCAGGGTCTCACGCTGGTTCGTGATGCCGATGCAATCGACATCGGCGGCGGTCATATTCAGTTTTTCCAACACCTTGGCAGCCGCAAGGATCTGCTTGTCCCAGATCTCGACCGGGTCCTCCTCGACCCAGCCGGTATGCGGATAGATCTGGTGGATCTCCTCCTGGTGCATACCCAGTGTCTTTCCGTTCTCATCAAAGATCAGCGCGCGTACACTTGTCGTTCCGGAATCTAATGCCATGATCCGTGCCATATCAATCTGCCTCCTTGTCTTCTTTTTCTTTTTTGGGTTCGTCCTGTGCGGGTGCGGGTTCCTCCTCCGGCTCCTGTTCCGGCTGCTCACTTACCTGTGGTTCCGGTTCAGGCTCGGGTTCGGGTTTCGGCTCAGGTTCCGGTGCCTCCACGCTCCAGACAAAATCTTCTTCTGTGAATTGTTCACTCAGCTGGGCCAGGATACGGTCCAACTCGGCCCTTGTCAACAGTGCCTTTGGATTAAGGATACCACGACCTTGGTCTTCAATCAAGTTCAATTGATATGCAATCTGAACTTTTTCTCTTGCTTCTTCGGCAACCTGGTTGATATCTTCAAAGGTTTCTTTATAATCGGCCGAAATATTTTCCATGATATGGGGCGCGCACTCGTTCAGCAGATCGATCAGCCAGACGATAGCCTGCTCCCGTGTGGTGTAGCTTTCCGGCTCGCCCAGTTCCTCCAGATACAGGCTGGTGACCTCCGGCGGCGCCTGCACCGCTTCCAGAAGCGTCGTCAGCACGGCATCCCGGCGTACACCGCCCAGATAGTCCGGGCCGACCGTGGTGAAGGACCACTTTTCCTCCACCGTATCGATCTTGTCCCCATAATGATAGACGTCAAAGGATACGCTGACGGTGTAGCGTGTGCTGGCCTGGTATTCACCCCTAGGGAAAAGGATCAACGTATTCCACAGACCCTCCTCATCCCCCGGCGTGACCAGATATACTTCCTCTGTTTTCTCCGTCTCGGTATTGAGCAGTTCTGCCTGGATTTTGCGGAACTGCAGATCCGAGATGCCCGGCGCGTAATAGGATACGGTGATGGGCACACCCAGAGAACGGGTCTCACTCAAGGCGTCCGGCAGGCGGGAAAGGGAGGAAGCATAGACCGTGCCCACGTTCTGCTGACCGGCGTAGGGGTACACCGTCGTCATAGGCTCGCCCTGGTAGCCGCTGCCTCCTAAGACCATGCAGTAATAATATCCACTGCGGCCCATGCCGATGTCCCCGTAATTCGGGTTCAGCAAGGCGGTGCGCTGGTACGGATCCCGCACACACCAGGCGACGAAATCCTCGAAGGTGACCATGCGGTAGTTGTCATACTCGGTCACGAACTGTTTGGTGTAGCCCGTGTAGCGGCTGCGGTCCACCGGATATCCTCCGGTATAGCCCGTATCCCCCGGGACCTCTTCAAAGCTGAGCCGGTTGGCAGCCTCCATGTAGGCACTGTGGTGCTCCGCAGCCTGGTCCAGAATGGACTGCTGGGTGAAGAGTGTCAGGCCTAAACTGCGCCGGATCGTATTGATCGACCCGGTGGCATTATAGCGGGAGACCGCCTGCTGCATGGCCTGATCCTCGGTACCCGCGGCATTGGCTGGGATGCGGCCGGCGGAAACCGTGCATAAAATGAGCGCAGTCAGCAGCACGCCCATTACCATAGATCTTACTTTTCTCATGGCCTGACCTCCTGCCTGACTGCGCTTCTATTCATTATTCTTCTTCGAAATCCAATGCTTCCAGATCGTCGGACGGTGATTCCTCATCCGGCTCTTCCTCGTTGTCGACCTGGCTCTCCTGGATCAGGGCAGCGCTGACGACGCGTGTACCCTCCTCCAGAGAGATCAGCTTGACGCCGGAAGTAACGCGGCCGATCAAGGAAACGTCAGAGACCTTCATCCGGATCATGATGCCTTCGGAGTTCATCAGCATCAGTTCCTGGTCCTCCCGGACGACCTGCACACCGACGACCGGACCGGTCTTCTCGGTGATGCGATAGTACAGGATGCCCTTGCCGCCGCGGCGCTGGGTGCTGAACTCGTCAACACTGGTCCGCTTGCCCATACCGTTCTCGGTGACGGCCAGGATGCTGTCGCCCTCGGAGACGATCATCATGTCGATGACCTCGTCCTCTTCCGACACGCTGATGCCGCGGACACCCATGGAACTGCGGCCTGTGGGCCGGACATCGTTCTCGTGGAAGCGGATCATCTGACCGTTGCGGGTGGCCAGGAGCACTTCATCATCGCCACTGACCATCTTGATGCCGATCAGCTCATCATCCTCCTGCAGCGTGATGGCGATCAGACCGTTGGAGCGGATATTGGCATATTCGCTGACGTAGGTCTTCTTCACCACACCCTTGCGGGTACCGAAGATGAGGCAGGCCTGCTCCGGATACTCCTGCTTGCCGGAACGCTGCACGATCTCCGTCACCTTTTCTTCGCCCGGCAGGCTCAAGAGGTTCACGATGGCGGTGCCACGGGCCGTGCGTCCCGCTTCCGGGATCTCGTAGGCCCGCATCTGGTAGACCTTGCCATGGCTCGTGAAGAAGGTCAGGATGTCGTGGGTCTCGGCGATGAACATCTTCTTGACATAGTCGCCCTCACGGGTCTCCATGCCCTTGATGCCCTTGCCGCCGCGGTTCTGGCTGCGGTACATATCCAGGGACGTCCGCTTGATGTAGCCCAGCTTGGTCATGGTGATGACGCAGCGCTCGTTCTTGATCAGATCCTCGATGTCGATCTCGCCCTCTTCATAGGTGATGGCGGTGCGTCTGGGATCCGCGTATTTGGTCTTGATGATCAGAAGTTCTTCTTTGATGACGCCGTAGAGCAGGTTCTCATTGGACAGGATGCCGGTATACTCCGCGATCTTGCCTTCCAGCTCGTCATACTCGCCCTGCAGACGGTCGCGTTCCAGACCTGTCAACGCACGCAGACGCATGTCCACGATGGCCTGTGCCTGCGGATCGGAGAAGGCGAAGCGGTTCATCAACCGCTCTTTGGCGATGGCGACGGTCTGGGAACCCCGGATGATGGAGATGATCTCGTCGATGTAATCCAGCGCCTTGAGCAGGCCTTCCAGGATGTGTGCGCGCGCCTGTGCCCGTTCCAGATCGTACTGGGTGCGGCGGGTCACCACGTCCTTCTGATGCTCCAGATAGTAGGTGAGCATCTGCAGCAGATTCAGCACGCGGGGCTCACCATTCACCAGCGCCAGCATGTTGCAGCTGAAGGCGTCCTGCAGCTGGGTGTTCTTGTACAGCTGGTTCATGATGACCTTGGCGTTGGCGTCGCGCTTGAGCTCGATGGCGATGCGCATACCGCTGCGGTCGGACTCATCACGCAGGTCGGAGATGCCTTCCAGCTTCTTGTCCTTGACCAGATCCGCGATACGCTCGATGAGGCGGGCCTTGTTGACCTGGTACGGGATCTCGGAGACAGCGATGCGCTGTCTGCCGTTTGCCATCTGCTCGACCTCCATGTTGGCCCGCACGACGATGCGGCCGCGGCCGGTCCGGTAGGCCTGTTCGATGCCGGAGACACCATAGATGGTGGCGCCGGTGGGGAAATCCGGGCCTTTGATGATCTTCAGAAGCTCTTCGATGGTCGTTTCCCGGTTCTCCAGCACATGGTTGTCGATGATGCGGACGACGCCGTCGATGACCTCGCCCAGGTTATGCGGGGGGATGGCGGTGGCCATACCGACCGCGATACCGCCGGTACCATTGACCAGAAGGTTCGGGAAATGGCTGGGCAGGACCGTGGGCTCCTTCAAGGAACCGTCGAAGTTCGGGATGAAGTCGACCGTGTTCTTGTTCAGGTCGGCGAGCATCTCCATGGCGATCTTACTCAGACGTGCCTCGGTATAACGCATGGCCGCCTGCTCGTCACCATCGACAGAACCGAAGTTGCCGTGTCCATCGACCAGCATGTAGCGCATGTTGAAGTCCTGCGCCAGATGGACCATGGCGTCGTAAATGGACGTGTCACCATGGGGATGATATTTACCCATGGCATCGCCCACGATACGCGCAGACTTACGGTACGGCTTGTCCGGGCTCAGGTTCAGCTCGCTCATGGCGTACAGGATGCGGCGCTGTACCGGCTTGAGACCGTCACGCACATCCGGCAGCGCACGCGCCGTGATGACACTCATCGCGTAATCGATGTAGTACTGGCGCATGGACCGTTCCAGATTGATCGATTCGATGCGGTCAAACTGCTGGTTCTGGTTGTTTTCTATATTATCAGCCATATTGTCTTCTTTCTATATCTTTAACTCAAGCACTCAGAAATATCCGCGCAGCGGATATTTGGTAAGTACCTCAGGTACTTGTACTCCAGGCATGCGAAGGTACTTATGCGTCAATGGTGGCGTACTTCGCGTTCTTCTCGATGAATTCGCGCCGCGGTTCTACCTTGTCGCCCATCAGCAGTGTGAAGATCTGATCGGCAACGGAGGCATCCTCCATTTCGACGCGCAGCAGGATGCGCTTGGCGGGATCCATGGTGGTGTCCCACAGCTGCTCGGCATCCATCTCACCCAGACCCTTGTAGCGCTGGATCTCGATAGAAGGATCATTACGGCCATCGATCTGGTCCAGGATCTTGTCCAGTTCCTTATCATCGTAGGCGTAGTAATGTTCCTTTTTGCCCTTCTCCACGCGGTACAGCGGCGGCTGGGCCACATAGACATGGCCTTGCTCGATCAACTGCGGCATGAAGCGGTAGAAGAAGGTGAGCATCAAAGTGCGGATATGGGCACCGTCGACATCAGCATCGGTCATGATGATGATCTTGTCGTAGCGGAGCTTGGTGATATCGAAATCCTCCTTGAAGCCGGTGCCGAAGGCGGTGATCATGGACTTGATCTCCTCGTTGCCGAGGATGCGGTCCTGACGGGCCTTTTCCACGTTGAGGATCTTGCCGCGCAGAGGCAGGATGGCCTGGGTCGCACGGGAACGGGCACCCTTGGCGGAGCCGCCGGCGGAGTTACCCTCGACGATGTAGATCTCGCAGTTTTTCGGATCCCGGTCGGTGCAGTCTGCCAGCTTGCCCGGCAGGGTGGTGCTTTCCAGCGCGCTCTTACGGCGGGTCAGCTCACGGGCCTTGCGGGCCGCATCACGGGCACGGGCGGCCAGGGTGGCCTTGTTGACGATGCTGCGGGCGACCTTCGGATTCTGCTCCAAGAAGAAGTTCAGACCATCGGACACGATGGCGGCCACGGCGGTGCGGGCCTCCGCATTGCCCAGCTTCTGCTTGGTCTGACCCTCGAACTGAGGCTCCGCGATCTTGACACTGACGACCACCGTCAGACCCTCACGGACATCATCACCGGAGAGGTTCTTGTCGCTGTCCTTCAGGATGCCGTTCTTACGGGCAAAATCGTTGAGGACACGAGTGTAGGCCGTCTTGAAGCCTTCCACGTGCATACCGCCTTCCGGCGTATTGATATTGTTGACGAAACTGAAGATATTTTCACTGTAAGTATCACTATGCTGCAGCGCGACCTCGACGTAAACATCGTCCCGGACGCCCTCGGCGTACATGATCTTGTCGTAGATCAGGTCCTTGTGGCGGTTGCAGTATTTGACGAACTCGCGGATACCGCCTTCGTAGTGGAAGGTCCGCTCCTGCTCCTGCCCCTCGCGCAGATCGGTCAGGGAGATGCGCAGGCCCTTGGTGAGGAAGGCCATTTCCTGCAGACGCTCACGCAGGGTTTCGAACTCATAGACCACAGAGTCGAAGATCTGATCATCCGCCAGGAAGGTGACTTCCGTGCCGGTATGATCGGTCTCGCCCACGATGGTCAGCGGCTGCACCGTGGTGCCCCGCTCGAATTTGATTTCATGGATCTTGCCATTCAGATGGACCCGGACCGTAACATTTTTGGACAGGGCATTGACGACGGAGGCGCCGACGCCATGCAGACCGCCGGATACCTTGTATCCGCCACCGCCGAACTTGCCGCCGGCATGCAGGATGGTGTAAACGACCTCTACACCGGAGATGCCCGCCTGGGGCTGGATATCGACCGGGATACCACGGCCATTGTCGATGACCGTGATGGAGTTGTCCGGATTGATGGAAACCTTGATTTCGGTGCAGTAGCCGGCCAGAGCCTCGTCCACAGCGTTGTCGACGATTTCATAGACCAGGTGATGCAGACCGGTGGCGGAGGTGCTGCCGATGTACATACCCGGACGGCGTCGGACCGCTTCCAGACCTTCCAGGATCTGGATACTGTTGGCCGCCGTGTATTCTTCGGAAACGGTCATATCGCCCAGCTGCTCACCATGGTAATCCTCCGTGGATTCCACAGCGATGGCGCCATCCGCAGGCGTGGCGGAGGCGACCAGTTCCCGGGCCTCAAGGTCCTCAGCGGTGAGTTCTTTCTCGAGCTGCGGATCCATAGTTTCTTTTGTATGATCTGTCATTAGACTACCTTTCTCATAGGCCTTTCATGATATGATTTTACGTGTCTGAAAGGCGCAGTTTCCCCTATTTTGTAACTGATTCATTATAGCATAAAAAGGCTTAAAAAACAAGCCTGAAAACGCTGTTTTACAGGGTTTTCAGGCTCTTTTCGGAGGTTATCCGCGGAGGGTTCCCGCGTCACTTTTTTACGATAAAATATGATAAGAATAGGGGTCCATTTCCAGTGTCTGGACCTGTTTTCCTGTCAACAGATCCTGCATAGGCGCTTTCAGCCGCAGGGACTGTTTCCTGTCGGTAAAGTTCTGTAAAAAACAGAAGCAGTGTTCTTCATCTGCCCGGATCGTGGCGGTGACACCCTCCGGCAGATCCACATCCAGCGCCTGCTCGATCCCATAGGCCCGGATCCGGGCATCATAGAAATCCGAAAGGAAGGTATCGTAGGAACGGAAGGCGATGTACCAGGCCTCTCCGGCGCCATACCGGTTGCAGGTCAGAGCCGGGCGTCCGGCGTAGAAATCATCATCATAAGTCAACACCGTTTCCGCAGACTCTGTATGGATCAGGTCGCAGAACAGTCGGGCCTCATATCCGCCCACGTGATGGATATCGCTATCGTACAGCACGTCGATCTCCTCGGACCAGATCCCCAGGACGCGCCGCAGGGGGCCAGGTCTGCCGGTGGTGAAGCACAGATCGGTCTCATCCGCGATGCCGGACCAATAGGTGGTGACAAAATGGCCACCCGCCTGTACGTAGGCTTCGATCTTGGCCCCGAACCCGGGACGGACCATGTAGAGCATCGGCGCGATAACGAGCTTGTACCGGGACAGGTCCTGATCTGCGTTGATCACGCCTACCGCCACACCCCGGTCCCAAAAAGCCTTGTAATGACGGACGCAGGTATCAAAATAGTCCAGGCCTTCCTGCCGGGGCCCCTGTGTATCGGCCAGGATCCACGCGTTTTCCCAATCGTAAATGATCGCGACCTCTGGCGCCACAGAAGTTCCGACGATATCCAGCAGACGGTCCAGATCCCTGCCCAGAGCTGTGACCTCACGAAAGACGCGGGTATCTGCCACATGGACAGGATCATCACAATTATGGTCTACCACAGCGCCGTGGAACTTCTCAGAGCCACCCAGAGACTTGCGCCACTGGAAGTACTGTACCGTATCCGCACCGTGGGCTACTGCCTGGATCGAAGCCAGGGCATGCATGCCAGGCCGGCGCAGCTTCGCCACCGGCTGCCAGTTGGTCGCGCTGGGACTGCTCTCCATCAGCAGGAATGGTTTGCCCTGCTTAAAAGAACGGTTCATATCATGGATGAAGGCTCGGCGGGCCGCCTCCTCGGCATCTGAATGCTTGTCCGCGTGCCAGTAGGGATAGTCATCCCAGGAGATGACGTCCAGTTCTTCCGCAAGTTTCCAGTAATCCAGCCCCCGCTCCAGCTGGACGAAATCGTGGAAATTGGTGGTCAAAGGCAGGTGCAGCGCAACAGCACGCAACGCACGGCACTCTTCCCGCAGGAAATCCAGCGTCTGCGCTGAAACGAAACGATGCCAGTCCAAGGTCAGGCCATGCATCTCGTGCTCACCGATCGGCGAAGGCGATTCGATCTCGGACCAGTCCCGGTAGGTGTGGCTCCAGAAGGAGGTCCACCAGGCATGGTTCAACGCCTCCAAATCATCATGATACCGGGCCTTCAGAAAGGACCGAAAGGCCTCCTGGCACAGGGGGCAGTGGCAGCCATACCCTTCAAACTCGTTGGAGACATGCCAGGCGATGACCGCGGGGTGCCGGCCATATCGCTGTGCAAGAAGGGTATCGATCGTACGCACCTTTTCCCGGTAGACCGGGGAGGTGAAGCAATGGTTCTGCCGCCCTCCGTGCAGGTGCCGCACGCGGTTCTCGTCCATGCGCAAAACCTCAGGATAGGCCTGACTCATCCATGCCGGCAGGGCTGCGGAGGGCGTGGCCAGAATGACGGAGATCCCCTCTGCATACAGGCGGTCCAAAATCATGTCCAGCCAGAGAAAGTCATACTGTCCTTCGGCAGGTTCCAGCTTAGCCCAACTGAAGATCCCGATGCTCATTACATGCATGCCTGACTGGTGCATCAACTGGATGTCCTGTTCCAGGATGTCCGGCCGGTCCAGCCACTGGTCCGGATTATAATCCGCTCCATGCAGTATGCCGTGAATCCTGGGGGAGAAAGGCCCGAAATTCTTCATTCTGCGCATAAGAATACCTCCGTTCTTTTGATCTGCACATAGCATATCATAGACGGAGGTAAAAAGCAATTGTTTTACTAAATTTTTATTTATTTTCTTTTCCGATACCGGTCTTCTTCGCTGAAAACGCAGCCGCAGTACTTCTGCATGTACAGGCCCAGATCCCGGGCGCGCTGCTGCCCTGCCTGGAACAGGGGGCGGAAATCCCGGTCGACGAAGGTCACGCCGTACTTCTTGCCCATGGCCCTGCCGATCCGCTCGATGCGCTCATGCTGCTGGTAAGGGCTGATCAGCAAAGAGGTGGAAAAACCCTGGAACCCACGCTCTGCCGCTTCCCTGGCGGTGCGCTCCAGACGGGTCTGATAGCAATAGCCACAGCGCCCGTCGATGTCGTCCGCGACGGCACGGACAAAATCCCGCAGACCATAGGTGTCCTCCTCCAGAAGGGGCATATGTACCAGGCGGGCATAGGTCCTGAGGGCCTCCAGGCGGCTGCGGTACTCGGTATAGGGGTGGATGTTCGGATTGAACCAGAAGCCCGTAACGTCCAGCCCTTCCATACGCAGGCTGTCGATACACTGGTTGGCGCAGGGTGCGCAGCAGATGTGCAGTAATACTGATGGCATGATGAAACGCTCCTGAAAACAAACCGGCCCCTAGGATCTAAGGACCGGTCGTGGTTATTTAAGAAACTTTCTTTAAGTACATGGACGCGACGTAGTAGAACTTGCTGTTCAGCCGGATGCAATACCAGGTATAGCTGTTGGCCGTGCTGGAATACTTGTTCAACACTTCGACCGTCGTACCCTTCGGCAGGGTACCGACGACCTTGCCGGTCAGGCCGGCCTTATCGCGGTAGTTCAGCGCCTCGGTGGTGGTGTACTTGGTGTAGCTGCCCTTGATGGTGAAGGTGACCTTACGGCTGCCGGTGTAATTGCCCTTGCCGGTGATGGTGATGGTCGCCTTGCCAGGCATGGTATTGTTGGAATACTTTAAGGTATAGTCGGTACCCTTGACCAGCGTCTTGCTGCCATCCGTGATCGCCGGTGAGGGCTTGATGGCCTTGGAAGTGTATTTCTTCGCGCTGACCTTGGCAACGGTGATGGTGCTGGCCGTGATGGACTTGGCAGTGGCCGCCTTCTTCAGATAGCTGGAAGCCACATAGTAGAACTTGCCGTCCAGGTTGATGGCATACCAGGTATAACCGTCCGCCTTCTTGGCCGATTTGTTCAGGACCTTGACGGATGTGCCCTTATTCAGCGTGCCCACACGCGCGGCAGAGGTGCCGGCGCCGGAACGATAGTTCAACGCTTCCGTGGTGGTGTAGGTGGTATAGGTGCCCTTGATCTTGAAGGTGATCTTGCGGGTGCCGGTGTAGCTGCCCTTGCCTGTGATGGTGATGGTGGCAGTGCCGGGCCAGGTATTCTTGGAATACTTCAGGGTATAGTCAGTACCCTTGACCAACGTCTTGCTGCCATCCTTGATGGCCGGCGAGGGCTTGATGGCCGAGCCGGTATAGGCCTTCGTGGAAACAGAAGCCACCGTGATGGTGCTGTCCGCGATCTTCTTGGTCGTGGTGGTGGAGGAGACCTTCTTTAAGTACTCAGCCACCGTATAATAGGTCTTGTCGCCCACCTTGACGGCGTACCAGGTGTAGCCATTGGCCGTGGCGGAATAACCGTCCTGAACCTCGACGGTGGTTCCCGCCGGGAAGGTGCCGACCCGGCTGTAGGAAGTGCCGGCGCCGGTACGATAGTTCAGAGCGTCCGTGGTCACATACTTGGTGTATGTATAGGTGGCCGGTGTGCTGGTGCTGCTGTCGCCATTGGTGCTGACCGTGATACCGATGGCGCCCAGGCCCACTGCGGTGTAGGCATAGATGGTGCAGGTACCATTCTTGACGGCCTTGACATTGCCCTTGCCATCGACCGTGGCGATGGCCGGATCACTGGACTGGTAGAAGACCTTCTGATCCAGGGATTTTTTCAGCGGCAGATTGACTGTGGAGCCCTTCTTGATGTTGGCGCCGCTGGTGGGTTCAACGTACTCGGCACAGACATAGCCTTCGTATTCTGTCCCACTGATCGTTGCCTTGACCTTGAACCAGTAGGGGTACTTTTCACGCGTGGTGATGGTGGAACCGCCGGTGGTATCGAAGGTACCGCTGACGATGGTCACCGTCGTCCCGGACGGAATGCTCTTGACGCTGGATCCGCTGCTGCTGGGTGTTTTACGCAGGGTCGCGGTCTCAGTCATCTTGCCCTTGCCTGTGGCGTTCTTGAAGGCCGGAGTCTCGGAACGGCTGGGCATGTTGTTGTATACCGGGATGTAGAAAACGAACTGCAGGTCCAGCATGTCCATGTTCTTATAGGACGTATAGGTGGAGGAAGCCTCGCTCGCCGCACCGCCGATATTGGTCATGTACTGGTGTCCGTACAGGTTGGACGAACTCATGACGTTGAAGCGCATCAGATAGCTGGTGTCCTGGCCGACAGCGATATACCGCTCAGCGATATACTGCGCTCCGCCATAGATGGACAGGACCGGAGAAGTCCAGGGGCGCTGGAAGGTCTTGACCGTCGGCTTGCCGTTGGAATCCGGATAGCCGGCCGCCCAGGCCAGACCCTTGGCCACGGCGTTGCCGCCGTCGGAAGCGCCGATATTGTAGAAATTGTAGTAACCGGCCAAAGATACGCCGTTATATGTAGAAGTGGACTTGCCGGAAACCGAAGCGCTGCCCTGGGCGCCGACTTCCTGACGGATCTTGGAGGCCAGGAACAGGGGGCTGGTGTCCGCCTGCTTACCGGCTTTCCAGATGAGTTCGGCATAGGTCATATCGACCGTGACCTTTTTACCGTTGGTATCGTAATAGGTGATCTGCGGCTGGCTGGTCTTGTTCATGAAGGTGCCGGCCAGGATCTGGTCGACGGTCTTCTGCGTCTGCCCCGCGTTATAGGACAGGCCTTCAAACTGCCAGATATACTTTTCATCCAGGAAATTGCGCGGGTCCATGAAATAGCCGACCAGCGGCGCATTCGCGGAGAACCAGCTGCTGCCGTCTTTGGCGATGTAGCTGCCGGTGGACGTGTTATAGTCGCCGGAGGCATTGCTCAGGACCAGGGAGCTGGCACCGCTGACCGTGCTGCGGTTGTTGGAAGCTTCCGCCGCCACCGCATCATCCCAGTCCAGGCCGGTATTCTGCGGAACGAAGATCCAGTTCGGATGCTTCTCATGGAGATCCTCCAGAAGCGTCTGATAGCTGGACGGGAACTGGGCCAGATACTCCTCATAGGAAGGAGATGCAGCGGTACGTAGGCCGTCCTGCGCGTTCAGAAGCTCCAGGACCGCCTTTGTTGCCTCATCGGGCTCCGCCTCGTCGGACTCTTCCTCTTCTTTGGACTCCTCGGATTCTTCCTTGGATTCTTCAGATTCTTCGCTGGATTCTTCCTCAGCCGGAACCTCTTCAGAGGAGATCTCCTCAGCGGATTCCTCGGAAGTGCTCTCTTCCGTAGATTCCTCAGCAGAAGACTCTTCTGTGGAGGACTCCTCCGGAACGGTGGATTCTTCTATAGCGGAAGACTCTTCCGGAATGGAGGATTCTTCCGAAGGCTCTGTGGAGGATTCCTCGGTGAGAGATTCCTCTGCAGGGCTGCTTTCCTGTTCTTCTACAGCTGCCGGATCCTCTTCCGCGTAGACCAGCAGGGGCTGGACCGGGAGGGCTGTAAGGAGCAAGCAGACTGCCAATAAGCAACTCCAGAATTTTTTCATTTTGCACACCTCTTTATCTTGTGTTAAAGCCAATAGATATCAATATTTTAACATATTTCGCCGGCTATTGCAACCCGCAAATGCAAGCGCAACGGCGATGACCTGTTTTCTAAGCGGCCTGGCGCAACCGGTCGGCCACGATTATCAAAAGAAAACCACACAGAATGATCAGACCCATGTACAGCTTGCCCAGGGGTGTCGTCATCAACACCATGACCGGCCCCAGTGACGGAATGTGCCAGGTCATCCGGCCGACCAGCTGCTCGAAGGACACATGGACCGTATCCTCCTGCGCCTCGGCGTCCCCCTGCATGATGTATTCCCCGACCTCGGGGTGGATCTTGGAAACACGGCTCAGCAACGTTTTCCCCTCCCGGGCGAAAAGGATGACATCGCCCTCCTGGACCTCCTCCGCCGGGACATTCCGCACGATGATGAGGCTGCCCCTAAGGACCGTGGGCTCCATCGCTCCATTCTCGACATTATGGAGACTGTAACCTTTGAAATTCTGAATGGCCATGGGCAGCAGGACCAGCAGGACGATCTGCAGCAGCAACAGGCCGATCACATTTAAAAAGGCAGGCGCTAAGGTCCTGCCTCTTTTCTTTTTATGCTTTTTCATAAGACTTCCTGATGTATGCGGGCAGAGATTTATTCTCCATCCGTCTCATTGCCGGTACGGCCGCTGCGCACCCTGAGGACCGCCAGGACCAGAATGAGCAGACCGCTGATGCCCAGGACCATGAAATACGGCCGCATGTCGGTATCGTCACCCGTTTTTACAACGGTGGGTGGCGGCGGGTTCTTGCCTTCCTTGGGCATGATCGTATTGTCACCGGAATAGGAGTAGATCCACTCTTCTCCATCTTCAGATGCCAGGCCCGGCAGCGCGATGAGGCCCGGGGTATACCAATAGGTATTCTTGCTGCTCTTGACGGTGGTGGTGACCTTCTTTTCCCCATTGGTCTCGGTCGTTTCGAAATAGCCTTCGGACTTATCTGCACTGTGGATGACATAGATGTACAGACCAGGTTCGAGGCCGGACATTTTCGCTCCGGATTTGGCGCTGGCCACAGGCTTGAGCTGCTTATAGTTCTTCTCCAGGATGGCCGCTGCCTGCTCGTTTAAAGCTTCCCAGTCGACATCCTTCTGGTTCAGGTCGCCCAGGCTGGCAAAGGGCCCTTCCGGCGCCGCGAACGTGTAGCCTGTGTAACCCTCGTTCTTTTCCCCGGCGCTGATGCGGTACAGGTCGATCTGCACCTTGTCCGCAGTGAGGTCGGACTTATTGCCGACCGCATCCACGGTGATGTCGCAGGACTTGGAAAAGTCCACATCCTCCGCATGCCCCTGGGCCGTAGGAATGACCAGCATGACCATGGCAAACAACACCGCCATAACACGACGCATGATATGATGCCTGTTCATTTTCATACTTCTCCCCTTCCAGTACCTTTTCATCGCAGGGTCCCCTCAAACCCCTGATGAAGGCCTGTTTGCATAATAACAATCAACTGATGAATGCTCCGTCAAGAAAACAGCCTTGTTTTTCGGCTGCAAATTAATTTGTATAAAATCTTTTTGGAACAATCCTAATAATTTCTGTTATTTTTAGCATTTTATCACAGTTCTGCGCCAAAAACAATACCTATTGCAGTTTTGTAATAGAAAAAAGACCGGGATGTTGTCCACATTCCGGTCCATAGGATCAATGATTGCTGAAAACGATCAGTTTGTCCCGCGCCGTCAGGCTGACCTCGATCTCCCGCTGATCGCCCTCGAACAGCGTCATTTTGCCGCCCGGGCTGGCATAGCCGATGACGACCGCTTTGTTGTTCTCCGGGCTGGCGTCATAGGTGGCACGGATCAGTTCGGCCGCCGT
>CADBPG010000042.1 GCA_902796435.1 uncultured Eubacteriales bacterium | reverse complement strand
GGCAACGGCAGGACCGGCAGACTGCTTGTCAATCTGGAGCTGATGAAAGCGGGCTATCCGCCGATCGACATTAAATTCACGGACAGGGTCGCTTATTACAACGCCTTTGACGAATATCATGTGAAGCACAATCTTTCGGCTATGGAGAGCCTATTCGCAGGCTACATCAACGCAAGGTTGGATATGTATCTGAAGATATTGAAGGATTGATTGCAGCAAGGAGATGGCGGATTGAACGAGTCGGAGCTTTACAAAGAACTTGGTGCATTGACTAAAGACAAAGGCAAGTGGTAAGGACGCATTCCATATGTCTCATCTCTTCTTGCCCATGAATTTGTAAAGATACAGTGTGTTCCACTGATATCATCATGTAAAAACCGCGATAAGGAAAGAAAAATAAAACTATGAGCTACTATCTTTTAAGAGAGACCATACAGCCTTGTGTGCAGTCGGACATTTTCGAAAAGAAAGCTACGCAGTTTGTCGCCGTGCTGACAACTCCTGAGTGGGAGCAGGAACGGGAGAGCTTCGATATGGGTATCGACCTGGATCTGGATACCCGTGATATCCACAACACCAAAGCGGAGGTCAACTATGACTCGTTGACAGGATCATTTCAGATCCCTGACCGGGAAGATCTGAGGGAAAACGAATACTGTTTTGCCTTTGCCCTGGATGAAAAAGGCATCGTTTTCATTGATGACAGCGGCAAAGCGGAACAAATGATCGGTTCCATCCGCCGCACAAAACGGTGGATGGAACCAAGTCTGGAACGCTTCCTGCACGATTTTCTGGAACAGATCGTTGTTCGTGATCTGTCGATCATGGAGCGCTACGAATCTGAGTTGAATGAAATCGAGGATGAGGTCTTATCTTCCAACGGTCAGGGGAATCTGGCGCGTGTCAATGAGATTCGCAGTGATATCCGCAGGCTGCTTGTGCACTACGAGCAGCTCATAGATATGACACAGGAGCTGGAGGAGAATGAAAATGGCTTTTTCAGTGAAGAAAACCTGCGCTATATCAACCTTTTCATGAATTATTTGATCAGGCGGCACAGCACAGCAACGTCACTCCGCGATTATACGATTCAGATAAGAGACCTTCATAATACGCAGCTGGAAGTTCGTCAGAACAAGACGATGACGCTTCTTACCGTTATTACAACCATCTTTATGCCTTTGACGCTCATAGCGGGATGGTATGGTATGAATTTCCGATATATGCCTGAATTGGAATGGCGTTATGGATACCTGGCAGTCATTGTGGTGAGCATTGCTGTAATCGCCTGCTGCCTGATCCTTTTCAAAAGGAAAAAGTGGCTGTAAGAGAAGAATGGATGTTTTCCCATCGTCCCGTGGTTCTCTTTTGGGGATCACGGGTTGTTTCTCTTGACAGTTTGTGCGCAACCTATGTATAGTAGGATGCAAATATAACAGGAAATACTTGCCAATTATTTGCATAAGTAGGAGGGAAGAAGATGGCTGAAGAAAAACGCTTTGCCAAAGCTACCTGGGCGATCATGGAGCAACTTCTGGAAGTGGACAATCTGGAAGATGCTTTATCAGGTGCGCTGGAGATCATCGTTGAGCTGCTGCACAGTGAAGCCGGAGCCATCTGGTTCCTGGACAGCAAGACCGACCGGCTCAGTCCCTTGTTCCATTTCGGCCCGGCGGATATTTCCAATATCACGGTGGAGAATGGACAGGGGATCGAAGGTGTGGTCACGAAGACCGGTAAGTCGATCCTGATCAAAGACTCAGCGGCTGATCCCCGGTTCGACGGTTCGGTTTTTGACGATCACAGGATGCCAGTCAAGACCATGGTCTGCGTCCCTCTGAACAACATGCATGATATCATCGGCTGCGTCCAGATCGTGAACAAGCAGGATGGTGAACTGTACGATGAGGAAGAGCTGGAGCTGTGCGAGCATATGGCGGCTCTGGCTGCCATCACCATCGATGAAAAAGGCCTGCTGGTAGACCTGGGAGAAGAGAAAGAGGTCCTGGCCGTTCTGAACAACGTGACCAAGGAGTATCCTTCTGCCAACACCATGTCCAAGGTCCTCAAGGGGATCAACATGGAGATCTATAAAAACGAATTAGTGGTGATCCTGGGCGAGTCTGGCTGTGGCAAGACCACGCTGATGAATATCATTGGCGGCATGGACTTTTTGACCGAGGGCTCCCTGATCGTGGAGGGGCAGGACATCTCCCATCCTTCTGAAGATACGCTTACTGCCTATCGGAGAAACTCTGTGGGTTTCATTTTCCAGTCCTACAACCTCATGCCGAACCTGACCGCCATCGAGAACGTGCAGTTTATCGCCGAGCTGGTGCAGGATCCCATGGATGCCGCGGAAGCAATCGAGAAGGTGGGCCTGGGTGACAAGAGGAACCGTTATCCCGGGCAATTGTCCGGCGGTCAGCAGCAGCGGGTGGCCATTGCCCGCGCCATCGTCAAAAAGCCCAAGCTGATCCTGGCGGATGAACCGACAGCCGCCTTGGACTATGCGACCAGTATTGAAGTCTTGTCTGTGGTGGAGGACATCGTTCGCAACCAGGGTGCTTCTGTCATGATGGTCACACACAACCCGGAGATCGCGAAGATGGCAGACCGTGTCATCAAGCTGCGCGGGGGCCGGATCGCGTACATCAAGAAGAATATGCATCCGGTTCATGCGACAGAGCTGGATTGGTGATGCGCTATGAAGAAGACACAATGGAAAGACACCTTTAGAAATATCATCAAGCAAAAAGGTTCCTATTTGTCCATCATCATCATTGCGGCCATCGGTTCTACCGTCTTTCTGGGCTTGGATTATTCGGCCAGATCTTTCCGGGCCAACGGGTCAGACCATTATAACGAACTGAAATACCACGATATCGAGCTGACCTCGACCTTGCTTCTGGATGAGCAGGATCTGGAAGAAATCCGGAGTACCGAAGGTGTGGCTCTGGCCGAAGGTGTGATCCAGATGGATGCCAAGGCCGGTGTGGGTGATGATAAGAAAAACGTGGTCCTGGTGTCAGCGACACAGGATGTCGACCGCCCCACGGTCTACGAAGGCAGCCTTCCTGCTGCCCAGGATGAATGTGCCGTGGACAAGGATCTGGCTGAGGATCTTGGATGGCAGATCGGTGATAGGATCGAGATCCTACCGGAGATGAGTGCTGTCCCAGAGGCAACGGAGGAGGCAGGCTTCATCCCAAAGTTAAAAGGCACAAGTTTTGCCATTACCGCCTTGATCCAGCATCCGGACCGGGGCAATACCAATATTCCCCGGGACCCATATATAGTACTTGCACAGGATGCCTTCTCGTATGATGCGGCAAAAGGAGCGTTTCTGAAAGCTAAGATCCTGGTCGACAGGCCTGAAGACATGTATCGATACTCAGCCGAGTATGAGGATCGTGTCCAGGCCGTCTTGTCATGTCTGGAAAAGGATGCAGAAAGCGCCGCCGAGCAGCGCACCCAGAGAGTGCGCGGTCTGGTCCAGGGGATCCTTGACGAGAAGCAGGCCCAGCTGGATAGTGCGGCTGCCCAGCTCAGCGAGGGCGAAGCCCAGCTGTCCCAAGGACGCAGGGAACTGGAAAGCAGCTGGGACGAACTGGAGGATGTCAAAGAAAAGATCCGCCATGAGCTCAAGCTGACCATGAATGATTTCCTCGGAAGTTCTGATTCTGTCGATTGGGCTGGAAGGCAGTATGTAGACGTGAATGAGCGCTGGGTCACGGCCACGACCTTCCAGATCACGACGGATTACAGCGTAGATCTGAACCAGTCACCGAAAACCATACTGGGATTCATCAACGACCGCAGCGTGGTGACCGACAAGATGCTGAAGCAGGCCTACAAGATGCAGAACGGGACGACAAAGGGCTTTAACGCGGATGAGCAGAGAGCCAGTCTGTACGCCCTGGCATCGATCGTCGTGGATACTTATGGAGACAGTTATAATTCGCTGCAAGAATCCTGTCAGGCATGGGATGCGGGCCATGAACGGTACTACAACAGTCTCAAAGCCCTGGAAGAGGGGCAGAAGACCCTGGAAGACAACCGTGGGATCCTGGAAGAGGGAGAAGCCTCCTATGCGGATGGAACAGCTGCTTATGAAGACGGTGCGGCTAAGCTCGCATCGGCCCAAGCGGAACTGGATGCCATGGCCCCATGTCGCTTCTACATCCACAATGCCCGGGGCAATGCCAGCTATAACCAGATCATGGATGCCAGCCAGGATCTGCTGAACCTGAAGCGGACCTTTGCGCTGATGTTCGTTTTGATCGGTGCACTGGTGATCTTTACCACGGTCAGTAAGATCGTGGATGAGCAGCGGAGCCAGGTGGGTACCACAAAAGCCATGGGCTTCTTCCGGCGGGAGATCTTTGCAAAGTACCTGTTCTTTGGGGTGTCGGCCACATGCCTTGGCTTAGGTTTAGGCATCCTGGCCGCCCGGTTCTTAATGACTGGCTTCACCCTCAGAGGCTATAATCTGTACTATCGGTACGATATCAGCGAGAGCCACTTATATCTCCGGCCGACGTTGGCGGTCTTGGGGATGGGCGTGCTGCTTGCTATGGCCGCGGTTTCCCTGGCCTGCTTCCGTCTGCTCAAGGATCCCGCGATCGTACTCATGAAGGATCGGATCCCTGCCGGCGGCAAGAGGGAAAAAAGGAATACGGGTTCGGTGCGTACCTTGTATTCCCGTCTGATCCTGAGAAACATGAGGACGGACATGAAGCGGGTCCTCGTCACGATCGTGAGTGTGGCCGGCTGCTGCGCCCTGGTGGTGACCGGTGTCACCCTGAAGAATGCGGTAACGGGTGCAGCCCGGGAGCAGTATCAGCGGGTCTATGCCTATGATGAAATGGTCGGCTTCGACCCTGCGGCAGAAGGTGCGAAGGAGCAGATGGCCGCGCTTCTGGATGAAGCAGGGGCAGAGTATACCGGCATCTACAAGTCGAACATCCTCTATCGGGTCACGAACAATCAGGCCGCGGAACTGATGGTGGGCGATATCTCAGCGATCCATGAACTGTACCATTTGCTGGATTGGGAGAGCGGGACACCCTTGGTTGAAAATGGAACTGCCTTCGATGAGGGCATTCTGATCCAGCGGCGCATGGCCGAGATCTATGACCTCTCTGTAGGGGATGAGTTCGAGATCTCTCTGGATGGCACAAGCACGGCCAACGTCAAGGTCGCGGGCATCTTCGAGCATTTCATCGGAAATCCCATGGTGATGAGCGATGCCTATTATGAGAAGACTTTTGGCATGTCAGCGGACATCAATATGTATGTTCTGCGGCTGCCCGAAAGTGCTGAGAAGCCCGCTGCATTGCAGACGCTGAATGAACGTTTTCAGGAGGTCCAGGGCTTCGACAGTATCACCACAGCGGAGGATGCCAGAAGCATGTTTGATGCCTCCACCAGCGTTGTGGACGCACTGGTCATGCTCTTCATTGTTCTGGCCATAGCCATGGCCGGCGTGGTCCTTTTGAACATTACCAACATGTATGTCCTGCAGAAGAAGAACGAACTGACCATCATGCGCATCAACGGCTTCACGGTCAAGCAGACCATCCATTATGTCATCCGGGAGACGGTCATCACCACTTTCCTGGGGATCATTTTCGGCGTCGGTCTTGGCTCAGGGCTGGCCTATAAGATCATCCGGACTATGGAGAAGCAGTTTCTGCAGTTCGACAGGAGCTTAAGCTTTACAGCCTGGGCTGTGGGCATCCTAATGACCCTGGGCTTGATCATCCTGGTCAACGGGGTCGCCCTCAGGCCTGTCAAGAACCTGAAACTCAGGGATATTCAGTAAATGGGCAACGGTTTGGAGGTATTGCGCCTATGAAGATCAAACTTTGGCCAGACCAGGATATCAAAGTGCAAAAGATCCTGATCGGGCATGTACCGACACTTGTCCTGCGTCCGGCGCACCGTCCCCGGATCCCGGTATCGCTCCTGTGGATCCACGGTGGCGGGTTTATCACCGGCATGAAGGAAATGGTCTATATGAGCCGCGCGCTGGATCTGGTGAAGAAATACGGTGTGACCGTATACTCCCCAGGGTACAGACTGGCATGGAGGAACCCTTATCCAGCAGCAGTAAAGGACTGCTACAAGGTGCTGGAGCATATGACACGTCGGCAGGAGACTGTGATCGTCGGCGGCGAGAGTGCCGGTGGAGGACTTTGCGCCGCAGTATGTATGATGGCCAGAGACAGAGGGCTGCATATTGCCTATCAGTTTCCGCTGTACCCTATGCTCAGCAATCTGGATACAGAAAGCTCACGGGACAATCACGGCAGGATCTGGAATACGCGAAGAAACCATCTGGGCTGGCGGCTGTACCTGCGGAGTGCCTGGAAGAGAAGGGTTTCGCCCTATGCGGCCCCGGCGAACCAGACGGACTACAGGAACCTCCCGCCTTGCTATACCTTTGTGGGAGACGGGGAACCCTTCTACATGGAAACGCTGGAGTATGTGCACCATCTGCAGGAGGCGGGTGTCGCGGCAGAGGTCGATGTCTATCATACAGACATGCACGCTTTTGACATGTTGAAGGATGATGCGCTGAGCCGAGATGCGATCATCAACTTCGAGCGGCATTTTGAGCAGGCGCTGGATGCATTGGGCTTTGGCGCAGAAGACGATACATGATTTTATACCACACAGGTTTTTCGGAGATCCGGTCACCGGACATGGAGATGAAAATGAACATACAGATCTTTGGTACGAAAAAGAGCAGTGACACGCGCAAGGCAGAGCGGTTCTTCAAAGAGCGGCGGATCAAGTTCCAGTCCATCGATATGAAGGAAAAGGGTCTGAGCAAGGGCGAGTTCCAGTCGGTACTGCAGGCGGTAGGTGGCCTGGAGGCCATGATCGATCCGGACTGCAAGGATCAGGACCTGCTGGCACTGGTCAGGTACATTGCCGCCGAGGCAAGAGCGGAAAAGGTCTTTGAAAACCAGGAAGTCCTGAAACTGCCCATCGTGCGCAACGGAAAACAGGCGACGGTGGGGTACCAGCCGGACGTCTGGAAGAAGTGGGAATAAAAACACTAAGAGAAAGATTGTTTGACTTTTCGAAAAACTGATTTATAATACTTTCATATATCATTCAATCAGTTCGTAGTTATCATAGATGATCAAGTGAGGTATTTGCGTGTTAGGTACTTCGAGAATACTATTCTCTGAGCTGGTCGGAACGCTTGCCATGATCCTCGCCGTCTCCGGATTTATCGGCAACAGCGAGATGTTTTCCAAGTGGACCAACCATAGAAGAGACTGGAAAATGATCCTGCTGACGGGGATCATCGGCGGCGTGATCGGCATCTACGGCAACCTGACAGGTGTAGAGTTCCAAGGTGCTGTGATCTCCATCCGGGACATCGGTCCCATGCTGTCCGGTCTGATCGGCGGTCCCATCGCCGGCGCCTTTTCCGGCCTGATCGCCGGCGTACACCGGTTGACCAAGGGTGGGATCACGGCGGAGGCATGTATCGTCGCCACGATCCTGATCGGTACCATCTGCGGTATCATCAGTGGGAAAAAGGACAGCATGATCGAAAAACCGATCTGGGCATTTTTCATCGGCGTGGTCATGGAAACGATGCATCTTTGCATCGTGATGATCATGGTACGTCCCTTCGAGACTGCCTGGATGATCGTGCGGACCATCGCGATTCCCTTTGTTTTGGCCAACTCCATCGGTTTCATGGTCATGGCGACCCTCATTTCCTTTACCAAACGGCATCGAAGGATCCTTCTGGAAAAGAACCGGATGGAGTCCGAACTGGGCGTCGCGACCATCATTCAGCATCAGCTGCTGCCCCCAATCAATGAAAATTATCCCGGACGTCCGGAGATCGATGTCAGTGCTTCTATGGAAGCCGCGAAGGAAGTCGGTGGTGATTTTTACGATGTCTTCTACGTGGATGCGGACCGGATCGCCTTCTTGGTCAGTGATGTTTCCGGCAAAGGCGTCCCCGCGGCTTTGTTCATGGCCAATTCCAAGATCGTGCTGCAGAACTGCATCCGGAACCAGATCTCACTTTCAGAGGCCATAGAGACGGCCAACATGGCCCTGTGCGCCAGAAATGAAGCGGATATGTTCATCACGGCCTGGGTCGGCGTCCTGGACTTAAAGACCAACGTCATGACCTACATCAGCGCGGGGCACAATCCGCCGGTCCTGTGCCATGACGGACAGGTCAGCCTCCTGCAGAGCAAACGGTGCTTCGTCCTGGGCGGTATGGAAGGGATCAAATATCGGGAGAACTCCCTGCAGATGGAGCCGGGCGACCTCTTGTTCATCTATACCGATGGCATCGTGGAGGCGGAGACAGCGGAGCATGAACTGTTCGGTGAAGAGCGGCTGCTCAGGTGTTTCCGATACTATTCCATCCGCAGTGCCGCCAAGAATATCGAGGTCGTGCAGACCGCTGTCAAGGACTTTGTCCGGGAGAACAGCCAGTTCGATGATATGACCATGCTTTGTCTCAAGATCCGCGAGACAGAAGAGCAGCCTGAAGAAAGCAAATAAAGAAGACCCATCTTACGGGAGACCGAAAGATGGGTCATACTTTTTTAAGCGGATCAGCAGCCGAATTCCTTCCAGGCGGTCTGCAGGCTTTCGATGATCGGCAGGTGCTGCGGACATGCAGCCTCGCAGGCACCGCAGCCGATACACTGGTCGGCGCCATTGTTGTTTTCGATCATGCGGCGGATCTGGCCGTTGTTCTCAGGATCGCCACCATACAGGGAAAGGTTGTTCCATACGGAGAAGATACCGGGGATATCGACCCCGTTCGGACATGGCATGCAGTAGCGGCAGCCGGTGCAGCCGATCTTGGTGCGGCTCAGGTACGCGGCACGGACGTTGTCCATCAGCTCCAGCTCTTCCTGACTCATGATGCCGGCCTCGATCGTATCAAAGATGCGCAGGTTTTCATCGATCTGTTCCACTTCGTTGCAGCCGGACAGGACAGTCGCGATCTCGGGCCGGTTGCACAGCCAGCGGAAGGCCCATTCGACAGGGGTGCGCTTGACGGGAAATGCATCGTAGAGCGCCTGTACATTGTCCGGAGCGTTGGCCAGACGGCCGCCCAGAAGACCTTCCATGATGACGACAGGAATACCCAGCTTGCCAGCCAGTTCCAGACCCTTCGTGCCAGCCTGGTTATTAACGTCCATGAAATTGTACTGGATCTGCACCATATCCCAGTCATAATCGTTGATGATATATTCAAACTCATCATAAGGACCATGGAAAGAGAAGCACTTGTAGCGGATCTTGCCTTCTTTTTTCATATCATCGAAGAACTGCGGGGCACCGATGGATTTGAAATACTCCCATTTGGCCTTATCGATACCATGCATCAGGTAAAAATCGATATGGTCTGTCTGCAGCTTTTTCAGCTCAGTTGCCAAAAGCTCTTCCATAGAGGCACGGTCATGGACCGCTTCCATGGGCATTTTCGTGGCGATGGTGACCTTGTCCCGATATCCATCCAGAAGCGCCTTGCCCAGAACGACCTCAGAGGTCTTGTCCAGATACACATAGGCGGTATCCAGATAGGTAACGCCGCCATCGATGGCGCGGCGGATCAAGGAGATGGCCTTCTGCTCATCGATGATGCTGTCGCCGGACGCAGCGCCGTTAAAGCGCATGCAGCCAAGACCGAAAGCGGAACCCTGGATGCCAAGCTTGCCAAAAGTACGATACTTCATAGATGATTCCTCCTGACAGTATTCTTTAGGATTATGAAAGTACTATAGCACGAATGTTACCGTTTTACCATTGATTATATAAAACGATTATCTGATTCTGTTCTTGTACAAATCATGATACTTAGGTATAATGATAAACAGAGAAATTGTATACGTTTGACACAGGAAGGACCATAAAGGAGGCAGTGCTATGTATGTGCAGACACAGCAGGGCAGGATCGAGATCCATGAAGGCATGAACCAGATCTGGATCGAAGCCTGGGGGCCGGATGCGGTGCGCGTCCGCATGACGCAGGAAGCAGAGATGGACCCGCGGGAATGGGCACTTTCAGAGCCGGTCCCTTCAGTGGAGACCCGGATCGAATCGAAAAAGATCGATGTGACAGATCCCTGGTACCATGGCCCGGAATGGGAAAGATATCATGTGCAGGGCACAGTATACCGCCTGGTCAATGGCAAGATCATAGCGGAGGTCAACGAAGAAGGATGGATCACCTTCTACAATCAGAAGGGTGAGGTGCTCCTTAGGGAATACTGGCGCAACAGGGACCGGGTCAACCGCTACGCGGTACCGATCATGATCCCGGCCCGGGAACTCAAACCCGTCCCCGGTACATCGGACTATGCCTTGACCGCCCGTTTTGAAGCGGACGACCGGGAGAAGATCTTCGGCATGGGCCAGTATCAGATGGCGCAGTTCGATAAAAAGGGCACGGTACTGGAACTGGAGCACCGCAATGCCCAGGCAAGTGTACCGTTCTATGTCTCCAATCTGGGCTACGGGTTCCTCTGGAACAATCCGGCCATCGGAACCGTCACCTTCGCTGCCAATAAGACGGAATGGCGCATCCCCTCTACAAAGAAGATGGATTACTGGATCGTTGCGGGGGACACGCCGGCCGATATCGAATACCGGTACAGCGCGGTCACAGGACGCACGCCCAAGATGCCGGATTACGGCATGGGTTTCTGGCAGTGCAAGCTGCGCTACCGCACCCAGGAGGAAGTCCTGGAGGTGGCCCGGGAGCATAAACGCCGGGGTCTGCCCATGGACGTGATCGTCGTGGATTTCTTCCACTGGAAGTTCCAGGGCGAGTGGGACTTCGATCCGGACTATTTCCCGGATCCGGAAGCCATGGTCAAGGAACTGAAGAGCATGGGCATCGAGACGGTGGTCTCCATCTGGCCCAACGTGGATGAGCGCAGCAGCAATTATCATTATATGCAGGAGCATGGTTACTTGATGCGCACTGACCGGGGCAGCGCCATCGGCGGTACCGGCTGGATGGGTCCGAATACCTGTTTCGACCCGACCCATCCCGGGGCGAGACGCTTCGTCTTTGAGCAGGCCAAGAAGCACTATATGTCCAAGGGCATCCACATCTTCTGGCTGGATGAAGCGGAGCCGGAGATCGGCCCCTATGAGCTGGACAACTGGCGGTATTACGCAGGACCTTCCGCGCAGGTCACCAACCTGTATCCGAAGGAATATGCCCGCGGCTTCTATGAAGGCCTGAAGGAGAGCGGCCGGGACGATATCATGAGTCTGGTACGTTGTGCCTGGGCTGGTTCTCAGAAATACGGTGTCTTGACCTGGTCCGGTGATATCCATTCCTCCTGGCGCGGCTTCCGCGAGCAGATCCAGGCCGGCCTGTCCATGGGCATGGCAGGGATCCCCTGGTGGACCTGTGACCTGGGCGGTTTCATCGGCGGATGGCCTGAGGATGAAGGTTTCCGCGAGCTTCTGGCCCGTTGGTTTGCCTGGGGCTGCTTCCTCCCGGTATTCCGCCTGCATGGAGAGCGTTCTCCCTGGTATGAGCGGGAGATCAAGCTGGGGCAGGACGGTGTCCAGATCCTGTCCAGCGGCCAGCCCAACGAGGTCTGGAGCTATGGGGACAAGGTCTATGATATCATGTGCCGGTACCTGTTCCTGCGGGAGAAGCTCAAACCCTACATCAAGCAGATCACCGATCAGGCCGCGGAGACCGGTGCACCCATCATCCGCCCGTTGTTCTTCGATTTCCCGGAGGATCCGAAGGCATGGGAGGACTGCAAGGCCCATATGTTCGGCCCGGACCTTCTGGTTTCTCCTGTCACAGAACCTGATGTCGATCATTGGAACGTATACCTGCCGGCCGGTACAGACTGGATCGAAAGCGCCACAGGACGCATCTACACAGGTGGGCAGGAGGTCTCTGCCTATGCGCCGCTGGACACCATTCCGGTCTTCATCCGTGACGGAGCAGACGTGGAGGTCTATTGATGCGCTATTTCGGACGGTTTTATCTGGACAAAGAAAAGGATATGATCGTCGATCTCTATCTGGACGAGACCGACAGCGAGGCACCGCTGTCCTATGTGCTCAGCACGCCCAATCATAATACCGGCAATCTGATCACCAATCTGGCACGGCTGTGCGGCCTGCCGCTGTCTGAGGACAAGCGTGGCTGGAAGATCATTCGGGGCGAGGTCCCTTGTTATTACGATGCGTATAACAACAAGATCTACATCTTCCGGCTGGGCGGTACGAAGACGGCGAACATCTATCCAGATGGCCGGATCGAGATGAAGGCCAGTATCCCGGCCATCTCCAAGACCTTGATGAGCCAGACCAAGGAATACAAGTTGGATATCGAGCGGACCTTGATCAAGACCTACATCCGCAGTGATACTAAATTCCGGACGGATCTGCATACCCATATGAATGCCAATCTGCCGCCGGATATCCTCATTGCTTTAGGGATCGCCCATCAGATCCGTTACCCCTTGTATTATATCAAGAAGCTGGATCTGAAATGCACAGAGCGACAGTGGGAGCAGCTGGCCCTTCAGCGTGCGGCGGTGGAAGAGTCCTTCAAGGATTCGACCTTGACTGGCAAGTACCGGACACGCCGGATCGATGACAATACCTTCATCAATTTCGCCGACCTCATCCTGTGCGCACCGGAATATGCGGCCTACAATATAGCCAGGATCCGGACCTCGCTTGCGGTGATGAAGGAAGGACAGGCGGTCTTCACCAACCTGGAAAAGGTCTACCTGTACCGCTATGTGTTCACCAAAGGCACTAAAGCAGATGAGCAGATCGAGCTTACGGACCTGGACCAGATCCCGGACCTGGACGTCCGGGCGGCTCTGGTACAGATCCTGAAGGACCGCAAAGCACCGGAATACCAGAACAATACACTGTTCCAGGATAAACTCCTCTGGATCGCCAGAAACTACAAGAGACGGGGCATCCGCTACGCTGAGATCTCCGATACGACCCTGGTCAAGAAGCAGGAAGCCTGGCGGATGCTGGAACAGGTGCATGCAGTCATGCCGGCCATCTATCGGGAGACCAGGGTGCGGATCCGCTTCCTGGCCGCGATCCGGCGTATCCCGCTGACCATCATCAAGGACCGGATCACGCCGAATGATTATCTTCTGGAGAACCTGCATGTACTGGAAGCGGTGGCGCCGGATCCCTACGTTGCCGGCAGTGACATCGTGGGTGAAGAGATTAATGATATTCGCGAACTGTCCTCCCTGATCCAGGAGATCGTGCGGATCGCCGGAAAGAATCCGGGGTTCGTTATCCGGATCCATGCGGGTGAAAACGACAGTCTGCGTGGCAATGTGGCCCACAGCATCCAATGTGTCAAAGATGCGCTGGCGCCCGGGCAGCCCATGCCGCCTGTGCGCATCGGCCATGGACTCTATACCACCAACCTGCATTCCGAAAAAGGACGGGCTCTGATGGAGGAGATCCGCAAGGACCATGTGCTCCTGGAGTTCCAGATCACTTCCAACGTACGCTTGAACAATCTGAGCGATATGGAAGGGCATCCCCTCAAGACCTACCTGAAGGCCGGGATCGGCTGTGTGCAGGGTACCGATGGCGGTGCCTTATACGGGACGGACTCCATCGATGAGGAGCTGGCTCTGGAAAAACTGCTGCGGCTGGATGCGGATGATCTGCGCAGCATGGTGGCGACGGAGCAGGAGGTCCTCAAAGAAAGCGAAAGTGTCTTTGCACAGAAGGAAAAGAGCTTTACAGCCATGATCGGGACGCAGACCCCAGGACAATGGTTGAGAGATCGGATCCGACAAGAAGCTGCGGCAAGCCCGATCGTCTGGAAGGATATGCGCAAGCCGGAAGCGGTCCTGTCCCTTTCCTCCAGTATCGAAGAACTGCCTTCAACCGGCACGCCCATCGTGATCGCGGGCGGCAGCTTCAACAACGACCAGCGGGCGACGAAGATCCGGGAATCCGACAAGAAACTGATCGACCGGCTGCTGGATCTGTTAGATCCTGCGCAATACTTCTTTGTCATAGGACATCGCGTGACTGGCCAGGAACGGTATCTGGTGGAGCGCAATCAGGGGCGGTTCCCCATATATGCCTTCGTGCCGAACCGGATCGG
>CADBPG010000041.1 GCA_902796435.1 uncultured Eubacteriales bacterium | reverse complement strand
CAGCAGATACACACTGGAACCTCCGGAGATCGGCAGGATCGCAAGGATAAAGACCAGCACACCCATACCACCGATCCAGTGGGTGAAAGAACGCCACATCAGACTGGTGCGGCTTAAGTCTTCCACCTTGAGCAGAATACTGGCTCCCGTGGTCGTAAAACCTGAGACCGTCTCGAACAAGGCATTGAAGACGTTGGGGATCTCTTTTGTGATCACGAAAGGAGCCGCGCCGAAGATGGAAAGAATGATCCAGCAAAGCGCGACCGTGATGAAGCCCTCTTTCGCATAAAAGGTGGTCTGCTTCGGCTTTTTCCGGACCAGAAAGAAGCCCAGAACTGCCTCGATGACGGCCACCAGCAGAAAAGCCAGTCCCTGCCGTTCATGATAGTACAGGGCGGTCACGCAGGGAAGCATGAATAACCCGGCTTCACACTCCATGATCCACCCGATGATATAGAAGATGATTCTGATATTCATGTCCGCTCCGCTTTATTTATTGAAGAATCCCTGGATCGTACCAACACCCTGCATCGTGGTGATGATGACGACAGAATCACCCACCTGGATGGTATCCTTACCACGCGGGATAAAGGAATGCCCGTCTCGGGTGATGCAGCCGACCAGAGTATTGTTCTTGATCTTCAGGTCCACCAGACGCTCGTCGGTGATGAAGGAAGGCTCCTTGATGATGAATTCCATTGCCTCGACCCGATTGCCGAGGATGCGGTACATCGTTTCGACCTCGCTGGCGTCCTTGGAATTGTTCCTGGCTCGTACATAGCGGATGATGGAGTCCGCTATGATGTTCAGCGGATAGATGACAGTGCCCAGGTCCATCTTTTCGACGACAGTGTCGAAATTGATGCGGTTCAGCTTGGTGACGACCTTGGTGTCACTGTTCTGGATCGCGTACAAGGACAGAAGGATGTTCTCCTCGTCCCGGTTGGTAAGGGAAACGAAGGAATCGGAATAGTCCAGCCCCTGCTCCATCAGAACGTTTTCATCGGTACCGTCCGCATTGATGATGACTGCCTTCGGCAGCAGGATGCTGAGTTCATCACAGCGGGCCGCCGACTTTTCGATGATCTTTACGTTGACACCCATCTTCAACAGTTCAGAGGCCAGATAGAAGCCGTGCATGCCGCCGCCGACGATGATACATGTACGGGCGGACTCATTGGCGATGCCCGTCTTTTCGAAGAAATCCGTGGCCTTTTCCGGCGTTGCCAGGATCGTGACGATATCCCCGGATTTCAGCTCGAAACCACCGCTCGGGATCGTAACTTTGTTTTCCCGCTCGACCGCCGTGACCAGCACGTCCGCCTTCAGACGCATGGCGATGCTGACGATCTGGCGCTGGTCCAGAATGGAGTTTTCCGGAATACGGAACCGCATCAATTCGACGCGGCCCTTCGCGAAGGGGTTGATATCCAGTACAGACTTTCTGCGCAGGATACGCGAGATCTCAGCCGCGGACTCGAATTCCGGGTTGATGATCATATCCAGGCCCATGCCTTCTTTGATGAACTGAATCTCATCCCGATACACAGGATTGCGCACACGGGCGATCGTCGGGCAGTTGCTGGCCCGCTTCGCGATCAGACAGCACAGAAGGTTCAGCTCATCGGAATTGGTGACGGCGATCAGAAGATCCGCTGTTTCCACACCAGCCGCCTGCTGGACCTGATAGCTGGCACCATTGCCCTCGATCCCCTGGGCATCGTAGGTAGAAACCACGTTCTGTACCAGCTTGACATTCTCATCGATCACGGTGATGTCATGACCTTCGGCTGTAAGACGCTCCGTCAGCTTGATACCCAGCTTACCGCAGCCGATAATGATAATATCCATAAAGACATACTCTCCCTTATACAAATTACAGCATGTAAAGTCTATACCCGAATCATCCCAATGTCAATCGTGAAAATGATTGATAATTGACCATACTTGTGGTACAATTTTGACATCCCATTTACTGATAAGGAGGACTTGCAATGTATCCTTTTTCCATCGGTGTTATGTTGGATTCGTTCAAGGTCGATGTGGCGACCGCACTGGACAAAGCCGTTTCTGTCGGCGCTTCCGGCCTGCAGGTCTACGCGACTTATGGCGAATTGGCACCCGAGAATATGTCTGTGCAGAAGCGCAAGGACTTTTTAGCCAGCGTCAAAGATCATGGACTGGTCATCTCCGCCCTCTGCGGTGATCTGGGCCACGGTTTCGGCGATGCCGAGCTGAACCCTTCTCTGATCGAAAAGTCCAAGCGCATCCTGGATCTGGCCAAGGATCTGGAAACGAACGTGGTCACGACCCATATCGGTGTCGTCCCCAAGGATCCGGCCCATCCCCGCTATCTGGTCATGCAGAAAGCCTGCCAGGAACTGGCCGCCTATGCTGACTCTCTAGACGCGCACTTCGCCATCGAGACCGGTCCTGAAGAAGCCGCCACGCTGAAGGCCTTCCTGGACAGCCTGCACTCCACCGGTGTCGCTGTCAACATGGACCCCGCGAACTTCGTCATGGTCACGGGTGATGATCCAGTACAGGCCGTATATACGCTGAAAGACTATATCGTCCATACCCACGCGAAGGACGGCCGCCGCCTCTTCTACAAGGATCCGGAAATCGTCTATGGCATCAAGAAAGAGATCACAGACGTGTCCGACACCATCGTTGAAGGTGCTTCTTTCATCGAAGTACCGCTGGGCGAAGGCGACGTTGATTTCACCAATTATCTGAAGGCACTGAACGACATCGGCTATACCGGATACCTGACCATAGAACGCGAAGTCGGTGATGATCCGGAAGCGGACATCCGCAAAGCGGTCAAGTTCCTGAAAGAAAGAATCTAATTTAAGAAAGAGGCACACCACCATGAACAAATTGAAAGTCGGCATCATCGGCACCGGCAGTATCTCCAACGAGCATATCCAGGCCTATCTGAAGAACCCGCGGGTCGAGTTATACGCTTTCTGCGATATCAACCCGGACCAGCTTGCGATGATGGCGGAAAAATACGGCGTCACCCGCACCTTCACTGATTATAACGAAATGCTCAGCGATCCGGAACTGGACGCTGTCAGCGTCTGCACCTGGAATAGTGTCCATGCACCGGCCACCATCGCTGCTCTGAACGCGGGCAAGCATGTCCTGTGCGAAAAGCCCATGGCCCTGAATGCCGAGGAAGCGCGTCAGATGAAGGAAGCTGCCGATCGCAACGGCAAGCTTCTGATGATCGGTTTCGTCCGCCGCTATGGCAATGACTGCAAGATCATGGAAGATTTCGTCAACTCCGGTTACTTCGGAGACATCTACTACTCCAAGGCCACCTACCTGCGTCGTAACGGTAACCCTGGCGGCTGGTTCGGTGACAAGTCCCGCTCCGGCGGCGGTCCGCTGATCGATCTGGGCGTCCATGTCATCGACCTGACCCGTTATCTGATGGGCAAACCGCGTCCGGTATCCGTCTACTGCGCTACCTTCCAGAAGCTCTTCAACCGCCCCAACATCATCAGCGATGGCAAGGCATATACCTCTTCCTCTCGTGAAGAAAAGGTCATCTGCGACGTTGAAGATCTGGCAACGGCCATGATCCGCTACGACAACGGTTCTGTCCTGCATTTTGAGGCCAGCTTCTCTTTGAACATCAAGAAGGATGAAGGCAAGATCGAGTTCTTCGGCACCAAGGGCGGCGCCAAGCTGGATCCGGATCTGGAAATGTATACCGAGATCAACAATTATCTGGCTGATGTCACGCTCACAAACGAGACTTCTCTTTCCTTCGACGGTCTGTTCGCGGGTGAGATCAACCATTATGTGGACTGCATCCTGGATGGTGCATCCTGCAAGTCTCCTGCGGAAGATGGTATCACTCTGATGGAGATCCTGGATGCGGCTTATGAAAGCGCCCGTACCGGCCATGAAGTGATCCTTTGATCTGCTTTTGATATCATAACAAAATAGAAAACAAGGCCATCTGAAATCAATCAGATGGCCTTGTTTTTATCTTCCTGTTGCGGCAGATCAGGACAATTTGATTACACCGCTCGGACGTGCCACATAGATCTCACTGTCGCGTACCGCCGTATCGATCTGGCTGTCTATCTTGTCCAGGTGCGATTCACTCTTAATGATCCGCTCCAGCTTCGGCTTAGTCTCCGGATGCTTGGCCACGAAGATCGTGCAGCAATCCTCATAAGGCAGGATCGAAGTCTCGAAGGTATCGATCTTCTCCGCGATCTCCACGATATCCTGCTTATCGAAACCGATGACGGGACGGAATACGGGTAGATCCGCCGCAGCATTGGTGCAGTACAGGCTGGCCATGGTCTGGCTGGCCACCTGCCCTAAGCTTTCCCCGGTGATCAGCGCCTTCGCGCCTTCCAGATCCGCGATCCGCTCTGCGATCCACATCATCGCGCGCCGCATGATGATGGTCAGCTGCTCGTGGGGGCATTTCTCGTAGATATCCAGCTGGATCTCTGTGAAGGGAACCACGTAAACGCGGATGGGACCCGCATATAAGGAGATCCGGCGGGCAAGCTCCAGGACTTTATCCCGGGCCCGGTCCGTCGTATAGGGATGGGCATGGAAATAGACCGCGGACAGCTCCACGCCCCGCTTGGCCATCATCCAGCCGGCGACCGGTGAATCGATACCACCAGACAGCAGGAGTGTTGCCTTTCCGCCTGTGCCCACGGGCATACCGCCGCATCCAGGATAGGTCCGGCTGTACACGTAAACGCGGTTGCGCAGTTCACAGAAGATGCGCACCTCCGGCTCATGCACATCCACCTTCCACCCGGGGATCTCATTCAAAACTGCCTCGCCCAGGGCACTGGCGATCTCCATGCTGGTCATGGGGTATTTTTTATTG
>CADBPG010000040.1 GCA_902796435.1 uncultured Eubacteriales bacterium | reverse complement strand
TCTATGATCTGCGGATCCAGGCCAATGACGAGACCGAACTGTCCCGCCTGACGAACGCCCTGTACAAGATCACCGTGGTTTTAAAGGAATCCGCGGAGCACAGCCAGGAGGAGGCCCAGGCCCTCTCCCGCTCTCTGGCGGACATCTCCCATCAGATCAAGACACCGCTGACCTCCATCCGCATCATGCTGGACAATATCGCGGATGATCCGGACATGCCCCAGGAGGTACGGGCGGATTTTCTGGATTCCATCAGCCGCCAGGTCGACAGTATTTCCCACCTGGTCATTTCTTTGTTGAAAATGGCCCGTTTCGACAGCGGTGCCGCCTCCCACGACCCGGAGCTTTGTGCCATCGGCCCCCTGCTTACTGAAGTGTCGGACCAGCTGTCCATCCTGTTGGAAGCCTCCGGTGTGCAGACAGAGATTCGTGGTGACCTGGATGCCCAGGTGCTGCTGGACCGGAAATGGACGATGGAGGCGGTATCCAACATCATGAAAAACGGCGTGGAGCACAGTCCTGCCGGCTCGACCCTGCACGTCACCGTGGAAGATGACCCCTTCTATCTGAGGATCAACATCCGGGACGAGGGCGAGGGCATGACCCCGGAGGTGCAGAAGCATATCTTCGAACGGTTCTACAAAGCCCCGGGCAGCCGCCCGGACAGCATCGGCATTGGTCTGGCCTTTGCCCGCGCCATCATCGAACGAGACCAGGGCATATTGACGGTCCGTTCGGAACCCGGCCGCGGATCCACCTTTACCATCCGCTACGACAAACAACTTTCCACTTGACGCACCTGAAGCTGCGGGGTAAAATATATCGCATGCAATATATATAGAAAGAACGGGACCCCATTTATGATCCAAGAACCCTTAACGAACGGAAAAGCACGGTGGACGGAAGCCGCCCTGGTGCTGCTGTTCCCCCTGGCACTGCTGTACTATGAGATCTGTTTTCATACGGCATGTCTGGGAGGGTTCTCTTCGTTTACCTCTTTTGCGACGATCGTGGGTTTTTCCCTCGCTTTCGGGCTGGTCTATGTGCTGCCCATGCTTTTGCTGCGCAGACCCGCATTCCGGATCCCGATCTGTGCCCTGCTGCTGTTCATTCTGGCTCTGCCCTTCCTGATCGAATACTTCGTCTACCTGCAGTTCAAGGAATTCTATGACCTGAAAACGATCACGGCCGGCACTGGGGATATGGTCCATGGCTTTACCCGCCAGATGTTCCAGCTGCTCTTCAAGCCCCACGGGATCCTGATGATCCTTTTGTTCCTGCTGCCCGTCATTCTGTACCTGGTGGTGGCCTTAAAGGCGCGCATCGTCCTGCCGCGACGTCTGATCTCCGCCCTGCTGGGCCTGATCACCTCGCTTCTGGTCTTCATTTTGATGACCTGTCTGCTGCGCGTCCATCCCCAAATGTCGCTCGTCTACAATACCGAATACAGTTTCCCCCGCGCCGTCGATATGTTCGGCCTGCCGGAAAGCCTTCTGCTGGACCTGGAACATGGGGTCTACAAGAAGAGTGCTTCCGGTTTTGAAGAGGAAACCGCCCTGCCTGAGACCTCTTCTTCCGAGCCCGAGGAGGCGTCTGTGGAGGAATCTGCAGCCGAGAGCACGCCTGTGGAAGAATCCTCCTCTGTGCCGACGCCCGAAGAGTCCTCTATGCCGGAAGAAAGCTCTGTTCCTGAAGAATCCTCAGAGCCGGAACCGGAACCCGAACCGGAACCTGAGCCGGAACCGGTCCCCCAGGTCCTGGATATCGATTTCGAAGCTCTGGCGAAAGACGCGGATGAAACGCTGGCAGAGCTGGATCACTATGTCGCAAAGCAGGAGCCTTCCTACACGAATGACTATACCGGCCTGTTCGAGGGAAAGAACCTGATCTTCATCTCTGCCGAAGCCTTCAGTGGTGATATCATCGACGAGTCTCTGACACCGACCCTTTACCGCATGGCGGAACAGGGGATCCGTTTCACCGATTATTATCAGCCCGCTTCTGCCGGCACCACCGGCGGCGAGTATGAAAATGTCTTTGGCATGCTGCCCACCTCCGGCGGCTATTCCTTCAAGCAGACCGCCGATCATCTGAATTATATGACGATGGGCGCGCAGCTGGACCGTCTGGGCTATACGGGCTGGGCCTTTCACAACAATGAATATACCTATTATTCCCGGGATCTGACCCACACCCAGCTGGGCTATTCTGAAGGCTACATGGGCTATGGCAACGGCATGGAGGAATTCGTGACCTACCAGTGGCCGGAGAGCGACCTGGAGATGATCGAGGGGACGCTGCCCATGTACATCGACAAGGCCCCCTTCAATATTTATTATATGTCCGTCAGCGGCCACAGCCCCTATGATCTGGGTGGCAACCAGATGGCACAGAAGCATTGGGACCAGGTCCAGGATCTGCCCTATTCCGATCCGGTCAAGGCCTACATCGCTGCGAATCTGGAACTGGAAGATGCCATGACCTACCTGATCGACGCCTTGGAAAAGGCCGGCATCGCCGACGATACCGTGATCGTCATCAGCGCGGATCATTTCCCCTATGGCCTGGATGATGACGCCGCCCTGGGCCAGACGCCCTATCTGGACGAACTGTATGGCTACACCGTCACCAACTATCTGGAACGGGACCATAACCGACTGATCATCTGGAGCGGCTGTCTGGAGAAGATGGACCCGATCACGGTGGATACGCCAGTCTCCAGTCTGGACATCCTGCCGACCCTGTCCAATCTTTTCGGGACCGCTTATGATTCCCGTCTTTTCCCCGGCCGTGACGTGTTTTCTGAGGTCATGCCCCTGGTCTTCACCATGAATTATGACTGGAAAACAGACCTGGGGACCTATCTTTCCGCCAGCGATACCTTTCTGCCCAATGACCCGGATCAGGAGATCTCCGCGGAATACATCGAACAGGTCAAGACCATCGTGCGCAATAAGATCCGTTATTGTGAAGCCGCACTGGATCATGACTATTTTCGGCATGTTTTTTCTGGAATTTCAGATTGACGCGCAGGGCATAATCTGTTACAGTTAGTATCAGCTTATAAAATAACGAGGCATATCATGCTGAAACATACATCTGCTTTACATATAAATCCTTCTACGAAAGAGAAGCTGGATCGGTTTCTCTCTGTTTTTGTGTTCCCGCTGCTGCTGATCTACTTTGAACTGGTATTTCATCATTCCACAGTCGGGGCCTTTTCTTTTGGTTCTTTTATCAATACTGCATTGTTCGTGTGCTGCTATGGCTTTTTGCTGGCTTTCCTGCACGCGTTGTTGACGCGTGTATTTCCCAAGGCCCGCATTCCGATCACGGCAGTGCTTTTATTTGTCTCCGCGGTCCCCTATCTGATCGAGTACTTCATCTACCTGCAGTTCAAGGTCTTCTACGATCTGACCACCGTCACCGCAGGTACCGAGGATGCCGTGGGCGGCTTTACCGACCGGATCTTCGCGCTTATGTTCGGTCTGCGCGGGATCATCCGGCTGATCCTGTATCTCTGGCCCTTTGCCGTCTACCTCATCCTCTCCCACAAGCAGAAAAAGACGCCGCTGATCCCCACCCGGCATCCTCTGATGTATCTGGGGCTCTCGCTGCCCTTCTATCTGCTAGCGCTCTTTTTCGTGCTGATCAGCAGTGTCCGTCTGTCTACCTACACCAACGAATATAGTTTTCAGACCGCTGTCAACCAGTTTGGTCTTTCCACCGGCATCCGTCTGGATCTCAAGAAAGCGATCCAGGGCCGCGGCGTCTCCTTCGAGGGGGACGAGCCCATGCCCTGGCAGCCGGTCCTGGATGCGGGAAATGTGATCCAGGCCGAGATCGACCGGCAGAACCAGCCGGAACCGGAAGCTGAGCCGGAGCCGGAGATCGTATATGAACCGAACGTCCTGAACATCGACTTTGCCGCGAAGGCCCAGGAGACCACCGGAACTGTTTCCGAGCTCTTCGATTATGTCTCAGGACTCACGCCTTCCTTGAAAAACAAGTATACCGGGCTGTTCAAAGGCAAGAACCTGATCTTCATTTCCGCGGAAGCCTTCAGTGCTGAGGTCATCGATGAAAAGCTGACTCCGGCCCTGTACCGCATGGCCACCAAGGGCATCCAGTTCACGGATTATTATCAGCCCGCCTCTGCCGGCACCACTGGTGGGGAGTATCAGAACATCTTCGGCCTGCTGCCCACCGACAGTGGTGAATCCTTCAAGGACATCGTCGACCACAATAATTCACAGATCATCAGCTGGCGTCTGAATGACCTGGGCTACAACGGGTGGGCCTTCCACAACAACGACTATACCTTCTATTCCCGGGATCTGACCCACAATGCGCTGGGCTTCTCCAACGGGTTCATGGGCTATGGCAACGGTATGGAAGAATATGTGACAGACCAGTGGCCGCAGAGCGATCTGGAAATGCTCCAGGGCACGCTGCCCCTGTACATCGGCCAGCAGCCCTTCGACGTCTACTACATGTCCGTCAGCGGTCATTCCGGGTATTCCACCAGCGAAAACTCCATGGCGTCCAAGAACTGGGATCGTGTGCAGGATCTGCCCTACTCCGATCAGGTCAAGGGCTATATCGCCGCCAACCTGGAACTGGAAGACGCTATGGCGTATCTGATCGATGCCCTGGAGAAGGCCGGGATCGCGGATGATACCGTCATCGTTCTGGGCGCGGATCACTTCCCCTACGGTCTGGATGATGCGGCCGTCGGCGGTTCCACCCCGTATCTGGACGAATTGTATGGTTATACTGTCACCAATTTCGTGGATCGTGACCACAACCGGCTGCTGCTCTGGAGCGGCTGCCTGGAGAAGATGGATCCCATCGTGGTGGATCAGCCCTCCTCCAGTCTGGATATCCTGCCGACCCTGCTCAATCTCTTCGGTCTGGATTTCGACTCTCGTCTCTTCCCCGGCCGTGACGTCCTGTCCACCGCGGAGCCCTTGTACTTCGACATGAACTATGACTGGAAGACGGATCTGGGCACCTACATCGCCGAGACCGATACCTTCACGCCGGTCTCCGCGGATGTGGAGATCCCGGAAAACTATGTGGAGAAGATCAAGCGTCGGGTCCGCAACAAGATCAATTACTGTTACGGTGTCCTGGACAATGATTTCTATTCCTACGTCTTTGATTAACGTTCACCTGCCTGTCCCGGGCGGAGCTGCATTTGCGCAACTCCGCCCTATTTTATTGACATGACAACCGTAACTGTGCTAAAATTATTTTGTATCACTATGTGTATGGGAGAGGACTTATGCTGACGGTATCAAACGTATCTTTTGCCTACCGGCGCCGCAACATTCTACAGGATGTTTCCTTCACGCTGAACGCCGGAGAAGCGCTGGTCATCGCCGGTCCCAACGGATGCGGTAAATCCACACTGCTTTCGGTCTTGTCCGGGGCCCTTTCCGGGTATTCCGGTACGATCCATCTGGACGGAGAGCGCATGGGCATGGTGCCCCAGGGCAACGCGGTTTTCAACGATCTGACCGTGTTGGAGAACCTGGAGTTTTTCAGCCGTCTGGCACACAAGCCTCTCACCCGCCCTCTACCCATGGGGCTGGAGCGCTTTGCGGACCGCAAAGCCGGCCAGTTGTCCGGTGGATACCAGAAGCGGTTGGCGATCGCCTGTACACAAGTCTCCGATCCGGACATCTGGCTCTTCGACGAGCCCTGCGCCAGTCTGGACATCGTCTGGCGCGATGAGATGATCGGCACGATTCTGGCGTTGAAGAACGCCGGGCACGGTATCGTTTATGTCGGCCATGATCCCGCGGAATTCATCTCGTTTTATGACGCGATCCTTTTCCTGCAGAACGGGCACGGCCGCTTAATACACAGAAGCGAGATCCCACAGGGCACGGAATACACGCTGTTCCATCAGCTGATCCGTGAAACCGCCGGGTAATCCCGCAAAAAAACAAGGGAGGAATTGAAAATGCCTGATCAGTACAATCAGCCAAACAATCCGGCACCGTACGGCTACAATCCGCAGACTGGACAGCCGAATCCGGCGCCGCAGATGCAGCCGCAGATCACCGGCTACGATCCGCAGACGGGACAGCCCATCTACGCACAGCCGCAGATGCAGCCCCAGCCGCAGATCACGGGTTACGATCCGCAGACAGGTCAGCCTATCTACGCGCAGCAGCAGCCTCAGCCCCAGCCGCAGATCATGGGTTACGATCCGCAGACCGGTCAGCCCATCTATGCACAGCCGGGTCAGCCGCAGCAGCCCGTCTATCCGCAGCCGCCTGTGAACAACATCCCACAGCCGCCAACAAAAGCACCTAAGACACCCAAAAAGGGTCTGATCGGGATCATCAGCGCCGTGGCCGTTGCCGCCATCGCCTGCTTCGTGATCTTCGTATGGCCCAAGCCCTTCTCTGGTAAGGGCGGCTCCGGTTCTTCCAAATCCGGTCCTGTTGAATCCGCCATCGAGAATACCGGAAAGGCCTTGATCGGCAGCAGCGATATCGGCAGCTTCCTGGTCGATCAGTCGGAAAAGAAATCCAAGAACACCGGCATCGATCTGCGTGTGACCGACATCGGCAGCCTGGTCTCCACCTTCTCCGGTGACATGTCTTATTCTGCGCTTCAGGGCAGTGGCGGCATGACCTTCGTCGTCAGTGGTGATGGCAAGAAGGCTTCCGTATCCGCAGATGTGAGCATCATAGGCATGGCCTACAGTGCCGTGATGTATTACGATGAGGACGGCATCACCCTGGCCATTCCGGAACTGCTTTCCAACACCTACTTCATCCCCTTCGATAATATCGAAGAAGAAATGGCCGGCTCCATCTTCAATCCGAACAGCGGCAGCCAGTACGCGATGGATCAGTCCAGCTATGATCAGATGATCCAGGCCATCCAGGCGATCAGCAAGCTGAAGGAGGCTATGCCCTCTGGTGATGAGACCTTCGGTGACATCAGCGAAAAGCTGGAGGCCCAGGGCCTGAAGCCTGAATTCCAGACCACCAACGGTTCCTTCACTGTCGATGGCGAGGAACTGAACGGCACCATCGCGACCCTGGATCTGGATACCGAAAAAATGGTCCAGTATGTGGATTTCGCCAAGTCCTATGTCAACGAGTATGTCGGCAAACTGCAGCAGTCCATTCCGGAGCTTTCCGGCGATCTGAACATGGAAGACCTGGATGAGTTCATCCAGGAACTGCGCAACGACAACATCTGCGCCCATATCGAACTGGATATCTACAAGAACTATCTGGTCGCTATGGATATCGAGATCTATGACAGCGCGAACCGCACCGAGAACAGTGCGCATATCATCGGTGAATTCGGCAAGGATCCGAAGACTTCCAACCACACCTCCTTCCGTCTGGTGCGCGGCACCTCTGAAGAATATGCTCGTGTGGATTACAACGTCACCGATAATACGGACAGCCACTATGCCTGCAACATCTCTGTCACCGCACAGGGCAACCCTGCGTTCAATGCCAGCTTTGACTGGGACAAGACCACTGGTGCTTTCTATCTGGATGCCATGGGCATGGTCACCATCAATGGTACTGCCAAGGTCGAAGGCAGCAAG
>CADBPG010000039.1 GCA_902796435.1 uncultured Eubacteriales bacterium | reverse complement strand
TAGCGACCAACTCCATATTGTTGGCACTGGTCCAGTGCCTGACCATGGCCCGGGGCATCCTGCAGACGATGGTCATGTCCCGCGTCCTTACGGAGACAGAATACGGCACGTATCTGGAAGGGATGACCGTTGTCGGCTTTTTCGCTCCCTTTTTTCTGCTGGGCTTGGCCAATGCTATCACCTATTTTTCAGGGCAGAAGGACATCGACAAAAAGCAGTATGTCAATAGCATCATCAGCCTGATCCTGATCATCGGCGGGCTCGGTGCCATCCTGCTGGTCGCGTTACGAGCACAGATCATCGGATACTTCAACAACGAGGGGCTGCGGCCGATCATACTCATCATCTCTGTGATGCCGCTGCTGCAGAACATGATCGTTGCCTTCCAGACCCTGTACGTTGCGGAGGACATGGCGTCGAGCATCGTTGTCAGGAACGCCGTGGTGGCGGTGGCACAGCTGGGCCTTGTGATGATCGGCTTGTTCGTATTCCACACCATCGTTTCGATCTTTTGGCTGCTACTGCTGCTGGATGCCGTGCAATTGTTCCTGTTCTGGACGTTTTTTACGAAACGCAGATATAGTGTCTGCCCGGTCCTCGTTCGGAAGGACGTGGCGGAAAGGGTGTTTCGATATGCGGTGCCTCTGGCTCTGTCGACGGCGATCGGGACCCTGTCCATCTATATGGACAAACTGCTGATCGGTCGGTTGATGACCGTGGAGGATTTCGCGCTGTACTCGAATATGGCAAAGGAGCTGCCGGTCGAATTTATCGCGACTTCCTTTACCACCGTCATCATGCCGGTGATCATCCAAAAACATGCTGACGACGACGATGCGGAGCTTACCCGCATTTGGAAGAAGTACCTGGAACTGGGGTACACGGTCACCTGGATCATCTGTGGAACGGCTATTGCATGTTCTAAGGATCTGCTGCTGCTGCTCTATTCGGAGAAATACGTTGCGGGACTCCCAATCTTTGTCGTATATCAGTTCGTCTCCTTCTTCAGATTCACCTATTACGGTCTCGTCCTGTCAGCGTTTGGAAGGACAAGGGTGATCATGATGACCTCCATCGTCTCCCTGGTCTGCAATTTCGTATTGAATTATCTCCTGTTCATGCAGCTGGGGATCATCGGCCCGGCTATCGCGTCTCTGATCACGATCCTGCTCGCCGCGGCGATACAGATGCTGTACAGCTGCCACCTGCTGCGCTGCAAACTGAAGGACGCTTTCGATTTGAAACATGTGAGCATCCTTCTTCTGGAGATGCTGTGTATCGGCGGAGCTGTCGCATGGAGCAGAAGGTTTTTTGATTCTATGCACTATGTGATACGACTGATGATCTGCGGACTGATCATGGGGGCGGCATTGGGACTGCTCAACTGGCGGCGGATCAGGCGTCTGATCGTTGCACTTAACCACTTATAAGGGAGCCATAGATCATGTTCAAGCACTACACGATCCAAAAGATGGTCCGCTTGGTATGGTACTATTTTTGGGGCCACATTTTGGGGTTCCTGTTTTATAAACGGGAATACTACTATGGACAGTGGTTCAAGGGACATTTTGGCGGGATCGCCGCACCCGGATGGCGTTGGATATGTATCGATGCTCTGGGGAAGCGGTTCAACCCAGACGTGCCCTGGCCGTGCTCCCCGCATATCGTTGTTGGGAATTACAAGAACATCCATTTTCATCCGGACGACATCAACAATTTCCAAGGCGTGGGCAACCATTATCAGACGTGGAGCGATGGACATATCTATATTGGATATGGGAGCTGGATCGCCTCCAATGTGAGCATTATCACGACGAACCATTCCCTGGAGAATCCGGATGAGCATGTGGCGTCCAAAAACGTCGTCCTTGGCGAACATTGCTGGATAGGCGCGAACAGCGTGATCCTTCCAGGCGTCGAGCTGGGTCCGCATACGGTGGTGGGGGCTGGTTCCGTGGTCACAAAGAGGTTTCCAGAGGGGTACTGCGTGATCGCAGGGAACCCTGCCCGTATCATTAAGACCATTCTCAAAGAGAAGACGGAAGCGATGCCTTCCAAGAATGAACCGGAACGGAAAGACGATCAAAAATCATAAAAGTAAAGGAGCTATCGCAAATGAAAGGTATCATCCTGGCCGGCGGGGCGGGGACCCGCTTGTATCCACTCACCATGGTGACCAGCAAGCAGCTGCTGCCGGTGTACGACAAGCCCATGATCTACTATCCCTTGTCCACGCTGATGCTGGCGGGGATACATGAGATTTTGATCATCAGTACGCCGGAGGATACGCCTCGGTTCGAAGCTCTGCTGGGGGACGGCGCCCAGTTCGGCGTGAAGCTGAGCTACAAGGTGCAGCCCAGTCCCGACGGCCTGGCTCAGGCCTTCATCCTGGGAGAGGAGTTCCTGGGCGGAGAAGCGGGGGCCATGGTGCTGGGCGACAACATCTTCTATGGGAGTGGGTTCAGGAAGATTCTTCGCGCTGCCGTGGAGGACGCCGAGGTGAACCGGCGGGCCACCGTGTTTGGGTACTATGTCAACGATCCGGAGCGTTTCGGTGTAGTGGCTTTCGATGAGAACGGGAAAGCTACCAGCATCGAGGAGAAGCCCAAGGTGCCCAAGAGCAACTACGCGGTGACCGGGTTGTACTTCTACCCGGCAGGCGTCAGCGACAGGGCGAATCAGGTGAAG
>CADBPG010000038.1 GCA_902796435.1 uncultured Eubacteriales bacterium | reverse complement strand
TCCTGCATCGCCCGTTCGATCTGGCTCATATTGAAAGCCACATTGCGATTCTCACATCGATAGGAGACTAAACCGATCTTCACTGTGTCACTTCTTTCTGCAGATATACAGCAGGTGATTGGTATTGCCCAACAGTTCACGCTTTTCCGCGAAGGTCAGATACCATTGGACCAAAGCCTCGAAATCTTCGTCCGAGACTGAAAAATCCGGTCGTTTTTCAATGGGTTCCAGCAAACCATCTACTCCTGCCGTTGTGATCCACTCCACCGGCTTCTTCTGAAACAACTGCTCAAATTCTATTACATCATACCCGGTGAAGAGCTGTTCTTTGAAATGCCGCACCTGATAATCATTCGTAAAGTTCTCTTCCTGCCCTGCGGCCCAGTTTCCATAGAAATAGTTGGCGTACATGATGGCGAACACGGATATAAAGGCGAAAAGGATCACACCGCCGGGTTTTGTCACGCGGATGGCTTCATCGATGGCACTATGTACTTCTTCTGCCTCAAACAGGTGATACATGGGACCGAGAAGCATCGTCATATCGAACGTGTCATCCCCGAAACGGCTAAGGTCCGTCGCATCTCCCTGGTAAGCCTTGAGATTCTCCAGGCTCTTGCTGTTCGCTTTCAGGACTTCAAGATTGCTTTCGATCAGCTCAACAGAAGTCACATCCATACCTTCTTTTGCGAGGGCGATGGAATACCTGCCGGTCCCGGCGCCGACTTCCAGGATCTTCGCGTTTTCAGGAGCATATCGATGGATGTATGTCATCGTCGTACGGAATTCCAATTGACCATGACGGGTTCTGTGCAGGCGGCTGTCTTCATCAACCTGGTCATAAAAGCTGCCGACGATCTCTTTTCTTGTACGCATAGGTATCTACTCCGTTACTTTATATGTTCTTATGATATCCAGAATATCGGTTTGATACACATTGCCGTCCAACACATCTCCGTTGGCTGAGAAAGACAGGGACCGGATGTCCCGCGGGTCCTCTTCATAAGGAGATGAAGCAGTAGTATTTTCATCAAAGTATCCTTTGAGGTATTTTAGCGCATTGCCACTGGGGAAGATCACGTTGCCCTGCCCCACAGGGATCTGCAAAGGTGCAAAGGCTCCGATGACTTCTCTTGTCCGGATATTATAAGGGTTCTGATCCTCGCGGCTCACAAGCCACGCTGGACTCAGCTCCATGGGGATCCCTGCACGCACCGCACATTCCGCAAAAACCAGGACCGGTTCCAACGGAATGGTCTCCTGATGGAAGGCATCGACTGATAAAAGCAGTTCGTTGACCCCACTCTTCTCAAGACACTTGACGACCTCTTCGATCCTGTCGTGCCGCTTCGAAAAATATCCATTGGTGATCACCTGCCGTTTGCGGATCCCCATGTCTGCTCCGGCTTTATGGATCGCAAAGACCACGCCCGGAAACAGCAGCGGTTCCCCGCCGAAGGTCATCAGTGTCTCGATCTTGTAATGCTTGCATATTCTTTGGATCGCTCGTACAGCGGCATCCGCGTCGATATGTTCCGCCGTATGGACAGGATCCCCGTTCTGGCAATGCTTGCATCTTCCGGTACATGCCAACGTCACGACGAATTCGATCCTGTTCAGGTTTTTCAGATATTCATTCATAGTGCTTTTCTTGGACAATTCTTCACACATTCCATGCACAGGATGCATTCTGTTCCATTTTCTCTTCTTCTCGAATTGTCGGTCACGTCCACGTCCATCGGGCAGACCCGTTTGCATTTGCCGCAGTTGATGCACTTCTCCTTGTCACATTGGATGCGCAGCATCGCGAAATAACTCATGGGCTTCAGGAAGACCGTGATCGGACAGATATATTTGCAGAATGCCCTGTTGTCTTTGAAGGCAACGGCCAGGGCGATACCGACAGCATAGTATAAGATATTGCCGATGATGAAGGCCCAGAACATGATCCGTTCGATGTGCCCGACCTTGGCCAGGAACAGGGCCGCCACGAAGGCCAAAGATACCGCAAAGGTGATATACCGGATCCAGCCGATCTTTTTCCGCGGGCGAGCAGGCACCTTATAGGGCAGGAAATCGAGCACCATGGCGGTCCAGCAGGCATAGCCGCACCAGCCACGGCCAAACAACAGCGGCCCAAAGATCTTCGCTACTGCGTAATGGATGGTCGCCGCCTCGAACACGCCCGTGAACAGGTAGTACCAGAAGCCTTCAATCTGCATGTTCTCACGGCTGATGATGCCTAGATAAATGAGCATGTACAGGCCCACCAGCAGCTGCACGATGCGCCTTGCGTGCTTATACTGCCGGATGAACAGGAACACGCCCAGCGCAAGCGAGATCCCAATATAACTGAAATTGAACAGATAGAAGATATTGTCCTTCGTCAGCCAAAGTGTCACTGCTATGGTTTCAAAGACCGCCAGCAGCAGGATCGGCGCGGAATACTTCTGCAATTGTTTCATCATACCGCTCTTTCCGCATCATCTCAGGCCATTGGGCCAGGGTTTCTTGGACTCATATGCCTTCGGGCTGATCTCCACGTCTGGTCCGCAGACGACCTCTTCCAACTGATCACAGCCGCCGAAGGCCCAGGACTCGATCTTCCGCATGCCCTTACCACAGATCACACGCTTCAGGTTTTTACAGTCCTTGAAGGCGAAGGGTGCGATACTGGTCACTCCATCCGGCAGGCGGACCTCCTCCAGGCCACTGTACGCGAAGGCGTAGGGCCACATCGAGGTCATCTGTGCCGGGAGGCGGATCGATCTCAGGTTCTCGCAGCCTTCAAACATGAATTCTCCCAGATCCGTGACACCGTCCGGCAGTTCGACTGCGGTGATCTCGGGATGGCCTAAAAACAGTCGGTCGAACAGGACCGTGACCGGCAGATCCGCGTAGGTCTCCGGAACGATCACGTGGGCTTCGTCCCCCGTGTATTTCATAGCGGCGTAATGGCCGGAATCGATCATTTTGAAATCAAAATCCTGCATGGTCTGTATTTCTCCTGAATTTGTTTTTGCTTCAATGATTATAACAAGCATTGGCGGAATGTACAACAAAAAACCTCTCCTGCTTTGTTAGCAAAAGAGGTTTTTGTATGCGCGCAGTAGGATTCGAACCCGCGGCCTTCTGGTCCGTAGCCAGACGCTCTATCCAGCTGAGCTATGCGCGCAGAAGCGGGTG
>CADBPG010000037.1 GCA_902796435.1 uncultured Eubacteriales bacterium | reverse complement strand
CTGTTGACGACATGGTTCAGACGCTCCAGCAGGCCTTTGTCGACAAAGGAGTTGAAGAAGTTCAGTTCATCTGCGGCATTTTCCATCAGATAGCGGATGACATATTTGGTCATGGCTTCCGCCACTTCCATATCGCCTGCCAGATCACAGAAGGACATTTCCGGCTCGATCATCCAGAACTCCGCAGCGTGGCGGGTGGTGTTGGAGTTTTCGGCACGGAAGGTGGGACCGAAGGTGTAGATGTTGCGGAAAGCCGCGGCATAGGTCTCACCATTGAGCTGACCGCTGACAGTTAAGAAAGCTTTTTTGTTGAAGAAATCCTGGCTGAAATCGACCTTACCCTCTTCCGTCAGCGGCAGATCGTTCAGATCCAATGTCGTGACCTGGAACATCGCACCGGCGCCTTCCGCATCGGAACCGGTGATGATCGGGGTATGGACGTAGACGAAGCCGCGCTCCTGGAAGAATTTATGGATGGCGTACGCGGCCAGAGAACGGATACGGAACACGGCCTGGAAGGTGTTGCTGCGTGGACGCAGGTGCGCGATGGTGCGCAGGTATTCCATGCTGTGACGCTTTTTCTGCAGGGGATAATCTGGCAGAGAACTGCCCTCGATGATGATCTCTTCCGCCTGCATCTCGAACGGCTGACGGGCTTCCGGTGTCAGGACCAGGGTGCCTTTGACCACGACGGCGGAGCCGACCGGCAGATGGCTGACTTCCTGGAAGTTTTCGACTTTTTCATCCTCATAGACGACCTGGATCGTGTTGAAGCAGGTGCCGTCGTGCAGGACGATGAAGCCCAGCGCCTTGCTGGCGCGGATGCTGCGGACCCAGCCGGCTACAGTCAGGCTCTGACCGGCAAAAGCCGACGGGTCAGCGAAAATATCTTTTACTAACGTAAACATGTTCTATCCTTTCTGCGCAGCCCTTCCTTAACGGACGATGGCTGGCGCTTCCTGATTCTTCAGAATGACGTCATGCGCGCCGCCTTCCACGATGGAGGTGGCGGAGACCAGGGTGATCTTGGCCTTCTGCTGCAGCTCTTCGATGCTCAGGCAGCCGCAGTTGCACATGGTATGGCGGACCTTGCTGAGGGAGACCTCAACGTTGTCCTTCAGTTTGCCGGCGTAGGGTACGTAAGAATCGACACCCTCTTCGAAGGCCATCTTCTTATCGCCGCCCAGATCATAACGCTGCCAGTTGCGGGCACGGCTGGAACCTTCGCCCCAGTACTCTTTGACGTAGGTGCCGTTGATGTGCAGACGCTTGGTCGGAGACTCGTCGAAACGGGAGAAGTAGCGGCCCAGCATGAGGAAGTCAGCGCCCATGGCCAGAGCCAGGGTCATGTGGTAGTCGTAGACGATACCACCGTCGGAGCAGATCGGGATGTAGATACCGGTCTCCTTGAAGTACTCGTCACGGGCAGCAGCCACTTCGATGACCGCCGTCGCCTGTCCACGGCCGATACCCTTCTGCTCACGGGTGATGCAGATGGAACCGCCGCCGATACCGATCTTGATGAAGTCCGCACCGGCTTCAGCCAGGAAGCGGAAACCTTCACGGTCGACCACGTTACCGGCACCGACCTTGACGGTGTCACCGTACTTGTCACGGATGAACTTCAAAGTCTGTGCCTGCCATGCGGAGAAGCCTTCGGAAGAGTCGATGCAAAGAACATCAGCTCCGGCTTCGACCAGGGCGGGGACGCGGGTCTCGTAGTCGCGGGTGTTGATACCGGCGCCTACGATATAGCGCTTCTGAGAATCCAGCAGTTCGTTGGGATTCTCTTTATGGGCGTCATAGTCCTTGCGGAATACGAAGGAGGACAGACGCTGGTTTTCATCGACGATGGGCAGCGCGTTGAGCTTGTGCTCCCAGATGATGTCGTTCGCCTCTTTTAAGGAGGTGCCTTCTTTGGCGTAGACCAAGGATTCGAAGGGCGTCATGTAATTGCAGACCAGATCCGTGGGGTCCATACGGGAGGGACGATAATCACGGCTGGTCAGGATGCCCAGAAGCTTGCCATCGGGCGTACCGTCTTCGGTGACGGCCATGGTGCTGTGTCCGGTCTTTTCCTTCAAAGCTACGACGTCGGCCAGAGTGTTGTCGGGCCGCAGATTGGAATCACTGGTGACGAAGCCGGCCTTGGTCGCTTTGACGCGGGCCACCATGGCTGCTTCATCTGCTACGGACTGAGAACCGTAGATAAAGGAAATGCCGCCTTCAGTTGCCAGTGCCACAGCCATTCTTTCGCCGGAAACAGACTGCATGATGGCGGAAGTCAATGGGATATTCAACGTTAAGGGGCATTCTTCTTCGCCCTTGCGGAATTTGACCAAGGGGGTTTTCAAACTGACGTTAGTGGGGATGCATTCAGCAGAGGAGTAACCCGGTACCAGAAGGTACTCGCTGAACGTACGGGAAGGCTCGGAATAGTAAAAGGCCATAGCAGTTTGCTCCTTATAGATTATTTCTACTCATTATAAAGTGTGCGCGGTGGAAAGTCAACGAATTGTGGGCGGTCAAAGTACCGAAAATCCCCACTGTTTTGCATAAATGCGGTTGCAAATTGACGGCAGAGCTTATGCTTTACTTGCCTAAGCGGAGCCGGCGCCGTTCCTGGGCAGCGGCATATTCAGCCTGTTCTTCTTCGGTCTCCGGGACGAAAGTGGGCACGGGGGTCGGCCGGTCCTGGTCATCCAGGGCCACAAAGACCAGGTAGGCCTGGTTGGTCAGTTCGCGCTCGCCGGACAGTTTTTCGATGTACGTATCGACCCGGACCTCCAGAGAGGTGTGGCCGGACCAGGTGACTTTGGCCTCCTGGACGATGGTATCCCCTAAAAAGGCAGGCTTCAGGAAGGTCAGATGATCTACGCAGACGGTGGTCACGGCGGTACCGGTGAAACGCTGGGCACAGACCGCGCCGATGATGTCGATCCAGCTCATCAGGCGTCCGCCGAACAGACGGGATTTTTTGTATCCATTGCAGTCCGATACCAGGACCATCTGCACACTGGAAGTTATACGATTCATGGGTCCTCCTTTGTTATACTGTTGATCAAGTTTGAAGCAGGAAGCTTCCGGATTCTGGTTGCTGGATTCAGTGTATCATGCGGAGGACCTTCTTGACAAGGCGGTACAAAAAAGATATACTGTAATAGCTTCGCGCAGCCGGGGAGGCAGCGGTGCCCTGTATCTGCAATCCGCTATAGCAGAGGTGATATCCGCCCCCGGTCCGCGCTGGTGGAGCCTGCCCGTACAAGTGGGTGTTGAGGGTCAGGTCTTGCGCGTTATTGTCCTGTGAACCGTGTCAGGTCTGAGAGGAAGCAGCACTAAGCAGATCGCAGTAAGTGCCGCAAGGGCGCCTGGTCTGAGCTTGCGACTACGGTAACGTCTGTTGGTAAGGATCAAAGGTGGATGCGCGAAGTTTTGAAAATCCTGGCGTAGGCGAAAGCTTACGCCTTTGCTATAGTATTATGGAGAGGGCATCATGGCATACATGGCTTTATACCGCAAATGGCGGTCACAAACATTTGACGAGATCGTAGGGCAGGAAGCGGTGGTCACTGCACTGCGCAACCAGATCATCCACAACAGGATCGGCCATGCCTACTTGTTCTGCGGCACCCGCGGCACCGGCAAGACCTCCATGGCCAAGATCTTTGCCCGGGCGGTCAACTGTCTGCACCCGGTCAACGGCAACCCCTGCAACGAGTGTGAACTGTGTCGGGAGTCGGAATCCGGCTTCAACCTCATCGAGATCGACGCGGCCTCCAACAACGGTGTGGACAACATCCGTGAGATCCGGGACGAGGTCCGCTACACGCCGGCCAAGGGCAAATACCGGGTCTACATCATCGATGAGGTCCACATGCTGTCCTCCGGCGCCTTCAACGCACTGCTCAAAACATTGGAGGAGCCGCCGGAACACGTCATCTTCATCCTGGCCACCACGGAACCCCACAAGGTGCTGCCCACCATCATCTCCCGCTGCCAGCGGTATGATTTCAAGCGCTTCACCTCCGGCCAGATCTTCGACCATCTGCAGGAGGTCTGTCAGGCCGAGGGCATCCGTGCCACGGACGATGCCTTGCGTTACATTGCCCGGGCGGCCGATGGCGGCATGCGTGATTCCTTGAGTATCCTGGAGCAATGTGTCTCCTTCTACGTGGACGAGGAGATCGACCTGGCCAAGGTGCAGGACATCCTGGGCACTGCCGGTACCGAAGAATACGCCCGTCTGACCGATGCTCTGGCGGCCCGCAGGGCCCCGGACGCGCTGCGCCAGATCGGTGATATTTTCATGGCAGGGCGGGATGTGACGGCTTTTACCACAGGTCTGATCGGCCATCTGCGCAACCTGCTGCTCATGAAAGCCATGGGCCGGGACGGTGCTGCCATATTGGAATTGGGTTCAGAAGAAGCGACCGCCCTGTCACAGCAGGCAGACCACTTGCCGGCTGAGCAGCTGACCTGGTTCATCGAGTCTTTGACAGAGCTGGAAAGCCGCATGAAATATGCTTCCGAGAAGCGGGTGCTTCTGGAGGTGGAGATCATCCGGCTGTGCCGCGGAGCATCTGAAGCCACAGACGAAGCGCTGCTGGCCCGGGTCGCCGCACTGGAGAAGCGTCTGGACGAGGGTGTCTTCGTGCAGAAGGGTGAAAAGGCCACACCGGCGGAGAACAAAAACGTCCGCAAAGAAGCGCCGGCCCAGCCGCTGCAGGATCTGCCCAAGGTGCGTCAGCCCAAAATGATCCGGACCAACGGAGCGGCGGCACAGGTGCTGGAGGCCTGGCCCGCGGTGAAGAAGCGGATCATCAGCCAGGAGCCGGGCATGTACACCCTCAACCTCATGGAGATCAAGCCGGGCAGTGAACCGGACCAGCTCATCCTTTCCAGCAACAGCAAGATCTACATCAAGCAGTTGGAGGACGATGGGGCCAGAAAACTCAGGCTGATCGAGCAGGTCATCATGGACGAGACCGGGGCAAAGGTCCACATCAGGACCCAGGATACCTCCGCGGCACCGGCGCCGGAGATGGATCTGACGGACATCACTTCCTTGATCCACGGACCGGTCGATATTCTGGATTAATAGTTGACGGAAACGTTTAGTTTTCATATAATGACAACAACCTAAACAATCAAAAAACAAGGAGATCTGAAATGGCGAAACGAGGCGGTTTTCAGGGCGGTTTCCCTGGAAATATGAATAATCTGATGAAGCAGGCGCAGCGCATGCAGCGCCAGATGGAAGAGAAGCAGGCAGAGCTGGACCAGAAGAAGGCCGAGCTGGAAGAGGCTTCCTATGAAGCGACTGCCGGCGGCGGCGCCGTGCGCGTCGTAGTCTCCGGCAAGCGTGAGATCACCGAAGTGGAACTGCAGCCCGAAGTCGTCGATCCGGACGATATCGAAATGCTGCAGGATCTGATCATCGCGGCCACCAACGAGGCACTGCGCAAGGTGGATGAAGCCTTCGCGGGCCTGGGTTCCCTGGAGGACGGCCTGGACCTCGGCGCGTTCAAGGGCCTCGGCGGCATGGGCGGCCTGGGAGGCATGTTTTAAACCATGGACTATTACGGTTCAAAAATCACGAATCTGATCGATGAACTGGCGAGGCTGCCGGGCATCGGACGTAAGAGCGCCCAGCGCCTTGCCTTTCATATCATCGATATGAAGCAGGAAGAGGTCGTCTCTTTATCGCAGGCACTCATCACCGCCCGCGAAGGCGTCCGGTACTGTGCACGCTGCTGTACCCTGACCGATGAGGAACTCTGCCCGATCTGTGCGGATCCGCGCAGGGACCAGAGTGTGATCATGGTGGTCGAGGATTCGCGGGATATGGCCGCTTACGAGCGGACCCGGCAGTATAAGGGACTGTACCACATCCTGCACGGCGTGATCTCTCCCCTGGAAGGGATCGGCGCGGGTGAACTGAAGGTGCGGGAGCTTCTGGAGCGTCTTAAGGATCCGCAGGTCAAAGAAGTGATCATCGCTACGAATCCTACGGTCGAGGGTGAAGCCACTGCCATGTATCTGTCACGGCTCATCAAACCGCTGGGCATCCCGGTCACGCGGATCGCCAACGGTGTACCGGTGGGCGGTGATCTTGAGTATATCGATGAGGTCACATTGACGCGGGCTCTGGAGGGCCGGACGAGTCTGTAAGACTTTAAGGAACTGTCAAAATGAAAAAACAAAACCTGTGGCTCGCATCCCTGAGCCTGCTCATATTGTGCAATGGATGCGGGCTGCTGCCCAAGGAAGCAGAGCTGCCCAGGGCACCTGTGGTACATGAAGTTGAAGATGTCGAGCATGCGGTGACCACCGTCATGCGCGGCGATATTATCGTGTCTAAGAACGTTGCATGCCAGTATAAACCCGCAAGGGTGGAATCGCTGGCTTTTTCTGTTAGCGGAGAATATATCCGCGGCTTTTTTGTGCAGCCGGGCGATGCGGTGGAACCTGGGGATCTTCTGGGCGAACTGGTCATGGACGATCTGCAGGAGCAGAAGGCAGAGCAGGACTGGCAGCTGAAAAAGCTGGAGTTGGAGCATGAACATACCCTGGAGCTTCAGGATCTGGATCTGCGCAAGGCGGACGCGGCCATCGAACAGGCCTCCGGCAGCGATGCAAAAAAGCAGGCCCGCAAGAACAAGGAGCGGACAGAGCAGCGCTATGAAGAGCAGCTGAAGCAGCAGGAGGATGATCTGCTCATCCAGAAGGAGCGGATCGAAGAGTTGGAAGAGCAGATCCGCGGCCGGCAGATCTATGCTTCGATCAGCGGGTCTGTGACCCGTGTCAAGGTGCTCAAGGATGGGGATGTCTCCAAAGAGCTGGAGAAGGTCGTCACCATTTCGGACGTCAACAGCTCCGCCTTCCTGGTGACGGGCGAAGACGCCGCCCTGTTCAAGGTCGGGGACGAGGTCATGATCAAGTACGGGGATGAGGAACATGAAGCCATCGCCGTAGATCCGAAGGAACTGGGCCTCGATGGTGATCCGGAGACCGCTTATTTCTCACTGCGGATCCCGGACCCGGCTCTGGAAGAGGGCACCAAGGGCGTGGTCAACATAGTCCTGGAAAAGGCAGAGAACGTTCTGTACGTCAAATCCGGGACCATCAAAAAGGCGGGCGACAAGTCTGTCGTCTATTATCTGGATGAAGAAGGCATGAAGCGGATCAAAGAGGTCGAAACAGGGCTGGACAACGGCACCTATGTGGAGATCGTCAGTGGTCTGGAGGAAGGAGAGGAGATCATCGATGAGTAAGAGATCTTTCGTCTTCCTTCTGCTGGCAGCCTTTGTTTTGCAACTTGTGGGCTGCGCGCATAAACAGGCCTCGGACGTGCCGGAGCTGCTGGATCCGGTCGGCTATATGATGGATACCGCCGTTGTCGAGCGGGGCAAGATCGCCCGGAAGCGCTATTTCATGGGCAAGATCGTGCCGGACGTGCAGGAAGTGGCCTTTGAGACCGGCGGCAAAGTGGACCGATTGAAGGTCACCTTTGGTGATGTGGTCAAGAAGGGCGATGTCCTGGCGACGCTGGATTTGAGTGATATCGAAGAACAGGTGGAGGACCTGACTGAGCAGATCGAGTATCAGAAGCAGACGAACGAGCTGGTCCTGCAGCAGTTGGAGCTGGAAGCAAAAAGCAGCGAGAACACCCTCAACGAACTGTATGATGCCGGCGTCCCCTGGAGCGGCCGGAAGATGCAGAGCCTGGATCTGGAGGGCAAGGAGCTGAAGGTCGAGCAGACCAAGGAAAACCAGGCGCTGGATCTGGAGTGGGCCGAGGCACAGCTGGAGACCCTTAAGAAAAAACTGGAATCCAAGGAACTGAAAGCCCCCTGTGACGGCCGGATCGTATACGTGGATCCCCAGGCTAAGGAGGGCAAGGCGATCGCCGACTATGAGACGGTCTACTGCGTCGCGGACGAAACGCAACTGTACGCCATCACGGACCAGATCAGTGATACTCTGCTGGAACGTGCGGACAGTATGACCTGTCATATCAATGGCAAGGCATATACCCTGGAGAGTGATCCCTATTCCCGGGAGGAGATCCTGGCCATGATCCTCTCTGCGGACAAGAAAACAAAAAGCCGGTTCCGAATCACGGACATCGATGATGCAGTCCAGGCGGGCGACACCGTCACGATCTCCATCGAAACGGGCACCAGCGAGGATGCGCTGAGGATCCCGGCTAATGCCTTGTATACCGATGAGGGCGGCAACTATGTATATATCGTGGAGGAGGGGCGCAGAACGCGCCGCAATATCCAGGTCGGGACCAAGACAGAGATCATGATCGAGGTCACGGAAGGTCTTGAGGAAGGAGAGACGGTCTATGTACAAGAGTAAGGCAAAAGCAGGATGGCTTGCGCTGGCTCTGTGCATGATCATCCTGACAGGCTGCGGCAAAAAGCAGTCCGCTGAGACCGATTTGATCGATCCCAGCACCATCGTCACGACGGAGACCAACTATCATACCACGACCGTGCACCGTGGCACGTACACCGAGGAAAGCCAGACCTCCGGTATCGTGACCTTCCCCGTCAGTTCAGACCTGGAGTGGGACCGTACCGGCTGCCGCTTTGCGGAGTACTGTGTGCAGAAGGGCAACAAGGTTTCCGAGGGCGATGTGCTGATCCGTTTCGCCTCCGAGGAAAGCCTCTTGGATCTGGAGGAAATGCAGCTGGAGCTGGAGCGCCTGCAGGCAGAATATGAGACCGGGATCGAAAACTGGGAGGAAGATATCGATGAAGCCGTCCAGGAGACCTGGGACGTGACTTCTTATGCCTGGGTGCGTGCGGACCTGGAGGTGCAGCGCCTGGAAGCGGCCTATGCGCAGTATCAGTGCGACATGGAGCATCAGATCGAGACCCTGGAAAAGAGCATCAAAAAACGCCAGAAAGAGGCGGATAAAAATGTGCTGAAGGCGCCCTATGACGGCGTGATCGACTACATCACAACGGCGGAAATGGGTACAAAAGTTCCCTTGAACACGACGCTGGTCTCCATGCATTCGGAAACGAGGATCGTGGTCGGTGCGGACAATGCTTCTGGAAAATTCAGCTATAATCAGGAAGTCATGGTACGCCTGCGGGAAAGAAGCTTTGAAGGCCGCATCATCGCTGCCTCCAACATCCTGCCGACGAACTGTAAAAGCGACTATATGGTCATCGAACTGGAATCTGAGGAAGGGGTGGAGTTCCTGACGAATCGTCCCGCGTCGTCCATCACGGTCACAGGCGAGACCCTGTCCGTTGAGGACGCGCTGATGGCATCCCGTTCGGCCTTTACTCTGGCTGGCGGTACATACTATGTCCAGATCTTGGAAGAGAACGGCGCTGTCCACCAGCGACCGGTGACCATCGGTTCAGTCAACAATAATGGCAATGGAACAGACGTCTGGATCCTGGACGGCGTGGATGAGGGCGACACCCTGATCCTGACGAACGGATGAGGAGGTAAGTAACTATGCTGCAATTCATCATCCGCAAGATCATCAGTAAAAAATGGATGGTTTTATGCCTCCTGATCGGTAACGTTCTTTTGTTTGCCATCGCCTCCAGCTGCGCACTGTACGAGAATGCCATTCTGCAGAAGATGCTGACCTCCAACCTGGCCGGCTATCTGGAGGAAAAGGAACTCTATCCGGGCCTGACGACCATGCGTACCGGCGTCCGGAGCGGCATGGCAAACGGCGATATTCCAAAGTATCAGAATTACATGGAAATGGCGGAGCGCCTGGCGGACGATATGGGCGTCCAGGAGATGTACTTCGTCAAGCATTACTATAAGACGGTGACCCTGATCCCCGAAGTGATCTCCCAGGACGAGCGGAACGAAAGCGGAGAGGCGCAGGCAGCCCTGTCCACCTACAGCGGGATCGAGGATCATATCCAGATCACCGCCGGCCGCATGAACGAGCCGGGCATCAAGGATGGGCACATCATCGAAGTCATCATCCCGAAGCGGACGCTGATCTTTCTGGATCTGATGATCGGTGAGGTTTTGACCGGTAAAAAGCTGGAAGCACCGGATGGAACGCCGATGCAGTTCGAGGTCGTCGGTGTCTTCGAGCCGACAGACGCGTCGGACCCCTACTGGTATAACGCGCCTTCGAACATGCTCAGGACCATGATCATCGACAGAGACACCTTCATGGAGACCTTCGTCGATCTGGAGCCGGAGCAGGATCCGGAATTCTACGCGGAGTGGGCCTCCATCGTCGATTACCGGGATTTCAAAGGCCGCAATGTGGAGCACATGCTGGCCGCCATCAAGCCTTACGAGGAAGCCTTCAACAATGGTTTCGAGGCCCATTATCAGGAGATCTTCCAGCAGTATCTGGTGGATGCCTCCAAGCTGAAGGTCACCCTGCTGGTCCTGCAGATCCCGATCCTGGTCCTGGTGGTCCTCTTCATCTTCATGGTCTCCGGCCGCATGCTGGAGATGGAGCAGAAGGAGATCTCGATCTTTAAGAGCCGCGGCGCTTCCAAACGCCAGATCCTGCTCCTGTATCTGGAGCAGAGCGCGATCCTGGCCGGTGCTGGCCTTGTGATCGGGCTACCTCTGGGCTTTCTGATCTGCCAGGTCATTGGTTCGTCCAATGCGTTCCTGGAATTTGTCGGCCGTTCGGCCCTGCCGGTGACCTTGACCTGGAAGACCGTGCTGTTTTCACTGGCGGCAGCGGTCCTTGCCATCGGCACCATGGTCATCCCGGCCTTCCGCTACGCGGACGTGACCATCGTCGCCCACACGCAGCAAAAGGCGGTCAAGAAAAAGCGTCCCCTGTGGCAGAAACTGTTCCTGGACGTGATCATGCTGGCCCTGGCCCTGTATATCTACTATCTGTACCTGCAGAATACCGAGTATATCTCCCAGACCATGACCCAAGGGTCTGTCTTAGGGCCCTTCCTGTACCTGGGTTCCTCGATCTTTATTCTTGGCGCGGGCCTGCTGGTCCTTCGGATCTTCCCGCTCTTTGTCAAGCTGGTCTATCTGATCGGGCGCAAGCACTGGTCGCCGGCACTGTACGCCTCCTTCCTGCACATTTTACGGGATCGGGGCAGCCAGGGGTTCCTGATGGTCTTCCTGATCATGACCATGTCTCTGGGTATCTTCAACGCCCAGGCCGCACGCACCATCAACGTCAACGGTGAGGAGCGCATCAGCTATATTAATGGCGCGGACATCGTGCTCAAGGAAAAGTGGGAGAACACTGGCATCATGGGCGAGACCGGGGACTTCATCGAACCGGATTTCAGCAAATATGAGGACATCGAAAACGTGGTCAGCATGACCCGTGTCCTGAACGATACCATCACGGTCAACGGACCGAACGGCAACCTGAAGGGCATCTCCGTGATGGCCATCAACACCAAAGAATTCGGCAACACCGCATGGTTCAAGGACGGGCTCCTGCCGATCCACTGGTTCCATTATCTGAACGCCATGTCCCGCAATCCCAACGGGATCCTCATGTCTTCGAATGCTAAGGAAAAGCTGGGGGTCGAGATCGGCGACAGCGTTCAGTACTATGGCAACCACGGCAATGCCCGGGGCATCATCTGCGGATTCGTCGATTACTGGCCGGCCTACCGGCCGACGCAGTACACCAGTGATCTGACCCGGACCAATGAACATTATCTGATCATCGCGAATTTCGACCAGGTCCAGTCCCAGTGGGATGTTTTCCCCTATGAGATCTGGATGAAGATCGATGGATCGACCCAGCCGGTCTATGACTGGGCGTCGGAGCAGGGTATCCGGTTTGCCACCTTCAAGGACACCAAGGCGGACCTGATCCGCTGGAAGAACGATCCGGTCACCCAGGGGACCAACGGTATCCTGACGGTCGGATTCATCGTCGTGCTGATCCTTTGCGCGGTCGGTTTCCTGATCTTCTGGATCCTGTCCATCCGCGCCAGGGAGCTGCAGTTCGGTATCTTCCGGGCGATGGGTATGTCCATGCGTGAGATCCTGGGAATGCTGGGCAATGAGCAGCTGTTCATTTCCGGTATCTCCCTGGTCATGGGTGCGGTGATCGGCAAGATCGCGGCCCGCCTGTATGTACCGATGGTACAGCTGGCCTATACCACAGAGGATACGATCATTCCTCTGGAGATCGTGCAGGCGTCGGCAGATACGCTGCGCCTCTATCTGGTGGTCGGTATCGTGGTGGCCGTCTGCATGGCTGCCATCAGTGTGCTGATCCATAAGATCCAGATCGCACAGGCATTGAAACTGGGTGAAGACTAATGAGTGATATGATCGAAGTAAAAGATATCAAGCGCGGGTTTCCCAGCGCGGAGGGTGAGACATTCTGGGCATTGAAGGGTATCTCGCTGACGATCCCCGAAGGGAAGCTGACGATCCTGAGAGGCCGTTCTGGTTCCGGTAAGACCACGTTGATGAACATCCTAGGTCTGTTGGATGATCCCACCGAGGGCACCATCATCTTCGACGGGACGGACGTCACGAACCATTCCGCCCTGGAAAAGGAAAAGATCCGCAGGCAGCAGATCGGTTTCGTGTTCCAGTCCGTGGCCCTGATCCCCATGATGACGGCCTTCGAGAACGTGGATTTTGCCCTGCGCCTCGCGAAATACGAGGGGGACCGGACCGAGCGGGCCATGGAATGCCTGCGGCTGGTGGGCCTGGCGAACCGGGCCGACCACATGCCGGCGGAACTCTCCGGTGGTGAGCAGCAACGTGTTGCCATCGCCCGGGCGATCGCCCACAAGCCCAAGGTCCTGTTCGCGGACGAACCAACGGCGGAGCTGGATACCAATACGGCGCTGACCGTCGTGAAGATCTTCCGGGAGCTGACGGAGCACGAGGGGATCACGATCGTCATGACGACCCATGACGTGGGTCTGATGGAACTGGGCGACCAGGTCTATGAGCTGGAGGATGGTGAGCGCATTGGCTGAGAACATGATCGTTTGTGAGAACCTGGTCAAGATCTACAAGACCGAGGACCTGGAGGTCCTGGCCTTGCAGGGGCTGGAGCTGGAGGTCAAGGCCGGCGAGCTGATGGCCATCATCGGTAACTCCGGTTCCGGTAAATCCACCTTTCTGAACATGATCGGCGGTCTGGACCGGCCATCTGCCGGACGCCTCATCGTGGACGGCAAGGACCTGTTCAAGATGTCGGAAAAGGAACTGGTGGAGTACAAGAAAAAGACGGTAGGCTTTGTCTGGCAGAACAACGGACGCAACCTGCTGCCCTATCTGACGGCGGTGGAAAATGTGGAAGTCCCCATGACTTTCAGCGGCGCCAAGGAGCGGCGGGAGAAGGCTCTGGAGCTTTTGCGTCTGGTGGGCATGGAGCATAAAAAGGACAGCCATTTGAGCCAGTTGTCCGGCGGTGAGCAGCAGCGTATCGCCATCGCCATCGCTCTGGCCAACAGTCCTAAGATCCTGTTGGCGGATGAGCCGACGGGTTCTGTCGACGCGAAGACGGCCAATTATATTCTGGACGTATTCCGCAAACTGAACCAGGAGCTGGGCCTGACGATCATCATCGTCACCCATGACCGGCTGCTGGCGAAAAAGGTCAACCGTGTGGTCTCCATCCGCGACGGCAAGACCAGCAGTGAATTCATCGTGAAGCAGAGCTATGCGGACCGGCTGGACCAAGTCACCCTCTTCGACGAAACGCAGGAGGAGTTCGCGGTCCTGGATAAGGCGGGCCGTGTGCAGATCCCCCGTGAGCTGCTGGATAAGCTGGGTGTCGCGGACAACAAGATCCGCATGGAATATGAGGATGGCCACATCATTTTAAGTGCACCGTCCCAGGAAACGGTGCAGGAAGAGGAGGGTTAACTATGTACAAGCTTTGGGATGCCTTGAACGAGGCGAAGAAACTGCGCTGGGTAGAACTGTCGCACGAACTGACCAATGACAGCCCCTACTGGAGCGGGATCCCGGAAGGATCCGTGGAACTGGGCAAAGTCGTTTTTGACTGGGGCAACCCGATGCTGGAGTGCCAGATCCAGACCTTCAAGTTCCCCGGACAGTTCGGCACGCACATTGATTTCCCCGCGCACTTTATCAAAGGGGCGGCGCTGTCGGAAGAGTTCGGCGTGACCGACGCGGTCTTCCCCCTGTGTGTCATCGATATCACCAAGAAGGTGGCAGAGGACGTGCACTATGCCGTCACCGCCCAGGATATCAAGGATTATGAGGCAGAATACGGTCCGATCCCGGACGGCGCCTTCGTCGCCCTGCGCACGGACTGGAGCAAGCATTGGCCTGATATGGAAGCCCTCTCCGGTATCGCGGAAGATGGCAGCGAGAACTTCCCGGGCTGGTCTCTGGAAGCTTTGAAGTACATTTATGAAGAGCGCAACGCCGCGGCCAACGGCCACGAGACCCTGGATACCGATGCCTCCGCGGAAGCGGCCAAGGCAGAGGATCTGGCCTGTGAGCGGTACGTTCTGGAGAAGGGCAAACTGCAGATCGAGGTGCTGTGCAACCTGGATCAGGTGGCTCCTGCCGGTGCGGTCCTGATCGCCGCCTGGCCGAAGATCAAGGGAGCGGTGGGCCTGCCGGTCCGCGTCTGGGCGATCACGGAGTAAAAAAGGAGATTCTGCCATGAAAGAAAAGAGCCAGACCTCCGGATTTCGTTTCTGGGCTTTGGTCTGGGGTCTGGGTATTGCCGGCCAGCTGTGCTGGAATATCGAAAACCAATGGTTCAACACCTTCGTATACGCGAAGATCGCCAAGGACCCGACCATCATCTCCTGGATGGTGGCGGTCTCGGCCTTCGCCACGACCATCGCCACCTTTGTGTTCGGCACCCTGTCCGACCGCAAGGGCAAGCGCAGCCCCTTTATTGCCATCGGCTACATCCTCTGGGGCATCTTCACGATCCTGTTCGGCACCACGGAGTTCATCACCCAGGGCCGGAACGCCACCGCGGACCTGATCTTTTTAGCAGGCACGGCCGTGGTCCTGGCGGATGCTTTGATGTCCTTCTTCGGATCCATGGGCAACGACGCGGGCTTCAACGTCTGGCTGAATGATAAACTCAACGACAAGAACCGGGGCAGCATCGGTGCGGCCCTGGCCACCCAGCCGATCATCGGCACGATCATCGGAACGGTGGTGGGCGGCATGCTGATCGGCAAGAACGATAACTACATGCGCCTCTTCGTCGTCATGGGCGGCCTGGTGATCATCTGCGGCGTGCTTTCCCTGTTCCTTGTCAAGGACGAGCCGGGCCTGGTACCGAACCGCCGCGGCGGCTTCTGGCAGCAGATGTTTGCGGCCTTCAACTACAAGGAACTGCGCAAAAGGAAGGAACTGCTGTGGGTCTTCCTGGTCCTGACAGTGTATTTCATTGCCTTTAACGTGTACTATCCACATGTGGGCAATTTCATGATCTACTATCTGGGCTTCTCGCCCGATAACATCGGCATCATCCAGGGCATTGCGCTGATCTTAGGCATGGTGTCCGTGATCCCCGCCTCCCGCCTGCTGAACCAGAACCGGTTCGTCCTGGCGGCTGCTGTGGCCATCGTGCTCAGCGTCATCGGCGTGGGCATCCTGGGGCTCTTTGGACGTCCGCACAACGTGGACCCCACGACGATCCTCAACTGGAACCTGCTGATCGGCATGTTCTTCTTCGGCTGTGGTTACATCATGTTTATGCAGGTGACCTCGGTCTGGATGAAGCAGCTCTTCCCGGAAGAGGCCAAGGGCCAGTTCGAGGGCTTCCGCATCATCTTCTTCGTCCTGATCCCCTGGGTCCTTTCGCCGCTGATCGCCAACCCGATCATCAAGCACAACGGCCAGATCACCGACGCCAATGGTATGACAGCCTACCTGCCGACCAACGTGCTGTTCCTGATCTCCACGCTGCTGATCATCCTGACCTTCATCCCCCTGCTGTTCGCGGCCAGGGAGCGGAACGCGAAGAAAAGATAAAAGTGTTAATATGAGTTTTGAATACCCGATATGAGCTGGGGGACCGGCGCGTATCGGGTGTTTTTTGTGTTGGCGGGCGGTGGGTACAGTTTATGATTTAGGCGGGTTTTTGGGCCAGTACATACAAGCGAAGGTGTTTTTTGCAAGAGTGTATGTATTTTTCGAGCGGTTTAAATGGTATAAAAGTGGTGTAAAAGACTAGAATTAGGATTGTTGTATTTCTGGGAGGTAGTGAACTATTTTTGTTGTAATAGCAGGCTTGTGACAAGTTGAAGGGCAGCAATAATACATACATGATCAGTAGATTGAACTGATTATGTGGGTAAAGCCAGATGCGACGGCAAGTGCGGTGGAGGTGATTTCGCGGGAAATGGGATTTGAAAGGATGAAAATGTGAAATGTGAGTCGAACACTGCCTTGGCGGTGGGCATCGGAAGCGGTTTTGATAAAAAATAAGGGTTCGCCCAAGGAGTGAACTCCCGGCGAACCCTAAATAGTGTCTAAGCCATGCTCGCGGCCGTGCCGGCCGCGTATGGTGCCTCCAGCTGCGCTGGTCCGCACTCGAACACTGCAGGCCTGTGGCCTTCGTGTTCTCGTGTACGGCTGGCGCCGTATGCTCATTCAGAAAAGAAAAACGCGGATAGGATGCAAGCATCCTTCCGCGTCTATTCTTTTCTTCATTCGCGCATGGCTTGTAGCTTATGCAAGTTCCGCAAAGTATTTGATCGTGCGGACCATCTGAGAGGTGTAGGAGTTCTCGTTGTCGTACCAGGAAACAACCTGTACTTCGTAGGT
>CADBPG010000036.1 GCA_902796435.1 uncultured Eubacteriales bacterium | reverse complement strand
TTGAACCGCCGTGTACCGAACGGTACGCACGGTGGTGTGAGAGGTCGGAAATTCCTCAATCCGAGGAATTTCCTCCTACTCGATTGTACAAATACCTTAACCGAGGTATGTTTTTTGCCTGATGAGAAAGTGCGGATTTTGTGATGTTCAAGCGTTTTCAAGGTAACTATATCTTCTATGTGATCGTCTTTTTCTTCTTTTTCTTCTGCATGGCGGCCTTCAGTTCGGTGCTCTCGGTATATCTGATCAGCATCGATATCGGGATGGCGGATATGTCCCGCATCGTGTCGGCGTCGGCGATCTTCGCCTTTGCGACGGTGCCGCTGACCGGCTACATCTGCGATCTTACAAAGAAGCCCAGGCTGGTGACTGCCATCATGATGGTGGTCATGGGCATCGGAGCAGTACTGTTTTCCTTCAGCCGCAAGGTAGGCCTGCTGTTCCTCCTGAACGGCATATCCTTTTCCATGATCTCGGCGGTGCAGCCGGTGCTGGAGCGCCTGGCGGGTTCCTCCAGATACCGGTATGGCGTGCTGCGCGTCTGGGGAACGATCGGCTACGCGGTGGGTGCGCAGTCTGCAGGGCTGATCCTGCAGAAACTGCCGGCGCGATGGCTGTTCATCATCGTTCTGGCCGGTGGCGTGCTGACGGCGATCGGCCTTACCGGTGCAGATGATCCGATCCCAGAAGAAAAAGATCCGGCAGAAGAGGAGCAGCGGGTCAGTTTCAAGGCTTTTCTTAAGAAGCCGGCCTTTCTGCTGTTCTGTTTCATGACCGTACTGTTCTGGGGCGCCTCCGGTGCGAACATGACCTATGTCCCAGTGCTGCTGCAGGATATGGGCATCACGACCGACCGGATCGGCACGATCATCTTCTTCAGTACTTTGGTGGAGATCCCGCTGATCGTTTTCTCCAATCGTTTCATGGACCGGTTCAGTGGCAAGAAACTTGTCGTTTTTGCCGCCGGCCTGAGCCTGGTCGAGTTCCTGGTCTACAGCCAGGTACGGCTGGTCTGGGTCGTCGTGCTGATCGTGATCCTGGTGAAGGCCATCGCCACCACGACCTATGTGATGATCATTCTGAAAGTGGTGCGCAACCTGGTGGAGGATGAGATGACGACTACAGGCATGAGCCTGGTCAACACCGCCAGCAGCCTGGGCATGATCATCATGCAGAACGTGGGCGGCATCGTGGTCGAGGCCACGAGCCTAAGGTCCTTCTACCTGATCCTCGCCGCCATCATGGCCCTCATCATCCTCCTGACAACATTCCTCAAAGTCGACAATAACAAAAAAGTCTTCGAATAACAAGAAAGTGCTTATATAGCAGGCAAAACTGAACTCAAAACAAAAGGATCTGCATACATGTCCTCTCGCTCTGCGCTAAGGCGCAACACGCTCGATGATATGTATGCAGATCTTTAATTAAGTTCAGTTTTCCTTGCCTTACCTGCTATGGTATACTCGCTCCTCGCTCTCGTATTTAGGCTCACATGTGAGGTGCAGGCCTAGGCGTTTGTACAGTTTTTCGTCTACGGAAGAAAGGATGACGGAGGCGTGTGCTTCGCAGCCCTTCAGCTTGGGCAGCTGCTTCAAGGCCACATCCGCCAGCGGGTTCATGACCGCGGAGGAGGACAGGGCGATCAGGATCTCGTCCGAATGCAGGCGGGGGTTGCGGCCGCCCAGGTACTCGGTCTTCAGCCGCTGGATGGGCTCGATGAAGGTGGGGTTGATCAGTTTCAACTCGTGATCGATGCCGCCCAGGACCTTCAGCGCGTTGATCAGTGCGGAGGCTGCGCCGCCCAGAAGATCGGAAGTACGTCCGGTGACGATCTGCCCGTCCGGCAGTTCGATGGCCATGGCCGGAAGTCCGGTGGCCTGTTCGCGGGCCAGAGCCGCTCCGACAACGGGACGGTCCTCGGTGGTGAGGCCGGCCTGCTTCATGAGCAGTTCCAGTTTATAGAAGGCGCTGCTGCAGTCCTCGCCACGCTTTAAGTCAGCGGCGCACTGCAGATAGCGGCGGATGATCTCCTGATAGGAAGCCTCGCGGCAGACTTCGTCATCGATGATGCAGTTGCCCACCATGTTGACGCCCATGTCTGTCGGGGACTTGTAGGGGCTGGCGCCGTAGATGCGGTCGAAGATGGCGTTCAGCACCGGGAAGATCTCAACGTCACGGTTGTAGTTGACCGTGGTCTCGCCATAGGCTTCCAGATGGAAGGGGTCGATCATGTTGACATCGTTGAGGTTGGCGGTGGCGGCCTCGTAGGCGATGTTGACGGGGTGCTTCAGCGGCAGGTTCCAGACCGGGAAGGTCTCGAACTTGGCGTAGCCGGCATTGATCCCATGCTGGTGCTCCTGATAGACCTGGGACAGGCAAGTGGCCATTTTACCGGAGCCGGGGCCAGGCGCAGTGATGACGACCAGCGGACGGGTCGTCTGGATGTATTCGTTTTTACCATAGCCTTCATCACTGACGATGCGGGCAACGTCACTGGGATAGCCGGGAATGACGTAATGCAGATAGGTGGGGATGCCCAGCTCTTCCAGATGCGCACGGAACTGGTCCGCCGCAGGCTGGTGGGTATATTTAGTGATGCAGATGGAACCGACAAACAGGCCGATCTCCCGGAAGGAATCGACGAGGCGCAGGGTGTCCATCTCATAGGTGATGCCCAGGTCGCCGCGGATCTTGTTGCTTTCGATATCCTCCGCGCTGATGACGATGACGATCTCGGCCTGATCCTTCAGCTGCAAGAGCATCTGCAGCTTGGAATCCGGCTCGAATCCGGGCAGGACGCGGGATGCGTGATAATCGTCGAAGAGTTTGCCGCCGAACTCCAGGTACAGCTTGCCGCCGAAGCGGGCGATGCGCTCACGGATGTGTTCGGACTGGGTCCTCAGGTACTTATCGTTGTCGAAACCGATCTTCATGGGGTACTCCTTTTCGTTGCGTGTCGAAAAATCAATACAGGGTTAATCATATCATGAGAGGCAAAAAGCGTCAATGAAAAAGGTTGCAATAGTGTCGAAAAAAAGTATAATAAAATCATGTCATAAAGATAAGGAGCGTTTATGGAAGACATCAGTGTTTTCGACGTGATCGGGCCGAATATGATCGGCCCCTCCAGTTCTCATACGGCAGGTGCCCTGAAGATCGCCCTGATGGCCAGACATCTGGTCAAGGGTCCGGTGCAGGCAGTCACCTTCCGGTTGTTTGGCTCTTTTGCCCGCACCTACCGCGGCCACGGTACCGACCGGGCCCTCATCGCCGGTATCCTGGGTTTCGATACGGAAGACCGGCGGATCCGCGACGCGTACGAGCTGGCGGAGCAGGCAGGCCTTAAGGTCACTTTTGAGGTGGACACCCAGGACCAGGACGTGCATCCCAATACCGTGCGCATCCAACTGGTCGATGGGGATGGACGCGTGCATTCCGTCGAGGGTTCCTCCATCGGCGGCGGTGAAGTGGTCCTGAAACGCCTGGACGGAGTGGCCGTCAACATCAGCGGCTCCGGCTGCACCCTGCTGGTCAAACATATCGACAAACCTGGCGCGCTGGCCTATATCGCCACCTGCACCAGCCAGTGGAATATCAATATCGCGGCGTTGGCCATGCACCGGGAAGCCCGGGGTGAGACGGCCTACGCGGAACTGACGATCGATTCTCCGGCACCGTCCAGCATGTTGGACGCGCTCAGGGCACATCCTCTGGTCACAGAAGTGACCCAGATCATCATATAACAGGAGGGCAGCGATGAAATTTAAGACTGGAGCCGCACTCCTGGAACAATGCGAAAAGAATCATATCACGATCTCGGAGGCCATGATCCGCAGGGAAATGGAGATCTCCGGGACAGAGCGGGCCGTGATCCTGGAAAGAATGGGCCGCGCCTGGCAGATCATGAAGGATGCGGTGCAGGAAGGCCGGGAAGGCAACCTGCGTTCCATCGGCGGACTGATCGGCGGAGAAAGCAAAAAACTGCTGGATCATATCAGCAGCCGTTCATTGATGCGTAAGGCGGCGGCCTACGCCATGGGCGTCCTGGAGGTCAATGCCTCCATGGGCCTGATCGTCGCCGCGCCGACGGCGGGCAGTTCCGGAGTCATCCCCGGGGTCTTCATGTCGGTGCAGGAAAAGGAGAATTTTACTGACGAGCAGATGATGCTGGCCCTGTTCAACGCAGGCGCTGTGGGCTACCTGATCACGCAGAACGCCACGGTGGCCGGGGCTGAAGGCGGCTGTCAGGCGGAGATCGGTTCTGCCGCGGCCATGGCAGCTTCCGCGGTCGTCGAGTTGATGGGCGGCACACCGGAGCAGTGCCTTGCGGCAGCCTCCGATGTCATCTCCAGCATGCTGGGCCTGGTCTGTGACCCGGTCGCCGGCCTGGTGGAGATCCCCTGCCAGAAGCGCAATGCCACCGCGGCCTGCAACGCGCTGATCTGCGCGGAGATGGCCCTTGCCGGCATCGCATCGCCGATCCCCTTCGATGAAATGGTCACCGCCATGTACCGGGTCGGCTGCAGCATCCCCTATGAACTGCGTGAGACCGCGTTGGGCGGCGTGGCTGCCACACCTACGGCCTGCGCCTTGTGTGATCAGATTCTGTGCGCAAGGAATAATAAATAAGAGCGCATCTCATTACAAAATGGTAAAAATGGACTTCTGATGACCATTCTCGTTGACAAGAAACGGTAAATATGGTAAAGTTTTTCAAAACGGGAAAGGAGAGGAGTGCAGTATATGATGACGATCGAGGAAATGAGAAAGCGCAAGCGGCAGCTGGAATATACGAATGCGCAACTGTCAGAAATGACAGGCATTCCACTGGGTACCTTGAACAAGATCCTCAGCGGAGCAACTCAGCATCCCCGTCCGGAAGCCATGAAAGCGCTGGAGCAGGTGCTGCAGGACACGGAAGTTGCCTATGGCGAGCAAAAACCTGCTGAGACGCTTAAGAAGCAGCCGGGAGAGTTCACGGTCGACGATTATTATCTGTTGCCTGATGATCAGCGTGTCGAGCTGATCGATGGTGTATTCTACGATATGGCAGCGCCTACGGTGGAACACCAACTGCTGCTGGGTTCTGTTCATGCACAGTTTTTGTCGTTTATCCGCGGGAAAAAGGGAAAATGCATGCCCCTGGTTTCTCCTGTGGATGTGCAGCTGGATGCGGACGATAAGACCATGGTGCAGCCGGACGTAGTCGTTGTCTGTGACCGCGAAAAGGTTACAAAGCGGGTCGTGTTCGGCGCTCCTGATTTTGTGCTGGAGGTCGTCTCGCCCTCATCCATCATCAAGGATTATATCAAAAAAGCTGCCAAATATGAGGCAGCGGGCGTGCGTGAGTACTGGATCATCGATCCGATC
>CADBPG010000035.1 GCA_902796435.1 uncultured Eubacteriales bacterium | reverse complement strand
GAACAACTGGTCCGGTAACTGGGGTCAGTACAAGAACGAAGAAGCTGATCAGCTGATCCAGGCGATCCCGCTGATGACTGACGAAGCTGAGATCAAGGCTGCGTACACTCGTCTGAACGAGATCTATCTGACCGACCTGCCGTCCTTCGCGCTGATGTATCGTCCGCAGAACTTCCATGCTGTCTATGAAGGCGTATGGACCAACTTCGGTTCTGGTGATGACGGACGTAACATCCCGCCAGGAAACTGCACGGATGGTTATGCAATCCGCGATCTGTACGAGATCGAGCTTGCTGAGTAATTTTCACGGATTCTGAAATCTTCAGTTGAGTGAAAACTCAAAGTTCACTAACAAGTGGCCATGCTGCTAAGCGCGGCATGGTCACTTTACTTAAGGAGGAAACCTCTAAATGAAAGGCTATCGCAAATACTTCGGTCAGAAGCTGCTTTGGTTCTTCATCACTCTGATCGTAGCCGTTGCTCTGAATTTCGTCCTTCCTCGCTTGATGCCTACAGACCCGGTCAATGCCATTACCGGTAAGATCGCCGGCGGAATGTCAGATTCCAGCGCGATCAAGGAAGTGTATGAATTCTATCAAAAGCAATTTGGTCTGGACAAGCCGATGATCACGCAGTTCTTCCTGTTCGTCAAGAACGCTCTGCGCGGTGACTTCGGTATTTCGTTCTCACAGTACCCCCGTACTGTTGCTGACATTATCTCCAGTTCTATCGGATGGACGCTGGCTCTGCAGATTCCCGCGATCATCGTAGGATGGATCCTGGGTAATGTTCTCGGCGCTGTCGCAGCGTATAAGCGTGGCATCTGGGATAAGGGCGTTATGCCGCTCTTCATGTTCCTGGGCAATGTCCCCGCATTCGCTATGGCTATCGTTCTGTTGGTGCTCTTCGCTATGAAGTGGAAGATCGCGCCTTCCGGCGGTGGTTATTCCAGTCAGATGATCCCCAACATGAGTTGGAAGTTCGTCAAATCTGTTCTGAGTCATTATTGGCTGCCGTTCCTTTCCGTTGTTATCATCTCCATCGGTGGTCAGGCAGTCGGTATGCGTTCCATGTCTATCTATGAATTGAACGCTGACTACGTCAAATATTCTCGTTTCCTTGGAATCAAGGATGGCAAGATCGTTAAATACGTGTTCCGCAACGCTATGCTGCCGCAGGTCACCGGTCTTGCAATGTCTCTGGGTACTTCCATTGGTGGTGCGCTGGTTGCTGAAACTATCTTCTCTTATCCTGGTCTTGGTACTACGATGCTGTCCGCGGTCACGTCTTCTGACTATCCGCTGATCTCGGCCACGACTCTGATCATCACCATTATGGTCCTTCTTGTAACGCTGTTCCTGGATGTCATCTATGCGTTCATCGATCCGCGTGTCAAGGCAGCCCAGTTTGATTGATAAGGAGGAAAGAAGAAATGAAAAATACCATTAAACAGTTATTCCATTCCTCCAAATTCGTGATCGGTTTCGTTATCTTTGTAGCGATCCTCTTAACGATCATCATTTATCCGCTGGTCAGCCCCGGCAATCCGCTGGAGATGGTCGGTGTCGGTACTTTCGCAAGACCTGGTACCTACGTTTCTCTGTATGACGCGGTTACCACCGAGAAAGATACCTTTAAATTCTCTGATGCTGATGAAAAGCGTCTGGCAAACGCGATCTCTGATTCTGACCGCGAAGCCATGCTGGCTCTGTTCGACGCTGCGGCTATGGACTACAGTTCTATCGACGTTAATGATTCCAACGCCCTGATCGAGTTCTGGGATGCAAATTACCAGACGGCTATGGACACTGCGAAACTGAAGAAGTCTCAGAAGCGTGACCTGCGTCTTCTGGATTCTCGTATCCAGGCTTTGAAAGCCGGTGAGACTTTCAAGGTCGTGGAAGAGGTCGATGGCGAGACTGTAGAGATCTCCACCATTACTAAAACTGATTATGTCAATACCAACAAGGTCATCAACGTACGCAACCTGCCTCTGGGTACCGATAACTTCGGTCGTGACACACTGCGCGAGCTGATCGCTGCGGCCGGTGTCTCTCTGCGTATCGGTCTGATCGCTGGTATTATCGCTACATTCGTCGGCCTTCTGCTGGGCCTTCTGGCTGGTTATCTGGGCGGTGTCGTCGATAACATCATTACCTTCTTCACGAACGTTTTGTCTGTTATCCCTTCCATCGTCCTGCTGATCCTGATCAACTATTCTATCAGCCAGGAACTGCGTGGTCCGACACTTTGCGCTCTGATCATCGGTGCTACCTCCTGGACCTGGACAACACGTTCCGTCCGTTCTCAGGTTATCTCCCTGCGTAACCGTGACCACGTTAACCTGTCCAAGCTGTCCGGTCACAGCCTGATGCGGATCATCCTGACGGATATCCTGCCGTACATCGCATCTTACGTTGTCATGGCGTTCATCCTGCAGGTTTCCTCCGGTATCCTGGCTGAGGCACAGCTGTCCATGCTGGGTCTGGGCCCGAAGACGACCACGACTCCGACTCTGGGCCTGATGATGAACTGGGCGACCCTGTATTCCGCTCATACCACCGGTCGTTGGTGGGCTTACTTCCCGGTCATCTTGACCATCACCTTCATAACGTTCTCTCTGAACTTTATGAATACCGGTATGGACCAGGTGTTCAACCCGGCACTGAGAGACTAAGGAGGACATTATGGGAAAAGTTATTCTGGAGGTCAAAAACCTCAAAACCAAGTATATCACCCGTTTCCATGAAGATGTTTACTCGGTCGACGGTGTCTCTCTGAAGATCGAAGAGGGTAAGTCTCTGGGTATCGCCGGTGAGTCCGGCTGCGGTAAATCCACTCTGGCTCTGTCCATGATGGGTTACTATTTCCCGCCGCTGCACTATACTTCCGGTGACATCATCATCGACGGTGTCAACATTTCCGGTATGGACCCGGATAAGGTCCGTACAACGATCCTGGGTTCTGAGATCGCCTACATTCCGCAGGCGGCTATGAATGCTCTGAACCCAACCATGAAGATCATCCGCTTCATCGAAGACGTTATCCATGCACATGACAAGTCTGTCAGCAAGCAGGAGATCCGTTCCCGTGCCGAAGCATACTTCAAAGAAGTAGGTCTGCCGCCTGAAGTTCTGGATCGTCACGCTGTCGAGCTTTCCGGTGGTATGAAACAGCGTACTGTTATCGCCGTTTCCACCATCCTGAGCCCGAAGGTCCTGATCGCTGATGAACCTTCTTCCGCTCTGGACGTTACGTCCCAGAAGATGGTCATCAAGATGATGAAAGACCTGATGAAGAACGGCCACATTCGTGCGATGATGTTCATCACCCACGAACTGCCGCTGCTGTATAACGTTACCGATGACATCGCTGTCATGTACGCCGGCCAGCTGGTCGAGTACGGATCAGCGCATGAAATGGTCTTTGATCCGATCCATCCGTATTCTCACGGTCTGATGGGCTCCATTCTGGTTCCGGAAGAGGGTACCCGTGGCGCGAACCTGACGGCGATCCCCGGCACACCTCCGAACCTGAAGAAACCGCCGGTCGGCTGCCGCTTTGCAGAGCGTTGTAAGTACGCGAAACCGCAGTGCTTCTACACCGCACCCGCAGAGAGAATGTTCGGCGAGAATGGTACGCGTATGTATCGCTGCCTGATGGACGAAGAAGAACTGAGGGAGGTATACGCAAATGAGTGAGCGTAAGGATTATACGAATGGCCCGCTGTGCCTCTCTGGCCGTAATCTGACCCGTGTTTTCGGTACCGGCGCGAAACAGAACGTTGCTGTTGACCACGTCAACTTCGACTTCCATGAAGGCGAGTTCGTTTCCATCGTTGGTGAGTCCGGCTCTGGAAAGACCACGCTGTCCAAGATGCTGTTGGGTCTTCTGAATATCTCCGAAGGCGAGATCCTGTATCAGGGCAAGCCTCGTGATATCTCCAACCGCAAAAAACTGAACGAGTATTGGAAGGGCATCCAGCCGATCTTCCAGGATCCGTTCTCCTCTTATAACATCTTCCACAAGATCGATGCTGTTCTTCTGGACTGCATCGCCATGCGCGGTGGCAAACACCTGCCGTATGAGAAGAAAGTGGAAATGATGACGGAAGCCTGCTCCTTCGTTAACCTGAAGTTCGCAGAGCTGACCAACAAGTATCCCTTCGAGCTTTCCGGTGGACAGATGCAGCGTCTGATGATCGCCCGTATCTTCCTGCTGAAGCCGAAGATCCTGCTGGCTGACGAGCCGACCTCCATGGTCGATGCATGTTCTCGTGCTACGATCCTGGATATGCTTCTGAACCTGCGTGATGAGACTGGCATGACCATTATCTTCATCACACATGATATCGGTCTTGCATATTACATCTCCGATACCATCTACATCATGGAGCATGGTAAGTTCGTTGAAAGCGGCAAGGCGGACGAAGTTATCCTGAATCCGCAGGCAGCATATACAAAGCGTCTGATCAGTGACGTTCCGAAGATCCACGAAGAGTGGGATCTGTCCACCGTCGAAATGAACAACACTCTGTAATTACAAGTATTTGCGAAAGCCTAAAAAACCCGGAGATCTGTTCTCCGGGTTTTATTAGTTCTGTACTTCTTCGATGGATAATACGGTGGCTGTGCCTTCTTTGACTTGGAATTTCACATTGTACCGGCCCAGTTCCATGCCATAGACACGGTCCGGGTCGTTCTGATAGGCCGGACGGGGATCCTGCGCCAGGATCTCACGGACCTCGGTGCAGAAGGAAGAACCGTACATCTGCCACCATTCTTCATCGATGACCACCTCCAGGGTGGGGCGGGGCGTTGTATCGGTGAATCCGCCCAGGGCTTCCGGGTGGGCATCCGCGTAGGGGATATAGGGTTTGATGTCATATATGGGCGTACCGTTCATCAGGTCCGCGCCGCGCACGAACAGAAGCGGGCCCTCGTCGGTATGCAGTTCGATATGATCCAGCTCTACACAGGAAAGGCCGATGGGGTTTGGCCGGTAAGGTGACCGGGTCGCGAAGACCCCCAGGCGGGTGTTGCCGCCCAACCGTGGCGGCCGCACCGTGGGAGACCAGGTGTCACGCCGGGCTTCTGAAAACTCCCAGATCAGCCAGATGTGGGAGAATCCGTCCAAGCCGCGGAAGGCTTCAGGGTCCCGGTATTCCGGTACAAACCTGATGCAGGAGACCGTCGCATGCACCAGCCCAGCCTGCCGCGGGATCCCGAATTTCTCGGAGTAATCGTTTTCGATATAAGCTATGGGCTTCATGGATCACAACCTGCGCAGATGGAATCCGCCATCGGCATCCAGTACCTGGCCCGTGGTGAAATCTAGATTGCCAGAGCAGCAGGCGCGGACGAATCCGGCCACATCCTCCGGCAGACCGAAGCGGCGGATCGGGGTCAGACCATCATCGATCAGACGCTGGTATTTATCAGAAACTTTCGCGGTCATATCGGTCTTGATGATGCCGGGCCGGACCTCGAAGACAGGGATACCATATTCCGCCAGACGATCCGCAAAGAGGGTCGTGACCATGGAGATGCCGGCCTTGGAGATGCAGTATTCTCCGCGGTTGGTGGAAGAGGTGTAGGCGGACATGGAGCAGATATTGATGATGCGGGGCTTATAGTCTTCCTTCGGCTCCTGCAAAGAGCGGATCATATGGTTCGCGACAGTCTGGCACATGAAAAACGTACCGCGCAGGTTGGTGTCCAGCACAAAAGCGTAGCTCTCCGGCGTCATTTCCAAAATGTCACGGCGCTCCTTAGGTGCCACACCCGCGTTATTGACAAGAACGTCCAGACGTCCGTAATCAGCAAAGATCCCATCGACAGTTTTGCGGATCTGGTCCAGATCGGAGATGTCGCAGGGGCGGTATTCTACGGAAAAGGCGGATAAACTGTCCAACACATCCTGTGTAGCTTCCAGAGAAGCGGTGCCAGAAAGGATGACGTGATATCCGTCCTCAGCCAGAGCTTTGGCGATCCCCAGACCGATCCCACGGCGGGACCCGGTGACAAATGCGTATTTCATGATCGATATACCTCGTTTATTGATTTAGACTACCCTCATAGGGTACGCTTTTTATGGCGCAAGGTCAAGTGAGAAATTACAAAAATCCGTTGACTTATATAGGAAAGTATAGTATAATCTACTTTGCGAATTTAGAGGAGAAACTTTGGAGGTTATATACGTGAATACAGCTCTTATCATCATTTTATCTATTATCTTGGCGCTCGACAGCATCGCGTTGGTCACGCTGGTGCTGATGCAGGAAGGTAAATCCGCCGGTCTCGGCGCGATCAGCGGCATTGCAGAAACTTACTACGGTAAGAACAAGGCCCGCACCATGGAAGGAAAAATGGAGCGCCTCACCCGCATCCTGGCGGCAGTGCTCATCGTACTTTCCTTCGTCATTTATCTTCTGGCAGCGTAAAACGAAGGCGACCTGCAGTCTCTAAAGGCTGCAGGTTTTTTAGTAAATGCTGAGAGTCATTATTACTCGGTGGAAGTACAAGGAGCAGGCGAATGCAGAAAGAAAAGTTGAAGATCGTGGCGCAGAACCGTAAGGCACAGCACGATTATTTCTTCGAAGAAATCTATGAGGCAGGCCTGCAGCTGGTCGGTACAGAGGTCAAATCACTGCGCATGGGCCGCTGCAGTCTGAAGGAAAGCTTCATCCGTATTGAAAACGGCGAGGCTTTCATATATAATATGCACATCAGTCCTTATGAAAAAGAAAATATCTTCAATAAAGATCCGCTGCGCACAAGAAAACTTCTGCTGCACAAAGCAGAGCTGCGCAAGCTGATCGGCTCAGTGAAAATGGACGGGTATACCATCATTCCCATCCGGCTCTATTTCAAGGGCAACTATGCCAAAATGGAGATCGCGCTGGCCAAAGGTAAGAAACTCTACGACAAACGGCAGGACATCATGAAAAAGGATATCCGCCGGGAAGCGGAGCGTTCCTTTAAAGTACAGAAAATGTATTGATCACCAACGAGGAGAAGAGGTATGGAGCAAGTCACACTTGGACGGACAGGACTCATCGCAAGCCGCATCGGGCTGGAGCTGAGTCAGCTGAGAACGCTTTCCTTCGCGGCATCGAGGGCCGCTTTAGATGAAGCGATCGGCCGCGGCATCAACTTTTTCGATCTGGGTCTGCCGGATCGGGAAACGCAGAAGCGGATCGGCCATGCGATCGCGGGCAGAAGGCAGGATCTGATCCTGGCGGGCAGTTTCGTGCCGTCCACCAAGCAGCAGCTGGAAGAGGATCTGAAGTGGATGCTGCGTGATCTCAAGACAGACTATATCGATCTTCTGCAGATCCATGATCCGGATTATATCCTCCGGCCGGGCGAGGCCTCAGGTTTGTTCGACGTGCTTCTGGACGCGAAAAAAGCCGGGTATATCCGGCACATCGGCCTGACAACGGGGGATCCGGTCATGGCCATGAACGCGTTGGAATACGGCTGGTATGATACATTGCAGTATCCTTGGAACAGCGCTTCAGAAGAGGAGGAGCTGATGGTGCTCAGCCTTTGCCAGGAGGCAGAGGTCGGCTCGATCAACGTGCCTATGGAATGGTCTGAAGAGGAAGCTGCCCGTGAGGATGCGTTTTTACAAACCTTTCCTGATCATCTGACTTTGTGGATGTTACAAGATCAACATTGGAGGAACTGACCGTGTATTGGGATGACAAGAAATTAAAAGAAGAAAAGCTGGTCAAGCGTAACCGGCGCAGAGAAGTGCATGGAAAAAAGGCAAAACCCCGCAGCAAGGCCTGGAAATGGATCCTGAATCTGCTGATCTTTGCCTTCGCTGGCGTCTTTGTCTATGCAGCATACCATCTGTTTTCAGATTTTATGGTCTATCATCATAACCGCCAGGTGAAGAACGAGATCCAGGAAGTCATCTATCAGGAGATCGGTGAAGAAACGCTGGAGTATAAGGATCTGGTGCGTGATGATGGAACCAAGATCGACATCTTAACACCGCTGCGCAAGATCAATCCGGAGATCATTGGATGGATCCACATCGATGATACCACCATCGATTATCCTGTGGTGCAGGGCACCGATAATGATTATTACCTGAACCATAACGTATATAAGGAAGAAACCATCTGCGGATCGATCTTCATGGACAAGGATAATGAACTGGGGCAGCCCAGACAGAACTATATCCTGTACGGCCATCGTATGAACGATGACTCCATGTTTGGTCATGTCTCGAAATTCCTGAAGGAGGATTTCTTCAATGAGCATCCTACCTTCACGTTGATCCTGGAAGATGGCTATTATACCTGCGAAGTGTTTGCTGTCTACCAGACAACGACCTTTGGTTTCCAGTATTATCAGAACATGCTAGGCTCTTCGGAGGATCAATTCCAGCAGTTTATCATGTCCTGTAAATCCATGTCCAAGTTCCAGCGGGATGTGGAGATCACGCCGGAGGACACCATCGTAACACTTTCCACCTGTGACTATGCGCTGGACGTTGATACAGGCCGCCTGGTCCTGCAGGCCAAGATGGTCAAGCAGGGTGAGGAAGAGGCGCCGCAGGAGGAAACGGAAGAAGCATCTGAAGAAGATGCCGCCGAGGAAGACGCAGAAGAGGAGTCTGAAGACTGATATGCTTGAGGATAAAAAATTGTTTATCCTGGATATGGACGGGACCGTCTATCTGGGAGAACACCTCTTTCCGGAAACGCTGCCCTTTTTGGATCGGGTAACCTCTTCCGGAAAGAGGTATCTTTTCTTTACGAATAACGCATCCCGTTCGCCGGAGACCTATGTCACCCGATTAAGCAACATGGGTATCCCGGCCACTCGCGCCGAGATCCTGACCTCTGGTGATGTTACGATCCATTTCCTGAAGACCCATCGGCCCGGGAAGAGTGTATACATCGTCGGAACGGAGGACTTGATCCAGAGCTTTCAGGCAGAGGGTATCCCGCTGAATGATGTAGATCCGGATATCGTCCTTGTCAGTTTCGATACGACATTAACTTACGAAAAACTGGAGAAGGCCTGCCGCTTTATCCGGGAAGGCGCGGAATTTTTGTCCACCCATCCGGATTATAACTGTCCGGTGGAGGGAGGATTCATTCCCGACAGTGGTTCGATCTGCGCACTGGTCACCGCCAGCACAGGCAAAGAGCCCAGGTATTTCGGAAAGCCATATCCGGAAACTCTGGAAATGCTGATGGAGACCACCGGCTGCGCGAAGAAAGATATGGTCGTGGTCGGAGACCGTTTATATACGGAGATCGCCATGGGTGTCAACAACGGAGTTGATGCAGTTTTGGTCTTAAGTGGAGAGACTTCTATGGCCGATGTAGAGGCTTCCGACATCAAACCAGACTACATTGTAGACACGATCGGAGACCTTTTATAAAAAACTTTCAAAAAAAGTAAAAAAAGGTGTTGACACCAGAAGTAGGGTGTGGTATTATAATCATCGCGCCTCGGAAAACGGGT
>CADBPG010000034.1 GCA_902796435.1 uncultured Eubacteriales bacterium | reverse complement strand
TCCGTCAATACGGGAAACGCCCCGGAATATGTTTGAAACAGCAAGACTTTTGCCACAATTTATGTTGTGGTAAAAGTCTTTTTTGTTTGCCTGTACAAACCGGAGACCGATTGTGCGCTGCCTGCTTCCTGATACACGAAAACCTGAGGGGAGCTCTATGAAAACTACAGCACTCATCCTTTTTATTGTCATGTATGTTCTGATGATCTTCAAGCCGAAATACCGGCCGGCATATGCCCTGGTGACAGCACTTGTGTTCCTGATCGTGGGCATCCTGCCCTGGAAGGAACTCTTGGGGACCATCAACTGGAACGTCCTGATGATGATCGCTGGCACGATGATCATCGTGTATTTCTTCATCGAGTCGCAGATGCCGAATCTCCTGGCAGACATGCTGCTGGAGAAGTCCAAAAACGTCATGTGGGTCACCATCTTCATGTCCCTGTTCTCCGGCATCATTTCCGCGTTCATCGACAACGTGGCCACGGTCCTGATGGTGGCGCCAGTCGGACTTGCGATATGCCGCAAACTGAAGATCAATCCGGTGGCCATGATCCTTTCCATCGCGGTCTCTTCGAACCTGCAGGGCGCGGCGACCCTGGTGGGTGATACGACCTCCATCATGCTGGGCGATTACGCCAACATGAATTTCCTGAACTTTTTCTGGATGCTGGGCAAGCCCGGAATCTTCTTCGCGGTCGAACTGGGTGCGTTGGCAACGGTCCCAGTCATGATGTGGCTTTTCCGCAAGGACAAGGAACCGGTCTCATCCAATGAAAGGACCCAGGTCAAGAACTATGCACCTACAGTACTGATGCTGCTCATGGTCCTGGCCCTGATCATCGCTTCCTTCATTCCGAACACACCGGCAACGATCAATGGTATGATCTGCTGCGCGCTGGCGATCGTCGCCATCCTGGTGAATCTCGTACAGACCCGCAATCTTACCCAGACAAAGGATGCGCTCAAGAATCTGGACTTCGAGACCTTAGGACTGCTTTTTGGCCTGTTCATCGTCATCGGTGGACTGACCAGCGTCGGCATCATCGATGATTTTGCCGGCTGGATCGTCCAGTATGGCAGCAGCAACATGTTCCTGCTGTACACCATCGTGGTCTGGGGTTCCGTCCTGATCTCTGCTTTCGTCGATAATATTCCCTACGTGGCCACCATGCTGCCGGTCCTGATGTCCGTCACCAGGACCCTGGGTGTCGACCCGTACCTGCTGTTCTTCGGCCTGTTGTCCGGTGCGACTCTGGGCGGCAACATCACACCGATCGGAGCCTCTGCCAATATCGCCGCCGTAGGATTGCTGAAAAAGGAAGGATACCAGGTATCCTTTAAAGAGTTCGTCCGCATTGGTGTACCTTATACGCTGACCGCGGTCATAGTAGGTTACATTTACCTTTGGCTGGTCTGGGCATAAAAAAAGAGAGAGTGAAAAAACACTCTCTTTTTTTATGCGGATGAAGGGACTCGAACCCCCACGCCTAAGGCGCCAGATCCTAAGTCTGGTGCGTCTGCCAATTCCGCCACATCCGCGGAGCAGGGACTCACGAGACAATGATAGCATTTTACGGGGGGATTGTCAAGAAATGGACAGCCCGGAAAGCGGGAGTCTGTCCCGCGCGGTGACCTCCCAGATGCTAGAAAGATGACCATCCCTGATCACGGGAACGCTGGGGTAGAGGATCGTGGTGGTGCAGATATGGGTGGGGATCAGGTATTGTACAGAACCGATCACAGGCCTCCGATCTTCGAAGCCTTCCCGCATCTGACAGACCATATGCTCCTCGTTCTGGAACAGGATGTCTGCGGGCAGATCCAGAAGAAATCCAGGGATCTTCTGGTCACAGGACAAGGCCTTGGTCCCACAGTCCAGGGTAAAGCGGTCTAGCCCCGGATGGCTGATCACGCGGGCCAGAACGGCGGCGGCAGGTGGATACTCCATATCCGGGAAAGCGGAACTATATCCATGGTCGCCTAAAAACAGGGTCCCTGGAGAAAGGAAAGCCTGTGGGTATTGTGCAAGATACGGGACAAAACAGGGCATGGAAGGGGTGCCGCCGAAGATGATGAGGGGTTCTCCGAATCTGGCCTGAACGGCTGCGTAAACAGGCCGGAAATTCTGCTCCAGCCGGGCAACGGCCTGCCGGCGCTCTTCAGGATCACTCTGGTGGTCCTCGCCATCATATAAGTGAAAACCACACAGACGGATGCCAGGGATGGCAGAAGCCTGTTCATAAAAGGCCTGAAGCTTCGTCCAGACGACTCCGGTGCGGTGCAGACCGGTATCTACATCCACCAGAACAGAGACCGGTGTATCGGCAAGATGACCCAACAGACGCAGTGTATCCAGATCATCGGCGATGGTATAGAATTCCACAGAGGGGTACAGGTCCCGCAATTGCAGAAAGGCGGACTGCTGCGGGCCGACGGGTGCGTAGGCGAGCAGGACCGCGCTGGCGCCTGCTTCCGCGACCATCCTAGCTTCTGTTACCGTGGCGCATTTGAACCTGCGGATCCCGTAGCTCAGTTGCATTTCGACCATCTGCCGCATCTTATGGGATTTCACATGCGGCCAGAGATGCTCTGCACCGCCTGCGGCCCGGATCGCCGCCTCAGTGTTGCGGCGGATCTGGTCCTCGTAATAGACCAGCTGGGGCGATGGGATCTGCTGCTCCTCGCAGAAATGATATATATCAGGATAGTTCATAAGATTCACCTCGCACCTATCATAAAAGAATCCCGTGCAATATGCAAGCCTTTGCGCTATAATAGCAGCAACAGGAGCGTAAGAAACATGAAAACACATATCTACAATGCCCGGATCTGTGACGGGACCGGTGCCCCGGTCTGGCGCGGTGGCATCCTTTTTGATACACAAGGGATCCTGGAAGTCTATGAAGGATCTAAAAAAGATATATCTGCCGATCAGACCATCGATGCGGACGGCCGGTTACTGACGCCGGGCTTCATCGATATCCATCGGCATTGTGACATCATGCCCTTGTACGGGACCGAGTATGGGGACGCGATGCTGCATCAGGGGATCACGACCACGGTCGTCGGCAACTGCGGCATCTCCTTGACGCCGGCGCCTGACCAGACCGAGGAAATGTATGCCTATTATGAGCCCGTCCTGGGGCCAGTCCGGGATGGCCTGCCGAAGATCTATCCCGCCTATCGCAAGGCTTTGGAACAGACAAGCCTGCCCGTCAATACGGCGGCCATGATCGGCACCGGAGCAGTCCGAATCGCGGTCAAAGGGTTTTCTGACACGCCCTGGACATCTGCAGAACTGGACCAGGGCAGAGCCTTTATCGAAGAAGCTATGCAGGTCGGAGCACCGGGCGTTTCGCTGGGCATCATGTACCTGCCGGAATGCTATGGATCGACCGAAGAGTTCGGAAAACTACTGGAACCGGTCGGCCGCCATGGCGGTGTGATCACGACCCATATCCGCGGAGAAGGGGACAGCCTGGTCAGCAGCGTGGAAGAGGTCATCGAGATCGCCAGACGGGCCGGCTGCGCACTGGAGATCTCCCATTTCAAATCCTGCGGCATGCAGAACTGGGGCAAAAGCATCCATGAAGCGATCCAGAGGATCGAAGCCGCACGCGCGAAGGGGATGGATGTGACCTGTGATTTCTACCCCTATGACGGCGGTTCTACGGCACTTACCACCATGCTTCCGCCGGCCTTCGTAGGTGGAGATCTGAAGACGGCTCTTGAGCGCCTCGGTACAGAAGAAGGGGTGCAGGCCTTCCGCCAGATGGTGTCCCAGACGTGGCCCGGCTGGGATAACTACGCGATCACCCTGGGTTGGAAGCGGATCCTGATCTCCGGGATCACTTTGCCGGAGTATGAACCGCTCCGAGGCCTGGACATGGAGTCGGCCGCAGCGCGCTTTGGGTATGAAGATGCGGTCAGCCTGGCAGCGGAGATGATGCATCGGGAGCAGGGCCGCACGGCGATCATCAACCAGAGCATGGCCCAGGAGGATATCGACACCATCGCCCGGCTGCCATATGCCCTTCTGATCTCGGATTCGATCTATGCAGATACAAAAACACCGCATCCCCGCATGTACGGTGCTTTCCCGAAATTCCTGCGAGAATATGTACAGGAAAAGCACTTGCTGACACTGGAGGAAGCGGTGCATAAGATGACACAGATGCCCGCGGAGCGCATGAAACTGCGGCATCGAGGAGCCTTGCTGCCGGGCTATGCGGCGGACCTGCTGCTGTTCAACGAGAAAGATTTCCGAGATCTTGCCACCTACACAGATCCTGCCCGGCTGGCTGTGGGCATGGAGTATATGTGGATCGGAGGACAGCCCGCAATGCGGGAAGGCCAGATCCTGCACTGGGACTTAGGCCAGCTCCTTTGATTTTCGGGCACAAAAATAAGCAGGTAACGGGAATCGAACCCGCCTCTCAAGCTTGGGAAGCTCGCATTCTACCAATGAACTATACCTGCAGTGCTCATCTATTGTAGCATGTACAACGCCCAATTGCAAGAGAAATTGTTGCGAAAAAAACCAGGACATGATAATATAAAAGTTACGACAGAAACGAAATCTATGGGAAGAGGTGCAGAGATGCGACACGAGAAGCAGTATCAGAAACGTGGCCGGATTTTAGTACTGTACTTTTTATTCATATGCCTTGTGATCCCGGGTCCTGTGTTCCATGCGGAGGAGTCTTTCCCAGAGGAAACGACCGAGGTCCTGACGGAAGAAAGCCTGGCCGAAGAGTCCATACCGGAAGAGGGTGCTGAAGAAGCACTGCCGGATGAAGAGGCACAAATAGAAGAGCCGGAAGAAGAACTTCCGGAGGAAGACGCTGTAGAGGAAGAGCAGACCGAAGAAGAACCGGCCGAAGAAGAGCCGCAGGAGGAAGCGCCCGCAACGGAAACGCAGCTGATAGAAGTCGCTTCGGCGGAAGAAGCGGCCGCGGCTCTTGCGGAATTATCCGAAGAGGATACGGACTCCCGGCTGGTGGTCTTTGGCGATACCCTGCCGGAAGAGACCGGCGCCAACTCGGTGATCTACTACGAAGAATACGATGAATACATCCTGCAGTTTGATTCAGCCGAGGCCGCTGCCGAGGCGCAGGAGACTTTGGCCGAGACGCACGATGTCTATGAAGATGGCGTACTGACGCTGGACAATCTCGCAGATAATGGCATGGGCAACCCGGATAGTTATACCTGGGGCACGACAGCCATGGGCGTGGATACATACCGGGACGGCTCCCTGGACTTGTCCGATACAGTCACGGTCGCCGTAATAGATACGGGCGTTGACCCGGCCAACCCATTTTTCCCCGCAGGCGTGATCCGCTCCGACAGCCGGGACATGACAGTCGCTGAAGAACGAGCGTTGACGGATGATAACGGCCATGGAACGCATGTCTGTGGCATCATTGCCGATATGACCCCGGACGAGGTGCAGATCCTGGCGCTGCGTGTATATGATGATAATGATAAAACCAGTTGGAGTTGTATTCTGACAGCGTTTCAGTATTGTCTGGAACATGATGTGGATGTCATCAACCTTAGCCTGGGCGAATACAACACTTCAACCGCGCCGTTGGATGCAGTCTTGCAGCAGGCGGTTGCACAGGACGTTGTAGTCGTCTGTGCGGCGGGCAACGATGGCCGCAGTCCCATGTATCCTTCCAGCTTAGATACCACGATCGCAGTATCAGCGATCAGGGATTCATATCAGATCTGGCCCAGTTCAAATTATGGACAGGCAATCGATTTTTGCGCACCTGGTGTAAATATTGTCAGTGCTGACCGTTCCACGACTGAGATACGTACAGTGTCCAAAACTGGCACTTCCATGGCAGCACCGCACATCGCGGCGGCCTTCGCATATCTAAAACTGGCAGATCCTGGTGCATCCTGGAATGCGTTGTATGAGGAAGCCAAAGCATGGTCCATCGATCTGGGAAGCACCGGCTGGGACGAGGAGTACGGCTGGGGCTATCCGGAATTGACGGGGCTTTTTAAAGACCCATTGCATATCGAAGACTGCGCGGTAAGTCTGGAGAAGACTTCGCTGGTATATACGGGAGAACTTCTGGAGCCGGCAGTATCATTATCTTACGAGGGTAGAACTCTGGCTGAAGATAATGAATACACCGTATCTTATAGCAATAATCGATCGATCGGTGAGGCTACCGTTACGATCACCGGAGTGCGGCGGTTCGGAGGGACGCTTACCCATACCTTCAAGATCGTCCCGATCTCCATGAAAAACTGCAAGGCCTCTTTGAGCCAGACTTCTTACACGTACACGGGCAAGGCTAAGAAACCTACCGCGACAGTGAAGTATAATGGTAAGACCCTGGTCAAAAATGTCGACTATACGGTCGCTTACAAGAACAACAAGGCGATCGGTAAGGCAACGGTGACGATCACGGGCAAGGGAAATTATACCGGTTCGATCACGAAAGCATTCAAGATCTTACCGGCTAAGGTCACACAAAAAACACCGGTCGCAGGCACGAAAAAAGTGACCGTCAAATATGTGACCGTCAAGGGCGGCTGCCGGTATCAGATCGCATATCGGATCAAAGGCACGAGCACCTGGAAAAAGGTCAACACGACGCTGACGACGGCCAAAACCATCAAAAAACTGAAATCAGGCAAAAAGTATCAGATCAAGGTCCGGGCGTATAAGAAGGTCGATGGGTATACGTACATCGGCCCCTGGTCCGACATCAAAACAGTCAAAGTAAAATAAAAGGGAGATTCTACGCATATGATCCACATTCAGATCCCCGCGACCAGTGCGAATCTGGGCGCTGGCTTCGATGCGCTGGGGCTGGCACTGACATATTACAACTACGTAGACATGGAAGAGAGTGACCGTCTGGAGATCACATCTGATGACGACCAGATCATTCCTACGGACGAGACCAACCTGATCTATATTTCGGCGAAGGATCTGTTCAATGTCTGTGGCCGGGAACTGAAGGGCCTGCGGCTGCACCAGACGAACAATATCCCCATGGCCCGAGGCCTGGGCTCTAGTTCTGCCTGCATCATCGCGGGCCTTTTAGGCGCGAATACGATGCTGGGAGATCCTCTGTCTCTGGACGAGCTGGTCAACATGGCCGCGCAAATCGAGGGGCATCCGGACAATACGGCGCCGGCGCTTCTGGGCGGTATCGTCACAGCTGTTTTCAATGGCAAAAAGGTGGAGTGGGTCAAGCAGGAGGTGCGCACCCGGCTGAAGTTCGTGGCGATCATTCCGGATTATGAGCTGAAGACAGAGGCGGCCCGTGCGGCGCTGCCGAAGGAAGTCGCCCATAAGGACGCGGTATTCAATCTTTCCCGCGCGGCACTATTTTCCGCTTCTTTGCTGACGGGAAAATACGAGAATCTGAGGACTGCCGTGCAGGATCGCCTGCATCAGCCCTACCGTCTGGAACTCATGCCGCACGCAAAAGAAGTCTTTGATATCGCCTATACCCATGGCGCGTATGCAGTCTACGTCAGCGGCGCCGGCCCGACGGTCATGGCGATCGTGGACGAGGATAATTCCTTCTTCACCGGGAAAATGGAGTTCTCTATGGAAGCGGCCGGCATCTATGGATGGAAGGTCCGCGAACTCGAGATCGATAATCAGGGAGCAAAGATCGGATAATTACGATGGCTAAGACATATGTATTGAAGATCTACAGACCGGGCACAAAAGTGTATCGTACCGCTTTGGTGCCCGGCTGGGCGACTTTGGACGAATTACATCAGAAGATCCACGAATGGATGGAGTTTCCGACGTATGAAATGTACGGGTTCTTCCCCAACAACAAGCTGCTGTCGGAATCCGGCCTGTACGCGCCGCAGATGCAGAACCGCAGGTCGGCGGCCGATGTGCGAGTGGAAGACCTGCACCTGCGCAAAGATCAAAGGATCCTCTATGTTTACGATCTGCAGCAACTGCTGCAGTTTTATATTCATGTAGAAGATGTTGAAGATCGCCCGGTGGAGGAGATCCGCCTGCTGCGCCGCAACGGGCATCTGAACCTGGGCCGCGTGGACGTGCCGGAGGACCTGCCGGATGACCCGGACGCGTGGCATGTGGAAGCGGATGATATCACCATGTTCGACTGCATCGTCTCCGCCGAATATCTGGAACTGGTGGACCTTGTCGGCTGCATCAATGCAGATGTGGACTTCGGGCATGATCCGGGACCGGAAGAACTGGCAGAGGTCATCCTGAATGCGCTGCAGCAGGATGATTCGCTGGCGCTCAGGCTGATGCCGTTGTATCTGATGCAGGCTCTTAGGCAGATCTGGGATACGCCGAATGGCGCAGTCCTGACACTGCCCTATGAGTTTCTGGTCCGCCTGGGACTTCTGGGCTTCGTTTATCTGCAGGAGAACGAGACCGATCGGTTCCTGGTCGTTTCCCAGGAGGCGAAGGACTGGTTCCAGACAGTGCTGGACAAGTCGGAGAATCTGCGCCTGATCGAAATGTACGCCCGTTGGAACGCAGCTGCCCGCGGCATCCTTTGTTCCTATGGTGTGCTGCAGATGGACACCTTTCTTCAGTTTTTCAATCAATATACTATAGAGCAGCCGGACGTCGACCAGATCTGTGACTTTATGATGCAGCGCATGGAATGGAACGAGGAGTGCTACGCGATCGAGGATGGTACGGATGTCTATTGGAGCCTGCCGGAGCCGGAGCGTGCAGACAGGATCCTCAAAAAGCTTGCGCAGACGGAAGGTCCATATAAGAAGTTTTCGCAGCGCGAGATCTATGACAACGCCGAGACAGCCGGTTGGCAGCATGTGACATGCAGTCAGGATCTGTTTCAGGCTTTGCAGGGGATGGCCATGGAACCAGACCAGATCCGTGAAGCGTTACACAATATCGTAACAGGATTCACAAAGGGACTGGAGCCCTATGAGATCATGGAAGCATACCTGCCTCCGGCCAGCCAGATCGGACGGCCGGCATATGGCAAAGTACGCATGCTGTTACGCCAGATCCGCAGACAATTACCCGACTACAGTTTAAAAGGATATACGATCGAAGAGAAAGAAAAAATGGATCCTTCGTTCAAATCCATCGAGGGAATAACCGTTCTAAAAGGCGGTCGTTGAGCCATTTCTGGCAATATTACGGATCAGTAATAAAAAACTTTCAAAAAAAGTAAAAAAAGGTGTTGACACCAGAAGTAGGGTGTGGTATTATAATCATCGCGCCTCGGAAAACGGGT
>CADBPG010000033.1 GCA_902796435.1 uncultured Eubacteriales bacterium | reverse complement strand
TACAATATGCTGCCCGCCGTTCGTGATCTGGACGTACCTGTGGTCCTGGTCAATGTGCAGAAGAAGCTGGCACCGGATTACGCCAATACCGATACCCCCACCTGGCTGGGCGAGCTCTATGCCTGCGGCGCTGTCGGCGAGATGATCGCTGACCTGGAGCGTGCCGGCAAACGCCATGCCGTCATCACCGGTGTCGTCGAAGGTGGCGATCCGGAAGTGGATGCCGAGATCCTCGACTGGTGCAAGGCTGCCCAGGTCCGCCGTCGTTTCCGCGACACCAACCTGGCGCAGATCGGCCGTCCCTACCCCGGCATGATGGACCTGTACATCGATGAGACCAATCTGTATCACCGCATGTGGGTCTACACCAAGCAGTTCGACTGGGAAAAGATGTGGGCCATCGCCGACAATATCACCGATGAGGACGCGATCCGCGCGAAGGCGCAGGACATCCTGGACACCTTCGACATCGAAGGCGGCGGGACCATCGAAAAGGTCTGGGATATGGCCAAGTATGTGGTCGCCTTTGAGCAGTGGGTCAAGGATGAGAAGCTGGGCTTTGTCGCCTCCCATTACGATGGGTTCGCACAGGGTGTGGCCGGCAAACTGGATTCCATGCTCATCCCCGCCTTCTCCATGCTGATCAAACAGGGTACCGCCTGCGCGGTCGAGGGTGACATCAAGGTCGCCATGGCCATGAGCATCCTGAAGACCATCTCCGGTATGGGCCAGCTGTCTGAAATGTACTCCATCGACTTCCCGGAGGATATCTGCATCATCGGCCATTCCGGTTCCGGTGACGCGGACATCTCCCTGGCCAAGAAGCCTACCATGAAGATCGTTCCGGTGTTCCACGGCAAGACCGGCGGCGGTTACCTGACCCAGTTCTACCCCGCTCCGGGCCCTGTCACCTATCTGGGCATCACCCAGGACAAGGATGGCCACTTCAAGTTCGTTGTGGCGGAAGGCGTCAACGAAGAAGGCCCCATCTTCATGTTCGGTGATACCAACATGCGCACCCGCTTCACCTGCGGCGCCCGTGATTTCTGCAACCGCTGGAGCGAAGCCGGTCCGACTCACCACATGGCAGCGGCTTCCGGCCGTCATATCGACACCATCCTGAAGGTCGCCAAGATCTTCAACGTGCCGGTGGACATCATCACTCGATAAGGATTCAAAATCAAAGCATAAAAAAGAGAGCGAAAAGCTCTCTTTTTTTAGTCCATCAGCAGGCTTCTTGCGAAATCCTTGGCCTCTGCCAGGTCCTGCGCATTGGGTCTGCCCTTATGCAGGCCTTTGAATTCGCCCCTGCAGTGGAACTCCCGCTCATCCATAGCGATCCCCACCTTGTCTGCCTCCGCTTTTACCTTTTTATAGGTAGAATTCAACATGGCGGCCGATCCGAAATTGACGATCCGCCCTACCTTTGCAGGATCCAGACCGCGGATGAAGGCTTTCACTTCAGGATCGATACTGAAGGCATAGTAGGAATTGCCCAAGAACAAGATGTCCACGGGTTCTTCGATCGGCGCACTCAGAGGCAGTGCCTCCACCCCGACGGCTTCTGCGATGGCCTCGGCCAGGCGCTGGGTATTTCCGGTCTTTGTATAGTAACGAACTGCGATCTTCATCGTGACGACTCCTCTCTTTTCTTGCGTTATTTGATTCAAGTATATTTTATCAAATATATTTAATGAAGTCAAGGCCAATTTCCATCATTTAAACCTGCCGTTACACAGATTGTTCACATTTCTCTCGATTTTTCGTTAAAAACTATCTATAGGGAATTCATAATTCCCCTCTATATTATAAGCATACAAAGAAAAACAAGGAGGTCAGCAACCATGTTGAACGAATATGAACATAATAACGAATATAATGAAAACCAGGAACTCCAGCAGCCGGAGATCCCTACTGTTGATACCACTAAGGCAGAGCCTAAGAAACGTAAGAACGGTAAACGGATCGGCCTTGTGGCCGGCATCCTGAGCGGCGCGCTGGTTCTTAGCGCAGCCGGCGGCTACGGCGGAAGCGCACTGTACAACGCGATGAATCCGGCCCAGACTCCGGCAGTTGCAACGCAAGAGCGTCCAGAAAAGCCGACACGGCCGGATGGCAACACCGCGCCGGATCAGAATGAAGAAACGCCGGACAGCGGCAAGGGGCAGTTCCCCTTCGGCATGTTTGGACAGGAAGATAATGAAGCTTCTGAAAAAGAAGAAGCCCCTGCAACAAAATCCGATGCCTCGACAGACACCGCAGATTCTTCCGCAAAAGCTTCTCTGACATTGTCCACCAAGTCCAATGGCCAGTCCTTGACCACACAGGAGATCGCTTCCTACGCAGCGGACGCCGTAGTCGAGATCACGACCGAGTCCGTACAGACCGGTGATTTCATGCAGCAGTATGTAGCCTCCGGCGCCGGTTCCGGTGTCATCGTTTCGGAAGATGGTTACATCATCACCAATAACCACGTCATCGAAGGTGCTACCCAGATCACCGTAACGACCACAGATGGTACGGCGTACGAAGCCAAACTGGTAGGCCGGGACGACAACCTGGACGTGGCGCTGCTGAAGATCGATGCTTCTGGCCTGACCGTCGCCTCCTTCGGTGATTCCGATCAGCTGCAGTTGGGTGAAAAAGTGGTCGCTATCGGCAACCCGCTGGGACAGCTGGGCGGCACAGTGACAGAAGGTATCGTCAGTGCTCTGAACCGTGAGATCACCATCGATGGCAAGGCCATGACACTGCTGCAGACAGATGCCTCCATCAACCCGGGCAACTCCGGCGGCGGCCTGTTCAATGATCAGGGTCAGCTCATCGGCCTGGTGGTGGCTAAGTCTGCTGGCGAAGATGTGGAAGGTCTGGGCTTCGCGATCCCGATCAATGACGTCCAGGAGATCCTGAACGATCTGCTGAACTACGGATACACCAAGGGTAAGGCATATCTTGGTATTTCCCTGCTGGACATCACCAGCGAGCAGATGGCCCGCATGTACAATGTTTCTGAAACCGGCACTTACGTCTACAGCGTCGAGGATGACTCTGCTGCGGCCGAGGCAGGCCTTAAGAGCGGTGACCGCATCATCAGCATCGACGGGCAGGAGATCACCAGCAATGAGGACGTACGGAACCTGGTCTCCTCTTCCAAGGTCGGCGATGAACTGAACTTCGTCATCCAGCGTGGCCTTTCTGAAGAAACCCTGACAGTTACCGTCGGAGAATACGTACCGGAAGCGATGCCGGCCGTCTCCGAATGATCGATAGATTCCATTTTTCCCTCTTATAAGCAAAAGGACCTGAGGATCAAACCTCAGGTCTTTTTGCATGTATCGTGACGTTTTCGCAAAGGGAAAGCTCGTTTTCCATGGCCCCTTCCGGGACCTCGATCTCGTTGAAAACGATGTTCTTGACTTCATAGCCTGGCACGTCATAACCTTTAACCTCGATGGGCGGGCAGTCGTGCCATTCATTGCGGCCGGCATTGTTGTCCAAGAAGCGGCCCAGCAGACGGATCCGCTCGAAGCGCATGTCGGAGAGCAAGGGCGGCGTGGGTGCTCCTATACCGTCATCATTGTAGCCCACGGAATGCACCATGATATGGGATGTCGTGCAGTCCCGCACCACGAAATCACGCACATAACCACCCCGTTTTTTCGTGGCCTTGACCTCGATCCCGGACCAGGTCGGTCCCATTTCGCAGTCCCAGATGCGCACACCTTCGACGCCGCCGGACATTTCGCTGCCGATGCAGAGGCCGTGGCCAAAGGGTGTGGTGCAGTCGAAGATGCGGATGTTCTTCGTCGGCCGCCCGATGATGCCGCCCTCCGGGTTCTTTCCAGACTTGATGGCCACCGAGTCATCCTCGGTATAGAAGGTGCAGTTGAAGATCGTGCAGTCGGTGGATGAGTCCGGATCCCAGCCGTCCCCGTTCCAGACTCCATCGGAGCGGAAGGTGCAGGCATCGGTCACGATATGGTCGGAATAAATGAAGTGGACGTTCCAGGAAGCTCCATAGCCCAGGGTCAGGCCATGGATCCAGACGTGGCTGGCGTTGCTGATGTTGATCAGTCGCCCGCGGGCCCGGTTCGCCAGAGTCTCCGGCCGTTCATAGTCATGGATCCTGTCGCCCAGCGCATCCAGTTCTGCCTGGATCTCCCGGGTCTCCACCGCCTCGGTCGCCTCCCTAAGGGCCCTTCCGCCGCCATAGATGGTGCCGGCGCCCCGGATCGTCACATCCATGAAGGCTGCTTCTTTTGTGTGGTCCATCTGGCCCAGGTTCAGTAGACTGCGGTAGCAAAGCCGCTCGTAGCCTTCAAAGCGGCTGGGGATCTTCGGCAGATAGTCGGCGGGATCCTCGGTGCCTTGCAAGACTGCGTCTTTCGCAAGGAAGATGTCCATGTGCGCGTGCAGATCCAGGGCTCCAGTCAGGTAGACACCGGCCGGGAAATACAGGGTCTGCTCCGGTCCACAGGCATCGACCGCCTGCTGCAGCGCCCGGGTGTTCAGGGTCTTACCATCCCCCACCGCGCCGCACTCGGTCACATCCAGGCGTGTCCGCGCTGCCCGTGTCCGGGCTTCCAAAGCATAGATCATCTGGCCTTCCCAGAAGACTTGGAACCGATAGCTTGTTTCCGGGCTCAGGCCTTTCCAGGTGCAGTAGCTGTGCTCCACCCGCTTCTCTTGCTCTTCATTGCAGACGACCCGGTAGGACACCTGCCCCCGGGCCGCCTCTGGTTTATCCCAGAATAAAACGATCAGATCCTCTGTCGCACGATACTGCATCTCGTCTTTCATGATACTTCCTTATCTTTTCTTGTGCCTCCGGTCGAAGTCCTCCCGTACCCGCTGGAACAGGTCCTCATCGTCGAAGACTGCCTGGGCTTTCGCCATAGAGGGGGCCTGCCGGGCCGCGACCACGACATCGGAAAGCACTTCGTAATTCAGGCGGGTGCCGGCTCCATCGTGTTCATAGCGCACCGCCCGGTTCGCACGGATCCCGAAACGGTCCGCCACCCGGACTGCGTCGATATTCGCGCCAAGGAACAGGAACTCCCAGTGGTACCGCTCTTTCTGCCGCTCGATCATGTGGCGCACATGCTCGTAGGTATATCTGCGACTGGCATTTTCCATGCCATCAGTGGTGATGATGAAGATGGTCTTCGCGGGCACATCCTCCGGCCGGGCATATTTATGCACGTTCCCGATGTGGTGGATGGCTCCGCCAACGGCGTCCAGAAGGGCCGTGCAGCCCCGGACGTAATACTTCTCTTCCGTCATGGGTTCCACGTCCTGGATCGGCACCCGGTCATACAGGACCTCGGAGTAATCATCGAAGAGGACCACGGAGACGAGTGCTTCGCCCGCCTCCTTCTTCTGCTTCTCGATCATACTATTGAATCCACCGATGGTGTCCGCTTCCAAACCGCTCATCGAACCGCTGCGGTCCAGGATTAGGACCAGTTCTGTCAGATCATTTCTCATGATATTTCCTCCTTTTGTGCTTTGTTGTGCCTTAAGGATATCATGAAAAATGAGACAGATGGTCGCCTGGGAAGCGACATTTAACAGCCCAGCAATGGTTCATTATACTCGAACAACAGAGCATTGATACTGATGATATCGTAAATGCTGTGTTCGATGCAGTAGGTGAAGATCCGATCCGCCCGGCTGCTGGGTGAAAGCGCAAGACCTGCCCGGCTCAGAAGGTCCGCCGTCTGTCTGCGGTTAAGCTGCAGGGCGGCTGCCAGGGCCAGTGCGGTCTTCTTCTTGGGAACATAGTTGCGGTTGCTCCGGATCTTCGAAAAAAGCTTCCGGTCCAGATTGGCCTTCTTGTAGACCTCCACGTCGGTCATGCCCCGGGCATCGATCCAGTGCAGCAGGCACTCCTGGAAGGTATCCTCCGTGCTGTCAAAGGAATCTGCGGAGATCGGCATGGAGGGATGTGGCGGCATCGCTGCCGGTGCCGGAGCTGCCATCGGTATGTCTTCCTCTGCCCAGCGTTCCG
>CADBPG010000032.1 GCA_902796435.1 uncultured Eubacteriales bacterium | reverse complement strand
GTACAGGTCGGAGATCAGGGTGTTGGTGTAGGTATAGTTGCCGGCGATGCGGTCGATAGAATCAGAAGCAGAATCGGTCAGGTTGAAAAGGGTGACGGCACTGCGCAGTTCAGCCTCGGTGTAGATCATGTAGGCAGTGGCCATGCAGGTGGCGTCATCGTTGATGGCGATGGCCATCGGCACACCGTCCTGATCCGCGTAAGTGATGCGGCGCACCAGTGTGCGGCCGAACTGGTCGAAGACCACCAGCGTATGGCTGGCGCCGGAATCCAGGATCGCGGCGGTAAAGCCATTGCGGTTGACCGTGCAGTACAGGATGGAAGCCTCGGTCGTGATGGTATTGAGCAGGCCGGTCTCATCGAATAAGAGGATCTGCGTACCACCCAGATCCGCCACGATGGCGCAGCGTTCATTGGTCACGAGAGAGGGGTAGTTCATGGTGAAGGGCTGATCCCAGACCAGGGACCCGTTCGTGGCGTAGGCCCGAAGCCCGTTGGCGCTCATGTGCAGCGCCATGTCCGCGAAGGGCCGTACCCGGGTGACACTGTCGGTGGTGTAGAGGATCGGGTCACTTACGGCGCGCAGCGTCTGGCCCTTGTCCCCACCGAACAGTTTCTTGAAACCGCCGGTCACGAACATGACAATAACGCCGATCAGAAGCGCTCCCACAACGAAGATCCAGGAGAAGGATCTTTGCTTGCGCGGCTTCTTCTGCGGCGGCTCTTCGGCAGGCGTTTCCTCTGCCGGCGTCGGTTCCTCTATAGGCTGTTCGCTGTCTTCCTCGTCAAGCCAGCGAATATCTTCAGGTTTCATATAGAATGTTCCTCTCACAACATAACTTTGATCCGCCATATTGTATCATATTTTTAAAGCATTGACAAGACATGCATCCCGGTGGTATACTATATGCCGAATTGCGTCGAAGATATACTCAGTAGAACGTGAAAGTACTGGCAGAGAGAAGGCGTCACCGGCTGCAAGCGCCTTTCAGGTCACGTCACGGTCGAATTTCATATATCAGAGCTGCCCCCACGGGCTGTATGTCACTGCATTAAAGGACACAACGAGGAAGCGCACACAAACGCTTTGAATATTGGTGGTACCACGGTCATCCCGTCCAATGAATGTTGGACGGGGTTCTCTATTATATAGAGCAAACGTACGCTATTTATTAATTATAAATTGGAGGAATATTCATGCTGAACATCGAAGAACTGTCCCGGCGTTTCCGTTCAGAAGCGGCCGCGGCGCAGCGGACAGAGGACCTGGAAAAGGTCCGTGTCGCCTACCTGGGCAAAAAGGGTAGTGTCACCGAACTGCTCAAAGGTCTGAAGGAACTGAGCGGTGAAGAGAAGAAAGAAGCCGGACAAAGGATCAACAACTTCAAGCAGGAAGTACAGGCCTTTATCCAGGAGCGTTCCGCCCAACTGGAAGCGGCCCGTCAGGAAGCCCGCTTAAAGAGCGACAAGCGCTATGATATCACCATGCCCGTCGATCTGGGACAGGGTACCCTGCATCCCATCACGCTGGTACAGCGCAAACTGGAAGAGATCTTCAAGAGCATGGGCTTCACCATCGAAGATTACAAAGAGATCGTCACCGAGTACGAGTGCTTCGAGGCGGTCAACATTCCCAAGTACCATCCCGCACGTGATATGCAGGATACCTATTATCTGGAGAATGGACAGGTCCTGAAGACCCATACCTCCGCGGCGCAGAACGCGATCCTGCGCAAATACGGCGCCAACACCCGCGCCATCTTCCCGGGCCGTTGCTTCCGTAACGAAGCACTGGATGCCAGCCACGAGAATACCTTCTTCCAGATGGAAGGCATCATGGTGGGTGAAGATATCTCCATTTCCAACCTGATCTATTTCATGAAGACCATGCTTTCCGAAGTCTTCGGCAAGCCCATCACCGTGCGTCTGCGCCCCGGCTTCTTCCCCTTCGTCGAACCGGGCTTTGAGCTGGACATCCAGTGCCACGTCTGCGGCGGTACCGGCTGCCCCACCTGTAAGCAGAGCGGCTGGATCGAACTTTGCCCCTGCGGCATGATCCATCCGAACGTTCTGGAGATGGCCGGCATCGACAGTGAGAAGTATTCCGGTTTCGCTTTCGGTCTGGGTCTGACCCGTCTGGCCATGATGAAGTATGGTATCAAGGATATCCGCATGCTGAACTCCGGCAGCCTGAAATCGCTGGAACAGTTTAAGGTCCGTTAAGTGTGCCATAACATACTCGTATAAATATTATTCCTGAGGCACACACCGAATCGCCGTTGGCGATTCCGAGGGCTATCATTAAAAGAAAGTGTGCCATAACATACGCGTATAAATATTATTCCTGAGGCACACACCGAATCGCCGTTGGCGATTCCGAAGGCTATCATAAAAGAAATGGAGCACTGAATCATGTTATTATCTATGAATTGGATCCAGGATTTCGTTGACCTGTCCGGTTTGGACCTGGACCAGCTGATCCATAAATTCACTCTGGGTACGGCAGAGGTAGAGGAAGTCTACCACATTGGGGCCGATCTGAAGGACGTCGTCGTCGCACAGGTCGTATCCTGCGAGCCGCATCCGGATTCCAAGAAGCTGCACCTGCTGAAGGTCGATGCCGGCGACGGAATCTATGACGTCGTCTGCGGCGCCCCCAACGTTGCTGTGGGCATCAAGGTCCCCTTCGTAAAAGAGGGTGGACATGCCGGCGGCATGGACATCACCGCACGGCCCATCGCGGGCTATGAGAGCCACGGCATGTGCTGCGGCGAGGACGAGATCCTCGTCAGTGACGATCATTCCGGTCTGATGATCCTGCCGGAGGATACCCCCATCGGTATGGACATCAAGGACCTGTATGAGATCGAAGACACGGTCTTCGAGGTCGACAACAAGTCTCTGACCAACCGTCCAGACCTGTGGGGCCACTACGGTATCGCCCGTGAGTTCGCCGCCCTTTCCGGTCGTGCGCTCAAGCCTTTCGAGAAGGTCTCCGTGGAGCAGTTCAAGGATCTGCCCCAGGTCAAGGTGGAGATCGAAAACAAGGAGCACTGCCTGCGGTACTCCTGCATGGCCATCGAGAACGTGACAGAAAGCGTCAGCCCGGTCAACATGCGGATCCGCCTGTATCGCTGCGGCATGCGCGCCATCAACCTGCTGGCCGACCTGACCAACTATATCATGCTGGAACTGGGCCAGCCGATGCACGCCTTTGATTATAAGCGGGTTTCCGAGATCGAAGTCGGCAACATGCCTGAAGCCTTCACCTTCGAGACCCTGGACGGCAAAGAGCGCACCATCCAGCCCGAGACCCTGATGATCAAGTCCAAGGGTGTGCCGGTGGCAGTCGCCGGTATCATGGGCGGTTATGAGAGCGAGATCGTGGATGACACCAACAGCTTCCTGCTGGAAAGCGCTAACTTCGACGCGGTCAGCATCCGCAAGTCCTCCATCGCCATCGGTCTGCGTACCGACGCTTCCATGCGTTATGAAAAGACCCTGGATCCGGAGATGACGGTGCCCGCCATCGAGCGCTACCTGTACCTGCTGCTCCAGATCGACCCGAACGTCAAGGTGATCAGCTCCCTGAGCGAGCAGTACGTCAAGCACTATCCGGAGATCACCATCACCTTCGACAAGCCTTATGTCGATCGTTACACTGGTATCGAGATCTCCAACGAGCGCATTGAGAAGACGCTGAAGTCCCTGGGCTTCGAGCTGACCCGCGCGGACGATGTCTTCACCGTCAAGGTGCCGAGCTGGCGTGCCACCAAGGATATCAGCATCAAGGCCGATATCATCGAAGAGATCACCCGAATCTACGGTTATGATAATTTCGAGGTCAAGACAGCGACCAGCGCCATCGCGCCGAAGCTGCAGGATCCGCGTCATGAACTGACCGCGAAACTCAAGGACATGCTGGCCGACCATTTCGGCGCCCACGAAGTCCATACCTATATCTGGAACGATGCCAAGCGCCTGAAGGACATCGGACTGGAGGCAGAGGGCTGCCTGCGTCTGGCGAACTCCGTCTCTCCGGACATCGAACTGATCCGCTCTCAGATGATCCCGACCCTGCTGACTGTGGTCGACCGCAACCATACCTATGGTCCGCGCTTCAACATCTTCGAGATGGGCAGCGTGGTCCCGCAGCTGAAAGAGGACGGCCTCGCGGATGAGCACAAGATGCTGGGCGTGGTCTTCTATGGCCGCAAGGCTGAGGAGGAGTTCCTGTTCTTCCAGGCCAAGATCCTGCTGGAGTCCATCGGACAGATCATCCACAACAAGTCGGTTTCCTACCAGGCTGTGACCGAGCCCTTGTCCTGGATGCACCCCTACAACAGCTATCAGATCCTGCGTGACAACACGTCGGTCGGCGTCATGGGCGTGGTCCATCCGAAGGTCATGGACAAGATCGACAAGAAGAGCGCGGCCGTCGCGATCGAACTGGATATGGGCATCCTGAGCCAGACGGAGATCGTCCTGCCGACCTTCAAGGAGCCCAGCCGCTTCCCGAGCATCAGCAACGACCTGAGCTTCATCGTGCCTGCGGAGACCACCTACGACACCTTCAACCAGATGGTCGACGGACTGGGACTTGAGAACCTGGAGAAGGTCGAACTGGTCGACATCTATCAGGATGCGTCCTGGACCGACAAGAAGAGCGTGACACTGCGGTTCACCTTCACTTCCATGGAGCGTACCCTGGAAGCGGCGGAAGTCGCAGAGGCCATGGACAAGCTGATCGAGGCCGGCAAGGCCATCGGCGCAGAAGTCAAAATGTAATGATACGATAGAGCATAAGATCCTCACGGCGCAAGGCCAGTGAGGATCCTATGCCCTTTTTGTCTCTGAGAAAGGAGAGCCGGGATGAAACTGGAGCGGATGGATGATTTCTTCGCCGCGCGGATCGAGGGGTATGACGAACACATGCGGCGGGATATCGAAGGAGCGTCTGCATTTTATGCTTTTACGGCTGCTTTACTGCCTAAAGACGCGGACGCTGTCGTTTTGGATCTGGGCTGCGGGACAGGGTTGGAACTGGAGGAGTACTTTGCTTTGAATCCGACTGCGCAGATCACAGGGATCGATCTGTCCGACGTCATGCTGCGGGAGTTGAAGGCTAAGTTCCCGGAAAAGAAGCTGACCTTGATCTGCAATTCCTATTTTGATGAGCCCTTCGGAGCAGCATGCTTCGACGCTGCGGTATCCGTGGAATCCTTGCATCATTTCACGGCCGAGAAAAAAGCCGCGCTGTACGCGAAGCTGTACAATGCCCTGAAAAAGGGAGGCATCTTCATCCTGACTGACTATTTCGCGGAGTCTGAAGAACTGGAAAAAGAGTATTTCCGGAATCTTGAAACATTGAAACGGGAACAGGGCATCGCTGATGACGCGTTTTATCATTATGACACGCCCCTGCTGGTGGAGCATGAGATGGAGCTCCTCAGAAAAGCGGGTTTCCCGGAAGTCGAACTGCTGCAGAAATGGGGTGAAAGTACGTACACCGTACGTGCAAAGAAATGTTGATGGTTAAAGATCAGAAGCGATCAAAAACGACAAG
>CADBPG010000031.1 GCA_902796435.1 uncultured Eubacteriales bacterium | reverse complement strand
AATTGACTCTCATTCTTATCACCCTTTCAGTGTTTTTTTGTTCTGTATTCAGCATATACTTCTTCATAATCGTTATCGAACAATTTTTAATATGCATAGTCCCCTAATTCCCGTCTAATTTGATTCATGTCCTGCAGATTCACGCCAGCATCAATAAGCGCTGTTCTTGCTCGCTCGCGTTGATAAATGGTATAAACTGATTTTCGGTCAGCGCTTTCAATAACTCCAACACTTCTCCTATAGTCGTCAGCGTCTTCCCAGTGATACAATTCATGAACCAATGAGGTTGAACGATGCACCAGTTTTGGTGTATCGTTCAACCGCATCGGCACCAACGGAATCGCTGTATGGCAGAATGAAGGCCGTTGTCGGCTCTTGGCGGCCGGTTCTTTTTGCTGGCATATCATTATTATCCACATGCTACATATCTGTTTTCAGGAAGACCTTCTTGAATAACGTTCCAGTAGAAATGCTCCATTGCTATACTTTGGCTCAATTCACTATCTTTGTCATTTTCACATGGCTTTAGTATTTTGATTTCTTCCGTTTCTCTGTCATATTGAATGATCCCATCCATTTCATCTGTCTCTCTCGAATAACTATATTGTACAAATCGTTTGTTAATAAATGCCCTTCTGAATTTCCATCTCATAGTCTTCCCTCCTTCTCTTTCAAATATTCATTATACCAATTATATACTTCATTCGCTTTTTCATGTGCTTCTTCGTATGTACAACCCGTATCACGCATCCTCTATCTCGCGAAGTATTGCTGCAAACATCTTGTCTTCATCATTATCATACTCATCGAGCCAGAACAAATCTCCATCTTCAAACCTGCCATATTTAGATATCGTTGCTTCTTCAAAGGAGTCTGCATGTTCAATTACAAGTGCTCCTGGAGATTCCAATGGAAGGGCTGTTATCATAAAATAATGTTGCTTCCCTTGTAAGAAACACTTTTGACCATCAACCTCTAATGGCTGCTCATAAATCGCAGAGAGTCGGTTTTCTATTCGATTTCTTAAATCTCTTAACAAGGATATTTCAAGATCGGTCATAATGCTTTTTATAGATTCTATTTCACTTTCCCGTAACGCCAAAATTCCTGATTCTGTTTCGATATGAACCTGGGCTTCATTCTCTTCAAGATCATCCGCATCGAGAATACTAAGCATTTTCCCAATAAAAACCTTTCCATCTTTTGTGAGAATCCTCAGATTCTTTTTATACTCATTTTGATGTTCCCAGATATTCATAAGCACTCCTTGGCACCCCATGCCATCCTTCTTTCTGGTCGAATTCCATATACGGCAAAAGTCTATCTGTCTCATCGTAGATTTCTTGCGGAAATAAAACTCTCATATGGCAACTCCTTCCAGTAACCATCAAATTCCTCATCACAGTATTCATATTGCATTCCTTTAAATAGGCCAAACATCTTTATGCCATTCATCTCCATCATTTCAAACGCCTCTTTTGACTTGGTGTAAATGGCATCAAGGTTGAACGATACCCCGGTTTTGGTGGATCATTCAATCTCATCTGCTCTCAGTTTTCGGCAAGTTCCACCGTACTGCCATTAAAAATCAGTACTCTATCATCTCCGGATTTGACCAGAACAAGTCCGATAATCGTTCCCTCATGACAGCCATAATTCTTATATGGTTCATTCAACAGTCTTCCAAATAGTTCATTTTCATGTCGGAACATCAGCCGAACCCATACCTCTTCGAGCCCATTCTCCTTTGTAAAAAGTAGGGCCCTCACATCATCAGGATAAAACTCGTGCCGAAACTGATCAAGGTATGCGTATTTTTCAGATCTCAATTCTTCAACATCAGGACCTGGATCATAACTTGTATCAATCATATCCTGAAAATCGGAAAATTTTTCGAAAGGAACATTCAGTACGGACAGATCAAAAAAGGCAAGCTTATCAGGATCAACACCATAAATATACATGTGCCTGCCATACTCATGCAGCTCGCCCTTCTGTACATCGCCACGTCTCAACCGGAGGACAAAGATCGTATCCTCCTGATGAGGAAATGTGAATACCTGCATCGACATTTTCGACATGGCAGCGAGCAGAACGGGTCTAAAGCTGATACCCTCAGTCTTGTCTATATAGCAATATGCAATGATTCCAGTAATATGATCATCCAATTCTCCCGGAAGCATTTCATCTAGAAGAGTCCTGCAGTTTATGTATATGAAACGTTTGTAGATTTCTCTGAATCCAGTTTCTGTGAAAGGTCTTAGTTCATCGAAAAGAGTTTTCTTTTGCATAGTTATTTCCTTTCTAGGCCTCAAAAGTCTTAACCAATGAGGTTTTTTACTCGTCCATAATAGGTGTATCATTCAACTTTCATCGGAGACTAGATTATCTTTTTCCTTAAGGGATCCTATCAAGCCGTTCATCTGTATAAGGAAAATCAGGCCACATCATGTGACAGCCGAACCCGAAATCATTCTCTTTTCGATGTTACGGCACACTTTGAAACATTTTTCCATCTTCCTTCTCATCATACCACCCTGCGAGTCCAAATAAATGCCCTTCTGGGTGGTAATGTTGATTACTTGGTTTGAAATAGGACAGAAGTTTTCAAGGAGTAAATACTTTTCCATTACTGCCTGGTGAAAAATCTGTGGCGCCTACGGAGTAAAAACAAAGGCCGAAGTGCGTAAGAGGCTGGGTATTTACTCCGTCGAAGACAGATTAAGATTCTGAAGGAGTAAATCACTCAATAAACCAGCTGAAATTACTTCGTGTGCAGAGCAAGAAGAAGCAAATGGCGTAATAAAAGAAGAATTACTGCCTGAAGGTGAAGAAAGAGGCGCTAACCAAGTAATGCCGACGCCAGGAAGACGCTGGCCAAGTAATGCCGACGCAAGGAAGGCACTGACCAGGTAATGCCGACGCAAGGTAGACGCTGACCAGGTAATGCCGACGAAGGGTAGGCGCTGGCCAGGTAAAACCGGCGGAGCCTAGGCCCAGACTAAGTAACCCTGACGTGCAAAAGGCATTAAATATGGGCGCTTGACCTTGTAATGATTGTCGCAAACTGGCTTGTCAAGTGCGGCGGAACGTGCTACAATGGTAAGTACGTAAATTAGCAGGAGGTTATTATGTCAGGCCATTCAAAGTTTTCTAATATCAAGCATAAAAAGGAGAAGGCGGATGCCCAGAAGGGTAAGGCCTTTACCAAGTTAGGCCGAGAGCTGGCGGTCGCCATCAAGGAAGGCGGTCCGGATCCGAACGTCAATGGCAAGCTGCGTGACGTTATCGCTAAGTGTAAGAGCAACAATATGCCGAATGAGACCATCCAGCGCAGCATCAAGAAGGCTGCCGGTGAGGACTCCAGCATCGTATATGAAGCCATTACCTATGAAGGGTATGGCCCGGGCGGAATCGCCGTCATCGTTGAAGCGCTGACCGACAACAAGAATCGTACCGCTGCCAATGTGCGCCATGCCTTCTCCAAGAACGGCGGCAACATGGGTACCACGGGCTGTGTCTCCTACATGTTCGACAAGAAGGGTCAGATCTTCGTGGAAAAGTCCGACGCGATCGATGAGGACGAGCTCATGATGCAGGTGCTGGATTTTGGCGCCGAGGACTTCAATCCTGAGGATGACGAAGCTTTCGAGATCCTGACCACGGTCGAGGATTTCTCCTCCGTGCGTGAGCAGATGGAAGAAGCAGGGATCCCGATCATGAGTGCTGAGGTCTCCATGATTCCGCAGAATACGGCCGATGTGGACGATACCACAGCCGAGCAGTTCGAGAAGATGCTCGATGCGCTCGACGAGGACGATGACGTCCAGAACGTCTGGCACAATCTGGCGTAAACAATAAGCCGCTGCGTAAGTACTATGCAGCGGCTTCATTTTTCTGATTTACCTGTAGATCTGCCATGCACATTCGGGCACTGCGTGCCCTCATGCAGGGCTTCGTTACTTAACGAAATAATGTCTTCCGATCCATTTGGACAGGCCTTCCAGGCCGGGATAGACGATGCGTTCGCTGATGTTCAGCTGGTCCAGCATGTCGCGGATGCGCCAGCGCAGGGACTTGTCGATCACATATTTGACGGTGTTCTTTGTGTTTTTGTCCAGGAACTGTTCCACGTCGGTCATGCCGCTGGGGATGACCGAGAAGAAAGAGTACTGGTTGACGATCCGGGCATTGATGGAGGGCGGTTCGATGACGACCATGGCATGATCGCCCATGTCCTCGTCGTACTGGCGGAGACTGTTGGTGACCTGGCCCAGCATGTCCACAGTGAATACCGTGCGGTCCCGCATGACCTCGCGGTACTGCACCGGCAGCAGTTCATGCAGCTCGTGCATGTCGATGCGCCAGACCATGCTGTCGTGCTGGTCCATCTTGGAAAGATCGTCTTCAGCGGTAGCAAAATGCAGCCCCACCAAGGCAGAGTGGGACCAGTCCAGAAGGCGGGTCGGCAGGCCATAATGCTGGCCCAGGATCATCTGGCGCCAGACCGACTGGGCGATACTGTGGTCTTCGATCACGGCATATTTGGCAAAGTTGTTCAGGATCGCCGGTTCCAGGGCCTGCTGCTTGTTTTTGCAGCAGCGGCTCAGGGATGTGCTCAGATCGAATTTGATATTGCGCATGCCGCGGTACACGTACTGGCCGCGGTTGCGGTGGATATCTTCCCGCCATTCCTGCTCAAAAAACAGGGGCATCAGCTGTTCGATAGTGGTAATGCGCACTTCCTGGATCATGGATCGTCCTCCTCAAAATGATACTCATATTATACATGGATCCGCAGGATTCGTAAACCTGAAAAGGAGATAAACTCATGGAACTGACCAAGTATACGGACTATATCATCGATGCTACGACCCGTCTTTTGGCGGTGGATTCGCCCACAGGCTACACCGAGGAAGCGGCCCAGTTCGTCATGGATGAATTCAAGAAGCTGGGCTATGAGCCGGTGCAGACCATCAAGGGCGGTGTGCTGGTGCGTCTCGGCGGCCATAATGATGCAGACGCGCTGCTTCTGGAAGCCCATGCGGACACCCTGGGCGGCATGGTCAAGACCATCAAGGGCAGCGGCCGGCTGGAGGTCACCCCGCTGGGCGGCATGAATGCCAACAACGCGGAAGCGGAGAACGTCAAGATCATCACTAAGTTCAACGGGACTTATGAAGGCACACTGCAGCTGACCAATGCCTCGATCCACGTGAATGGTTCCTATAACGATACCAAGCGGGAATGGAAGGTCATGGAGGTCGTGCTGGACGAGGACGTCGATTCCAAGGACGATGTGGAGCAGCTGGGCATCAGCGTGGGCGACATCGTCTGCTTCGATCCCCGGACCCGGGTGACCGGCACAGGCTATATCAAGAGCCGGTTCCTGGACGATAAACTGTCCGTTGGTATCCTGCTGGGCTATGCCCGCTATCTGAAGGAAAGTGGGCAAGAACCGGAGCGGACCGTCTATGCCCACGTCACCGTATATGAAGAGGTCGGACACGGCGGCAGTGCTTCGGTACCGGCCGGTGTCACCGAGGCGATCTCCGTGGACATGGGCTGCGTCGGTGACGGGCTGACCTGCACCGAGCGGCAGGTCTCCATCTGCGCCAAGGACAGCGGCGGCCCCTATGCCTACAGCATTGTCAAGAAGCTGATCGAGGCGGCGAAGAAGACCGAGGCGGATTACGCGGTCGACATCTACCCATATTATGGTTCCGATGTGGAAGCGACCTTGCGGGCAGGCTATGACATGCGCCACGGGCTGATCGGCGCGGGCGTGTATGCCTCCCACGGCTATGAGCGCAGCCACCGGGACGGTGCAATGAATACTTTGAAGGTCCTGATCGGTTATACACTGTAAGCAGGAGGTAGTTCTGCCATGTTCTTCTTTCTTTTCCAACCCAGCACCTGGCTGATCGCGGCCGCGGTCATTCCTGCGCTGGTCCTGATGTTCATGATCTATCGGGCAGACCGGCTGGACAAGGAGTCCGGAAGGCTCCTGCTTCGGTTGGTTTTGTGCGGCTGTGCCGCCGCGGGCCTGTCTATGCTGACAGAAAGCATCGGCACCGCGGTGCTGAACCGTGTCACGGCAGAGGGCAGCCGGCTGAACAACGTGCTGACCTATTTCCTGATCGTTGCCGGTTCTGAGGAAGGTTTCAAATACCTGCTGATGAAGAAGACGACCTGGAACAGCCAGGAGTTCAACTGCCAGTTCGACGGTGTCGTCTACGCGGTCTTCGTCGCCCTGGGCTTTGCCCTGCTGGAAAACGTGGGCTACGTGATCTCCTATGGATTCGGTACGGCGCTTCTGCGCGCTGTTACCGCGATCCCGGGACATGCCTGCTTCGGCGTGTTCATGGGCAACTGGTACGGCCTGGCAAAGCGCTATGAACATATGGGACTGACCGGCCGCAGCGGATACTGCCGCAAGTTGGCACTGCTGGTGCCCATCCTGCTGCATGGCGCCTATGATTATATCGCCGTCACCTCGGAAAGCGACTTTGGTGTCGTGTACTTTGGGATCTTCGTGGTCCTGCTGTTCGTGATCGCCTTCATCATGACCCGCCGCCTGTCGCGCAACGATCACTTCATCTGATCATGGCGCAAAAGAAAAAAGGGCGGAAGAGCCGCAAAAAGCGGAAGTTTTCGGCGGCCCGGCGCAAGCAGATCGCACTGGCTTTGGGGATCATTGCCATCCTGATGGCAGCCGGGGCAAGGGCCCTCATCCACCAGAGCCGCGAGGATACGCGCTCTGCAAAGAACGGAACGGAGCCGGATACGGTCAACGTCAAGGTGTCCGAGGAAGTCGTGGAAAAATACATGCCAGAGATCGAGACGGCGCTGTTGACGCCCAACCCCTATTCACGGCCGGAGGAGGCCATAGACAAGGTCACCGGGATCGTGATCCACTACGTGGGCAACCCCGGGTCCTCCGCCATGGCGAACCGGGATTATTTCGAAGGCCTGAAGGGTGGGGCGAACGAGACCTACGCCAGCAGCCACTTCATCGTCGGGCTGGAGGGGGAGATCGTCCAGTGCATCCCCACGTCAGAGATCGCCTATGCCTCCAACGACCGCAATCATGATACCATCGCCATCGAGGTCTGCCATCCGGACGCCGATGGAAAATTCAGCGACGTGACCTATGATACGCTGGTCCACCTGACCGGCTGGCTATGTTTATATCTGCGGGTGCAGCCGGCAGAGATCATCCGCCACTATGACGTGAGCGGAAAGAAATGCCCCCGTTACTATGTGGAACACGAGGAGGCCTGGGAGGCCTTCAAGCTGGACGTCACACAGTGGGTGGCAGAGCATCAATCTTGAATACTTTTGGATACGGGTGAAACTATGAATGTAACAGCTGCTTTGCAGAAGACCAATATCACGACCCGGGAAAAGATCGGCCTGGCCTGGCGGCTCAGTCTGCCGGCGATCCTGGCGCAGATCACGACCATCATGATGCAGTATATCGATGCGGCGATGGTCGGACAGATGGGTGCGGCGGCTTCCGCCTCCATCGGGCTGGTTTCCTCCAGCCTCTGGCTTTGTAATGGTGTTGGTTCCGCAGCTACATATGGATACTCCGTGCAGATCGCCCAGGCGGTCGGTGCGGGCGATGTGGCCCATGCCCGGGACTTGTACCGGCAGGGCCTGATCGTGGTCTTGACTTTCGGCTGCCTGATCGGCGGCATCGGTCTTGCCATCAGCGGGTCTTTGCCCCGGTGGCTGGGCGGTGCGGAGGAGGTCTGTGTGGACGCCACACGGTATTTCCGCGTCTACATGTGGACCCTGCCCGTGGTCATGCTGCAGCGGTTCGTGGGTTCTGCATTGCAGTCCTCCGGCAATATGAAAGCCCCCAGTATCCTGAATTCCTGCATGTGCGTGCTGGACGTGATCTTCAACCTGTTCCTGATCTTCCCCACGGGAGATTTTGTGCTGGGCCCGCTGCGCTTTTACCTGCACGGCGCGGGCTGGGGCGTCTACGGCGCCGCCTGGGGCACGGCCCTGTCCCACATCGTGATCTTCGCTCTGATGTTCTATGTATCGTCTTTCCGCCAGCACGAGTTGCGATTTGAAAAGCACGCAAGATTCCGGGTCAGGCGGGATGACTTCCGCCGCGCCTTGAAGATCGGTGTTCCGATCGGACTGGAGCAGGCGGCGACCAGCGGCGCACAGGTCATGCAGACCCGCATCGTGGCGCCTTTGGGGACCGTCGCTATTGCGGCCAATTCCTTCGCGGTCACGGCGGAAAGCCTTTGCTACATGCCAGGCTACGGCCTTGGCACGGCGGCTACGACCCTGGTCGGTCAGAGCATCGGCGCCAAACGGAAGGATCTGGCCAAAAGCTTCAGCTGGATCACCACATTTATGGGCATCGCTATCATGACCGGTGCCGGCATCATCATGTATTTCGTGTGTCCCTATCTGTTCCGGTTCCTCACGCCGGTGGGCGATGTGCAGGAACTGGGTACCCGTGTGCTTAGGATCGAACTGCTGGCAGAGCCCATGTTTGCCGCCTCGATCGTGGCCAACGGCGCGCTGGTCGGGGCTGGAGATACCTTGATCCCCAGCATCATGAACCTGGCCAGCATGTGGGGCGTGCGCATCACCATAGCGGCGGTCCTGGCCCGGTCTATGGGACTGGTAGGCGTCTGGATCGCCATGTGTACGGAGCTGACGTTCCGTGGCATCATATTCCTGATCCGGCTGGCCCGTGGCCGCTGGATGGACCGATTGCAGAAGGAGCCTACCCATGGCTGAAAACAAGAAAAAGAAGGAAAAAGAGCAGGTGCAGAAGGTGGAGAGCCGGAAGGTCCTGTTTCCGGATCTGGAGCAGCATATCCACCTGCCCGCCCGGGAGACCAAGCTTTTGCTGGCGGACTATGACCGGGCCATCCTCTGTTATCAGGCCCAGGGGTTCTCGGATGACCAGATCCGCGAGCGCCTGAGCACGGACCGGCTGGGCGGTTTTTATGCCCACGCGGCCCTGCGCTGGTATGCCCTGGATCCTGCAGAAAAACTGTATCCTTTGGGGATGCGGCAGGGGGAGATGCCCCTGTTCCGCATGTCCGTCTATCTGAAGAAGCAGGTCATACCTGAGCTTTTGCAGATGGCGCTGAACTTCGTGATCAAGCGCTTCCCCAGCTTCGCCACCACGGTGAAGAGCGGTGTGTTCTGGCATTATCTGGATTCTACAAAGAGAAGGTTCTCCATCGAGGCGGAGAAGGGCGTGCCCTGCACCCCCATCCACGTGGCCTACAGCGGGTCCCAGGTCTTTCGGATCCTGTACTACCAGAACCGGATCAGTGTGGAATTCTTCCACGTGGTCACCGATGGTACCGGCGGCATGATCTTCCTAAAGACACTGGCTGCGGAGTACATCCGGCTGGCAGAAGGAGTCGAAGCCGGGACGGCGGCCGGCAGATGGCCGACGCCTGCGGAGCCCGGTGTCTGGCATCCGGAGGATACCCCGGATGAGTGCGAGACCGCCAATGAATTCCTGAAGGCGGAGATCTTCAAGGGCAGCTCCGGATTTACCGGCAAGCCCGGCGTCCAGCTGAGCGGCAAGCTTTCCCGCATGAAGCCCTGCCGGATCCTGCATTTCGAGATGTCGGCCGCGCAGGTCAAGGAAAAGGCCCATCACTACGGCGGCAGCATTACCGCCTATCTATTGGGCATCATGTTCCTGGCCCATAAATCCGCGACGGAGGAGACCGGGGGCCCGGTCATCATCCAGGTGCCGGTCAACATACGTAAATACCATCCTTCCGTGACCCTGCGCAATGATTCCATGTACGCCATGATCGCCCTGGAGCTTGGCGAGATCACCACTTTGGAGGAGATCGTTCCGAAGATCACCCAACAGCTGGTGGAAAAGGGCGCCAAGGAACCCATGGACAAGATGGTCAGCACGGCGGTGAAGATGGTGGCGAGCCTGAAACCGATCCCCCGGTTCATCAAACGGCCGGTGGCGGAGAAGCTCTACGGCTTCCTGGGCGACCGGCTGATCTCCGATACCTTGTCGAACATGGGTGTCGTACGCATGCCGGAAGAAGATGTGCCCTATATTGAAAAATTCGATTTTGTCCTCGGGCCCAGCGTGATCAACCGGGCGGCCTGCGCCATGGTCACCTTTGGGGACCACATGGTCTTTTCCGTGACGAAAACGACGGTGGAGCCTTCATTTGAGGAGAGGATCGAAAAACTGCTGAACCAGGACGAGGTCCAGCTGAAGATCACGGGGAGTCCGCTGTATGAATATTGAGATCAATTATCCAAATGTCGGGAAACCGGCCTTGTTCATGGCATATTTCCGCAAGACATTGCGCTATCTTCTGATCCTGGCAGCCATCACCTGCCCGATCGTGAATCTGGCGGTGGGCGGCAAGCTCTGGTGCCTGGTCAGTGTCTGGGTCATCCTGGGCATCTGGGATATCCTGGCGAAGCCGGACGTGATCGAGTACAGCCTGATCCGGCAGACGGTCAAGCTGACGATCTACGTCTGCGTGCTGCTGGTGCTGATCGACCAGCTGCTGGCGCCGGGCTGGGCCTCCTTCGTGGTGCCGATCGTCGGGTGCGCGTCGCTGATCGTGACCTTCGTCATCTTCGTCTCCGACCTGCACACGCAGATGCACAACATGATGCCCATGATCTGGCAGATCTTGCTGGCCTTAGGCTTCAGCGGTGTGACGCTGGCCGGCTGGCCGGAGAAAAGCTGGCCCATGATCGCCCTGGGCAGCCTGGCCCTCCTGATCGTGATCATCGGCGTGCTGACACTGCACAAAGAGATCTGGCTGGAACTGAAAAAACGGTTCCATGTGCAATAAAAAACAAGGGTATTTCGAGATCTGAAAGGATCCGAAATACCCTTTTTGTATGCGGAAGATCAGCCTTCTTCGATGCGCTTGAACTGGGTGTTGTACAGTTCGGTATACACGCCGCCCAGCTCCACCAGGTCCTGGTGCCGGCCCCGTTCCACGATGGCGCCGTCCTTCAGGACCAGGATCTCGTCCGCCGCCAGGATCGTGGACAGGCGATGGGCGATCAGGATGGACGTGCGGGACTTGACGATGGGGTCGATGGCGTCCTGGATCTTGCTTTCGGAGATGGAATCCAGGGCGGAGGTGGCTTCGTCGAAAATCAGCAGCGCGGGGTCTTTCAAAAGCACCCGGGCGATGGAGATGCGCTGCTTTTCACCGCCGGACAGCTTCAGCCCCCGGTTGCCCACCAGGGTGTCCAGGCCCAGCTCCTGGGCGGCGATAAAGTCATAGATGTTGGCCTTCTTGCAGGCCTCGATCATCTCGGCCTCGGTGGCGTTCGCCCTTGCGTAGCGCAGGTTATCGCGGATGGAACCGTTGAAGAGGTAGGTCTCCTGGGAGACGACGCCGACCTGTTTGCGCAGGAAGCCTAAGTCCAGCTTGCGGACATCGATGCCATCAAAGAGGACCGCACCGGAGTCCACGTCGTACAGCCGGGGGATCAGGTTGATGATCGTGCTCTTGCCGGAGCCGGAAGGTCCGACGATGGCGATGCTTTGGCCGCTCTTTAAGTCGAAGTCGATATCCTTCAGGATCTGCCGTTCTTTATCATAGGAGAAGCCCACATGGGAGAAGGTCACGTTGCCGGAAGCGGACTTCGGCGTGATGGCATCCGGGGCGTTTTGGATCTCCACCGGCAGGTCCATGTACTCGAAAATACGGGTGAACAGCGCCATGGAGCGGATCCAGTCGACCTGCACGTTCAGCAGGCTGTTGACCGGTCCGTACAGGCGGCCCAGCAGGGCGACCAGCACTGTGATGTCACCGACGGTCAGACTGCTGTTGTATTTCATGATCAACAGACCGCCCACGAAGTAGAGCAGCATCGGGCCTATGCTGGTGAAAGTGTGCAGGACCACGAAGAACCAGCGGCCGGCCATGCTTTCCCGGATGTGCAGGCGGATCATCCGCCGGTTGACCGCTTCGTAGCGCTCCTGTTCTTCCTGCTCCTTGCCGAACAGTTTGACCAGCAGCTGACCGCTGACAGAGAGGGTCTCGTTCAGGATCCCGTTGATCTCGTCATTGCATTCCTGGGCTTCCCGGGTCAGCATCCAGCGGGTCTTGCCGGCCCGGCGGGTCGGGATCACGAACAGGGGCGTCACCGCGATGCCGATCAGCGCCAGCAGCCAGTTTTTCTGGAACATGGCGATGATGGCGATGACCAGGGTGATGGAGTTCGATAGGATGCTGGCGAAGGTGCCGGTCACCACACGCTCCACACCATCGATATCACTGGTCATGCGGGTGATGATGTCGCCCTGGTTGTTGGACGTGAAGAAGTGCTGGCTCATCTTCTGCAGGTGGCGGAACATGTTGTTGCGCATATCGAAGGTGATGTGCTGCGCGATCCATGTGTTGATGTAGCTTTGGCCCACACCGATGAGGTTGGAGGCCAGGGTCACGCCCAGGGACAGAACGATGAAGTAGACCAGCTTTTTCAGGTCCCGTCCGATCAGGCCTTCATCGATGATCTTACCGGTCAGGACCGAGGGCAGGATCGAAAAGGCGGACGAGGCCACCAGGCAGACCAGGACCAGAAGCAGCTGCTTCCAGTAAGGTTTTAAATAAGAGAATACACGCATCAGCAGGGCTTTAGTTACGCGCGGGGCCTGCTGTTTTTCTTCGTCAGTCATGAACTGACTTCCACGGGGACCACCTCCGGGCGGCATGGACAACACCCCTTTTCAATGAATTTTGCACATCATATCATAAGAGAAAACCGGATGCAAGAACCTGCCTTGAAAGACTGTCCTTGATATGCTATCATAAGCCCAATGAAAGCTTTTATAGAAAGGGAAACCATGATCAACTTTAAAGATATGCCCTATGAGCGGCCGGACCTTGACGCCTTGAAGCAGGAGATGCAGGATCTGACCCAGGCACTGCGCAACGCTTCCAACTATGCGGAAGCCAGGGAGGTCTTCCTGAAGAAAGAGACCAGCGGGAAGCATCTTTCCACACTGATGAATCTGGCGATGATCCGCCATTCCATCGATACCCGTGACGCTTTCTATGATGCAGAGAATGATTTCTGGAATCAGGCCGGTCCGGAACTGGACGAGTACGCACAGGCCTGGACCGAGGCCATGCTGGAATCCCCCTTCCGGGCGGAGTTTGCCGCAGAGTTTGGAGACATCCTGTTCCTGAACGCGGAGATCGACTTAAAATCCTTCTCGCCTGTGATCATCGAAGAAATGAAAGAGGAGAACGACCTGGCCACACGCTACAACAAGCTGCTGGCCTCTGCGCAGATCCCCTTTGAGGGCGGGGTCTACACCCTGTCCCAGATGACGTCCTTCAAGACCGATCCGGATGACGCCAGGCGCCTGGCTGCCTGGAAGGCGGAGGGCCAGTGGTACAAGGACCACCAGGCCGAACTGGACGAGATCTACGACCGGATGACCCACCTGCGGGATGCCATGGGCCGCAAGATGGGCTATGATGGCTTCACCCAGCTGGGCTACTACCGGATGCAGCGCAACTGCTACACCAAGGAGGATGTGGAGCAGTTCCGCGCGGCCGTGCGCACCTACCTGGTGCCCATCGCCGACAAGGTCTACCGGCAGCAGGCCAAGCGCCTGGGACTTTCCTATCCCATGAACTTTGCGGACAATGCCCTGCAGTTCCGCTCTGGCAACCCCAGGCCCCAGGGCAGTGCGGAGGATACTCTGAAAGCCGGCGAGCACTTTTATGATGCCTTGTCTCCGGAGACCGGAGCCTTCTTCCACCTGATGCGGGACTACGGTCTGATGGACGTGCTGAGCACAGAGGGCAAGGAAGGCGGCGGCTACTGCACCGGCCTTGAGGATTACGGTGTTCCCTTCATCTTCGCCAACTTCAACGGGACCGCGGGCGATGTGGAAGTCGTCACCCACGAGGCAGGCCATGCCTTTGCCATGTATACCAATGCGGACCGGATCCCCACCTCCACGATCTGGCCGGGCATGGAGGCCTGCGAGGTCCATTCCATGTCCATGGAATTCTTCGCGGAGCCCTGGGCTGAGGAATTCTTCGGACCGGACGCCCGGAAATTCCGCTACAGCCATCTGGCCGGCGCCCTGACCTTCATTCCCTATGGCACCCTGGTCGATCATTTCCAGCATGTGGTCTATGAGAAGCCGGAGATGACGCCCCGCCAGCGGCATGATACCTGGAAGGAACTTCTGGGTGTCTACATGCCCTGGGTCCGCCTGGATGACATCCCCTTCTATGGCGATGGTGAAGGCTGGCAGCGGCAGGGCCATATCTACGGCAGCCCCTTCTATTACATCGACTACTGCCTGGCGCAGACCGTATCCCTCCAGTTCTGGGCGCTGATCCAGAAGGACAGGGCCGATGCCTGGGCCCATTATATGGCCTACACCCGGCAGGGCGGCAGCGTGACCTTCACGGAACTGCTGAAGAATGCCGGCCTGAAGAGCCCCTTCGATCCGGACTGCCTGCGGGAAGTCTGCACAGCGGCGGACCGTTTCCTGGATGCATACGATATGACCGGGATCGAGTGATCACAGGAGGTTTCCACAGAAATCATGTGGAAACCTTTT
>CADBPG010000030.1 GCA_902796435.1 uncultured Eubacteriales bacterium | reverse complement strand
CCGTGGACAGGTCCAGTCCCAGATCAACACGCCGGGATACTTCACCTGCTATTACTATGGCATGAAAAAACTCTGCGATTGGGAGGCAGAGTTCGGCTACAATAAAAAGGATTACACGGAGCTTTTGTTCTCCATCGGCAACATGAGCATGGAGAACGTGCGTCGGTATCTGGAACTGTCCGAAGCAGAAAAGCTGCGGTTTCGCAAGGACTTCCCCAGTCTCCTGATGGAAGAGGAGGCCTGAGATGATCCGGGCACTGCTTTGGGACCTGGACGGGACGCTGCTGAATTTCAAGGCGGCGGAAGCTGCGGCCATCCGCAGCCTCTTCAAAGACTTTGGCTTCGGCCCTTGCACCGATGAAATGATCCGCACCTATGCCAGGATCAATGATGCATACTGGAAAAAGCTGGAACGGGGCGAGATGGCGAAGCCGGAGATCCTGGTGCGCCGTTTCGCGGACTTCTTTGCAGGGGAAGGTCTGGATTCTGCTCAGGCACCGGCCTTCAACCAGCGGTATCAGTTGGCTTTGGGGGACACCATCGTCTTTTGTGACGAGGGCGACCGCATCGTCCAGGACCTGAAGGGAAAGATCCCACAGTACGGGGTCACCAACGGGACCCTGGCGGCACAGACCAAGAAGCTGGAGCGGTCCGGTCTGGGAGCGCTGTTTGACGGCGTCTTCATCTCGGACCAGATCGGCTATGAGAAGCCGGACGTCCGCTTCTTCGCGCCGGTCTTTGCACAGTTGGCCGAGGACATCCCTTGCATCACCAAAGATGAGGTCCTGATCATCGGCGATTCCCTGACCAGTGATATGCTGGGCGGCATCCGCGCGGGGATCCGCACCTGCTGGTACCATCCGGTGGAGGAGCAGGGGGCGGCCACGGCCGGGCAGGACGAGGCACACCAGATGGCCATCGATCATGAGATCCAGGACCTGCACGAGATCTATGGGATCCTGGGTATGAATCAGAAATAAGGAGTACGGTCCATGAAAAAACTGATCGTATACTTGAAGGAATATCGGCTGGAGTCCATTCTTGGCCCGCTGTTCAAACTGCTGGAGGCATCCTTTGACCTGATCGTGCCCCTGGTCATGGCGGCGATCATCGACAAAGGCATCGCCTTAGGGGACCGGAGCATGATCTGGAAGATGGGTGGACTGCTGGTCGCTTTTGCGCTGGTTGGCATGCTGTGTGCATTCACAGCCCAATATTTCTCCGCAAAAGCAGCCGTTGGCTTCGCTTCAAAGGTCCGTTATGCATTGTTCGCCCACATTCAGGAGCTTTCCTATGCGGATCAGGACCATGCCGGCGTATCCACTTTCATCACCCGGCTGACCAGTGATATCAACCAGATCCAGAACGGTCTGAACCTGGCGCTGCGTCTGCTGCTGCGTTCTCCGTTCATTGTATTCGGTGCCATGATCATGGCATTTACCGTCAATGTGCGGGCGGCTTTGATCTTCGTCGTCACCATCCCGGTGCTTTCCCTGGTGGTCTTCGGTGTGATGCTGACCAGCATCCCCCTGTTCAAAAAGGTGCAGAGCGCATTGGACGGCGTGCTGGGTACGACCCGGGAGAACCTGACCGGCAGCCGCGTGATCCGGGCCTTCAACAAGGAAGCGGACGAGACCGAGATCTTCGATGAGAAGAACGAAATGCTGCGGCGCCTGCAGTTGTACGTAGGCAAGATCTCCGCCATCATGAGCCCGGTCACCTATGTGATCATCAATGTGGCGACGCTGATCCTTTTGTGGAGCGGCGCCATCAAGGTCGACCGCAACATCCTGACCCAGGGCCAGGTGATCGCCCTGGTCAACTATATGTCCCAGATCCTGATCGAACTGGTCAAGCTGGCCAACCTGATCATCCAGATCAACAAGGCGCTGGCCTGCGCCAACCGTGTGCAGGCGGTGCTGGACATCGAACCGTCCCAGACCTTCGGGACGCTGGGAGAAAACAAAACAGTGCTGCCGGCCGGTGCGTTTTCACTGACACCGGACACCGTGGTGGCCTTCCAGCATGCCTGCCTGACCTACCCCGGTGCCGGAGCAGAGTCATTGACGGATATCAATCTGCGGGTCATGAAGGGGCAGACCATCGGTATCATCGGCGGAACTGGCGCGGGCAAGACCTCGGTCGTCAACATGATTCCCCGGTTCTATGATGCGACGGACGGAGAAGTGCGGGTAGAAGAGCAGCCGGTCCAGTATTATACGAAGGAGGCCCTGCGGGCCAAGATCGGCCTGGTGCCGCAGAACGCCAGGCTTTTCAAGGGCACCATCCGTGAGAACCTGCTGTGGGGCAATCCTGAAGCGACAGAAGAGGACCTGCTGAAGGCTCTGGAGATCGCCCAGGCGCGGGATTTCGTGGAGCAGAAGGAGGGCGGTCTGGACGCAGAGGTCGAGCAGAACGGCCGCAACCTGTCCGGTGGACAGCGCCAGCGCCTGACCATCGCCCGGGCTCTGGTCCGCCAGCCGGAGATCCTGATCCTGGATGACAGCGCCTCCGCCCTGGATTTCGCGACAGATGCCCGGCTCCGCCAGGCTTTGAGCACCCTGGACCCGAAACCGACCATCTTCATCGTTTCCCAGAGGACTTCTTCCATCATGCACGCGGACCAGATCCTGGTCCTGGATGATGGGGCGCAGGTCGGTCTGGGCACCCATGAGGAACTGCTGGAGAAGTGTGCGGTCTATCAGGAGATCTATTATTCCCAGTTCCCCAAGAAAGAACATGAGCCATCACAAGATAGTACACAGACAACGACTGAGGCTCATGATCAATCGCCTTCGGCGATTTCGCAGGTTGTTGTGGGAGGTGAGGCATGATGGCAGCTGTCAAAGCTTCTCAGAAAGAAACCCTGCGCAAGGTGCTCAAAAGCATCCGCCCCTATCGGTTGTATCTGATCATCTCCATCCTGCTGGCCGCGGTCACCGTACTCTTGACCCTGTACCTGCCGATCCTGATCGGCCAGGCCATCGATCATATCGTGGCGCCGGGCAAGGTCGACTTTGACCAGCTTAAACCCCTCCTGTTCCGCGGTGCCATCATCGTACTGATCACCGCTGCGGCCCAGTGGATCATGAATATCTGCAACAACCATCTGACATATAATATCGTGCGGGACCTGCGCAAGGCAGCCTTCCGCAAGATCGAGATCCTGCCCCTGTCCTACATCGACGCGCACCCCACGGGCGAGATCGTCAGCCGGGTGATCGCGGACGCGGACCAGTTCGCGGACGGCCTTTTGATGGGCTTCACCCAGCTGTTCACCGGTGTCCTGACCATCATCGGGACCTTGGGCTTTATGCTGTCTGTCGATGTGGTGATCACCATCGTTGTGGTGGTGATCACGCCGATCTCCCTCTTCGTGGCGGCCTTCATCGCCAAGCGGACCTATTCCATGTTCCGCCTGCAGTCGGAGACCCGGGGCGAGCAGACAGCCTTGATCGATGAAATGATCGGCGGGCAGAAGGTGGTGCAGGCCTTCGGCCGGGAAAAAGCTACGCTGGAGAAGTTCGGTGAGATCAACGAACGGCTGCGCAAGTATTCCCTGCGGGCCACCTTCTTCTCCTCCCTGACGAATCCGGCGACCCGCTTCGTCAACAGTCTGGTCTATGCCGGAGTCGGCGTCGTTGGTGCTTTCTCTGCACTCAGAGGACTGCTGACGATCGGCCAGCTGTCCGCGTTTTTAAGCTACGCCAACCAGTATACCAAGCCCTTCAACGAGATCTCCGGCGTGGTCACGGAACTGCAGAACGCCCTGGCCTGCGCGGCCCGCCTGTTCGAACTGATCGAACAAGAGCCACAGACGCCGGATCCTGAGCCTGCGGAGCCTTTGGGCACCGTGGACGCAGAAGGTATGCGCCGGGCCAAGGGTCAGGTGGAGATCGAGGACGTGAGTTTCTCCTATGTGCCGGAGCAGCGGCTGATCGAAAACTTCAGTCTGAAGGTCGCACCGGGCCAGCGGGTGGCCATCGTCGGCCCCACCGGCTGCGGCAAGACCACCATGATCAACCTGCTCATGCGCTTCTACGATCCCCAGAAAGGCGCCATCTATGTGGACGGCACTGAGATCCAGAAGGCGACCCGGAAGGACCTGCGGTCCCAGTATGGCATGGTCCTGCAGGAGACCTGGCTGAAGGCGGGCACCATCCGCGAGAACATCGTTTTCGGCAAACCGGACGCCACGGAGGAAGAGATCATCGCCGCGGCCAAGGCTTCCCATGCGGACAGCTTCATCAAGCGTCTGCCGCAGGGGTATGACACGGTGATCGGCGAGGATGGCGGCGGCCTGTCCCAGGGCCAGAAGCAGCTGCTCTGCATCACACGGCTGATGCTGGCACTGCCGCCTATGCTGATCCTGGACGAAGCCACCTCCTCCATCGATACCCGCACCGAGATCCGCATCCAGCGGGCCTTTGCGAAGATGATGAAGGGCCGCACCAGCTTCATCGTGGCCCATCGCCTCTCCACGATCCAGGAGGCAGACATCATCCTGGTCATGCGCGATGG
>CADBPG010000029.1 GCA_902796435.1 uncultured Eubacteriales bacterium | reverse complement strand
CTTGCGTCAAATGCTGCTATAGCTCAGTCGGTAGAGCGCATCCTTGGTAAGGATGAGGTCACCAGTTCAAATCTGGTTAGCAGCTCTATTTTTTTGTCAAAATGAAAACCCGCTCAAAAGCGGGTTTTGTCATATAGTCGCATTGGTAAGGAGGTTCCCTATGCGTTTCATTGCTGATCATGATCTGCACATCCATTCACAACTGTCTTTGTGCTCCGACGATCCTCGGCAGACACCGGAGGCGATCCTGGCCTATGGTGCGGAAAACGGTTTTTCCACCCTTTGTCTCACGGATCATATGTGGGATCCGGCCGTACCTGGTGCTTCCAACTGGTACAAACAGCAGCCTGTAGCACGGATCAAACAGGCTCTGCCGCTGCCTCAGTCTGAAAAGGTGCGGTTCCTGTTTGGCTGTGAGACCGATATGGACCGGCATTGTACCATCGGGATCACGCGGGAGACCATCGACCAGCTGGATTTTGTCATCATTCCGACGACCCATCTGCATATGAATGGTTTCACGCTGGATGGTACAGAGGGAGCCAAGGAGCGTGCCGCCCTTTGGATCCAGCGTTTTGATGCCCTTTTGAATGCGGACCTGCCCTTTCATAAGATCGGGGTGGCGCATCTGACCTGTCCCTTGATCTGGAGGAAACGGTATCTGGAAGTTCTGGAAAAGATCCCCGCGGACGAGTATCACCGTTTGTTTGAAAAGGCGGCGCGGCTGGGGATCGGTATCGAACTGAATTTCGATGCCCTGGCCCTACGTCCTGCGGATGCACCCTTGGCGCTTTTGCCCTACAGGATCGCGAAGGAGGAGGGCTGCAAGTTCTATCTGGGCAGCGATGCCCACCATCCGGTGGAACTGGCCCGGGCGAAAGCCAATTTTGAGACCATCATCGATCTTTTAGCGCTTGAGGAGGACGACAAGTTCCCCTTTCTGCAGGAGTTCCAAGCAAGGAGATAAATCAAATGTGGCAGACATTGCTTCCCTATATTCTGATCTACCTGGCCATCATCAACCTGGTCGCTTTCATCCTGTTCGGTGTCGATAAGAAGCGGGCCAGAAGGCAGGAGTGGCGCATCTCAGAGAAGAGCTTGTTTTTGCCGGCGCTATTGTTCGGCACAGTCGGGGCGATCCTGGGGATGCACCTATTCCACCATAAAACCAGACACTGGTATTTCCGCTACGGCCTGCCCTTGATCCTCATCGTGCAGATCGCCCTGGTGGTGCTTCTGGGTAAGTATCTGGCATGAGAACGGTCGGAGAAGAATTAAAGGCCCGGTATGGAAAGAAGATCTACAAGATCGCGCTGAACGGTGGATGTACCTGTCCCAACCGGGACGGGACCCTGGACACGTGCGGTTGTATCTTCTGTTCCGGTGCAGGTTCCGGTGAATTTGCTGAAAACGCGGCGCTGTCCATCACGGAGCAGATCGAGCGGGGCAAGCAAAGGGTCGCCGCGAAGATGCCGGACCAGGGCGGTGGATATATCGCCTATTTCCAGTCCTTTACCAACACGTACGCACCGTTGGAACGCCTGCGCAGCATGTTTCTGGAAGCCATCGAACATCCAGATGTAGTGCTCCTGTCCATCGCCACCCGGCCGGACTGCCTTCCTGAGGAAGTGCTGGACCTGCTGGAGAAATTGAACCGGATCAAACCGGTCTGGATCGAACTGGGCCTGCAGACGGTGCATGAACAGACGGCGGAGTATATCCGCCGGGGCTATCCGCTGCAAGTGTATGACCAGGCTGTACAAAACCTGCAGGCACGGGGCATCTATACCATCGTGCATGTGATCCTGGGCCTTCCGGGCGAGGAACGTGCGGACATGCTGGAAACGGTCCGCTATGTGCGGGACAGTGGCGTGCAGGGCATCAAACTCCAGCTGCTGCATGTGCTGCAGGGCACCGACCTGGCACAGGAATATGCCGCGGGGCAGGTGCCGGTCATGGACATGGAAACCTACACAGACCTGGTGGCGGATTGTGTGGCTTTGATCGGTGACAAGCTGACCATCCATCGCTTGACGGGGGATGGAAGTCGCAGATCGCTCATCGCGCCCCTTTGGAGCACAGACAAGAAGCGGGTCCTGAATACGGTCCGGCGCAAGATCAAGGAACGCACATAAAAAGGACCCCGGAACAGGTCCCGAGGTCCTTCTGTTTTAACCTTGCATGAAGGCTTCGATCTCTTCGATACTGCGCGGAATGGCGGCGGAAAGGTTTTCACAGCCATCTTCCGTGACCAGGCAGTTGTCCTCCAGACGAAAGCCGATGCCCCATTCTTCTACATACACACCAATGTCTACGCAGAAGACCATGCCCGGCTGGATGATCAGGTCCGGCCGATAGTCGACGATGTCATGCACGTCGAATCCGATGTGATGTGAACCACCGTGCCACATATATTTGCCGATCTCGTCATAGGATTCCAGCAGGCCGATGCCCTTAAGCTGCTCGCAGTTGTATTTGCGGGCGGTCAGATCCACGTCACCCATGCGCATGCCCGGCTTGATGATGCTGAACATGTAGTTGGACGTGTTGTAGACGCAGGTATACAGGGCGCGCTGACGCTCGTTGAAATGACCATTTACCGGCCATCCGCGGGATACGTCGCAGATCATGCCGTCCCATACGGCGCCTACATCATTCAGGACCATGTCGCCATCCTTGGCAGTTCCGGTATAAGCGTAGTAGTGGATGCAGAAGTTGTTGTCACCGGCGGAGATGATGGACGGGAAGCCGGGAGAGAGGACGCCACGCTGTGCCAGGGCGTAATCATATTCCGCCTTCAGCTGATACTCGGTGATGCCGGGCTTGGCTGCCTTCATCATGGCAAGGATACCGTCACGGGTCACATCTTCGGCGATGCGCAGGGCTTCGATCTCACATGGCGCCTTGATGGTACGCTGCTTTTTGAGCTGCGGACGCAGGGTGCGGATCTGGAGGGCCGGGTAGTCGTTCTGGGCCTTGCGGGCGAAACGATAGGCATCGTTGTCCTGCTCGGTCGCCACCAGCTTGCCCAGATCCAGGTACAGGAAGTTCTCCCGCAGGGAAGCTTTGTGGAAGTCCGCTTCGAAGGTTTCCAGATAGTGGATCCCGGTGATGCCGGAGATCTCCGTGGCTTCCGCCGGTTTGACACGGCGGCCGGTCCAGCGTTCTTTGAGCGCATCGGGCGGCAGGATATATAAGGATTCGGTAACAGTACCTTCCGCATCCTTTTCAGCCATCAGGATGAAGCCTTCGCTGGCTTCCTTGAGGCCGGTCAGGTATACGAAGTTACGTTCCGCGAAGTAGGGATAGTTTTCATCCCCGGTCTTCAGCGGTGCATGGCCGGCAAAGACCAGTGCGATGGAACCATTTTCCAGAGAAGAATACATGTTCTCTCGGTTTTGTACATAAAAAGATGCTTGCATGGACATAGATCCTTTCTATATTGCTTGAGAAGCGTATGTATTTTAGCACAGACTAACAAAAAAGAAAAGGAATGATTGTATGAAATTTGCGACGAAAGCGGAGCACGATGCGGCGGCCGTGTATCTGGGCAATCTGAATACGGTGGAATTCGACCTGAAACTGCCGCAGACCGGTGCCTCGGGGTCCAGGATCAGCTGGAAGTCTTCCGATCCTCGTTTCCTGACAGACACGGGCAAGGTGTCCAGGCCTCGTTTCGGTACCGGTGCCCGGGACATCACCCTGGAAGCGGTCTTCGATGATGGGGTGCATACCTGCACCCGGTCCTTTGTGGTCCATATCCTGGAGGCGGAGAATGATATCAAGATCCTGCGGGTGCTGACACCAGAGCAGACCTATGTGGCAGGCGCAAAGGTCTATCTGCCATCCGCTTTGCCGGTGGAGACGGTAGAGGGCGACATCTGCATGCAGGATGTGGTCTGGGATCAAGGCGCCCTACGGTCCTTTGCGCAATGCGGAAAACTGGAGGAGCAGGGCACCATCGCAGGCACGAAAGTAGAAGTACTCCTTCCGGTCCAGGTCGTCGCAGCTATGCCAAAAGAGCAGGTAAAGCCCCGGGCATTGGAAGAAGTGCCTCTAAAGGATGTGCGGCTCTTGCCGGGTACACCCTTCTACGAAGCGGCGGAGCGCATGAAGGTATTCCTGCTGGGCGTGGATCCGGACCAGCTTTTGTACAGTTTCCGTACGGCAGCGGGGCTTGATACCCTTGGCGCTGCGCCTATGACTGGCTGGGACAGTCCGGACTGCCAGCTGCGGGGCCATACCACGGGCCACTATCTTTCTGCCATCGCTCTGGCCTATGGGACCAGTGGTGACGCTGCCTTCAAAGAGCGGGCGGCCTATCTGGTCCAGAGCCTTGCCCAATGCCAGGCGGCCTTTGCGGAAAAAGAAGGTTTCCATCCAGGGTTCCTGAGCGCGTATTCAGAGGAGCAGTTCGACCAGCTGGAGCAGTTGACCCGCTATCCGAAGATCTGGGCGCCTTATTATACGCTGCATAAGATCCTGGCAGGACTTTTGGATGTCTATGAGCAGACGGGGCTGGAACTAGCTCTGGAGGTGGCCACGAAGACGGGACTGTGGGTCTATGAGCGCCTGGACCGTCTGGATCCGGAACTGCGCAAGAAGATGTGGAGCCTGTATATCGCGGGCGAATACGGTGGGATCAACGAGTCCCTGGCCCGATTGTACCAGCTGACCTCGGATGACCGGTACCTTACGGCATCCGCCATGTTCGACAATGACAAGCTGCTCATCCCCTGCACTGTGGGGATCGATGCCTTGTCCGGCATGCATGGAAACCAGCACATCCCCCAGATGATCGGTGCGCTGCGGATGTATGAAGCCTCCGGTACAGAGAAATACCTGTTGGCCGCTGAGCATTTCTGGCAGGCGGTGGTGGCCCATCATGCCTATGCCATCGGCGGCGTGGGCGAGGGCGAGATGTTCCGCCAGGCAGACTGGATCGCCCGCACCCTCAGTGATAAAACGGCTGAGAGCTGTGCATCCTACAATATGCTGAAACTGACAGAGGGCCTTTTCCTGCGGCATGCAGAGCCGGAGTACATGGCCTATGCAGAGCGGACCCTGTTCAACCATATCCTTTCGGCAGCGGAGCATTCCACCGCCGGACGGACCACCTACTTCATGCCGCTGAAAGGCGGCTTCCGCAAGACCTTCGAGGACGAGAACTCCTGCTGCCACGGCACGGGCATGGAAAGCCATTTCCGCACGAATGGCATGATCTTCGCAAGACAGGACGGTGTTATGCGGATCGAGCAGTGGATCGACAGCACGCTTCAGCCAGAAGGTCTCAAGATCACAACCACATGGCTGGAAGACCGACTGCAAATGAAGGTATCCTTCACTCAGGCCTATCAAGGATCGGTCGTGATCCGGGTCCCGCAGATGCCGGAAGGGTATCAGAGATTTGAAGGCCCCTTCCAGGTGGGAGATCAGTTGACTGTAGAGCGACCGCTTCAGGTCACCTTCGAACCGGCACCGGACCAGCCGGATCTGGGTGTTCTGCATTACGGACCCTACATCCTGGCGGCCATCTCCGCGGAGAGGGAACCTGTGCAGATCGACTTAAAGAATCTGGTCCAGGAGCAGGGCGAAGAAGCCTTCTCGGACGGACAGTATACACTGGTCCCCTTATTTCAGATCACAGACGAAAACTATCATGTATACCTGCGGGTAAAAGGCGCGTAAGCAATTGCAAATACGCGCCTTTTATGATATAATTAATTATGTATTGTCTGTTTGTCGGAAGGGAGGGAAAGGCCAGTGCAGATCCTGCTTTTGTCTGATGTGGAATCAGAATATCTCTGGGATCATTTCGAAAAAGAAAAGCTCGAAGGAATCGATCTGATCCTTTCCTGTGGCGATCTCAAAGCAGAGTATCTTTCCTTTCTCGCAACACTCTCCAAAGTGCCTGTTTTGTATGTGCGCGGCAATCATGACGGTCATTACGCCGAAGTGCCGCCAGGCGGGTGTGATTGCATCGAGGACCAGATCGTCAGTTACAAGGGCGTACGCATCATGGGCCTGGGCGGAAGCGTCCGGTACCGGCCGAACGAACAGAACATGTATACCGAAAAAGAAATGGCCCGCAGGATCCGCAAACGGAGGTTTGCTCTCTGGCGCTCCAAAGGCGTGGACATCCTGCTGACGCACGCGCCGGCCCGCGGTGTCGGTGATGCGGAGGACCTGGCACATCGCGGGTTCGAATGTTTCTTGTCATTTATGAAAAAGTACCATCCCACGTTTCTCATCCACGGGCACGTGCATGCCAATTACAGCCGTAAATTCGTGCGGGAGCGGGCCTTCGAGGAAACGCGGGTCATCAATGCATACGAAAGGTATCTGATCACGGTGCCAGAGCCACATCCGGAACAGGATCGCCTGGTATGGTTGACCCATCGGAAAGAAGAGGAAAACGATGAACTTGGAAAATTATTTTAACAATCCCGGGATGATCTCCCTCAACCGGGAGGCGGACCATGCCTACATGATCCCCTTTGCCCATACAGAACAGCCAGAGCAGCTGGATATCCTGAAGCGGAGCAGATCCCCCTATTACCAGTCCCTGAACGGTGGATGGCGTTTCGGCTTCTATCCGAACCCGGACGAGGTCCCGGAGGACTTCATGAATCCGGGCCGTGACCTGGATGACTGGGATGTGATCACGGTGCCTTCCTGCTGGCAGACCAAGGGCTACGGCCAGTGCCAGTATACGGACACCGACTATCCCTTCCCCTGTGATCCGCCCTATGTGCCCTACGAGAACGAGACCGGTGCCTATGTGCGGGAATTCGAGCTTCCGGATTTCATGCTGGATAAGGAACTCTACGTTGTATTCGAGGGTGTCAATTCCTGCATGTACCTGTGGGTCAACGGCATCTTCGTGGGCTATGATCAGGTCAGCCGCATGCCTTCTGAGTTCAAGATCACCCAGTATCTGCATGAAGGCCGCAACCGGATCGCTGCCGTGGTCCTGAAATGGTGCGATGGCACTTATCTGGAGGACCAGGACGCCTTCCGCTATTCCGGTATCTTCCGCGATTGCTATATCCTGGCGCGTGAGAAAGAGCATATCCGCGACGTCTTTGTCCGTCAGCTGCACCTGGAGGACCGGGTGGTCATCACTGCTGAAATGGAGAATGCCTCCGGCCGGGTGGAAGCCCGGCTGCTGGATCAGGACGGCCGTGTCATCGCCTGTGAGAGCGGCGAGGGTGTTAAGATCCTGACCATGGAAGTCTCCGAACCTCATCTGTGGAGCGCGGAGCATCCCTACCTTTACCAGCTGCAGATCAGCATGGGCAACGAAGTGCTGCCCTTCAGCGTCGGTCTGCGTACCGTCACCATCGAGAACGGGATCTTCTGCATCAACCACAGACCCATCAAGCTCAAGGGTGTCAACCGGCATGAGTCCCACCCGCTGTTCGGCGCCGCTGTACCGCTGAAGCACGCGAAGGACGACCTGTTCTTGATGAAACAGTTCAATATCAACACCATCCGTTCTTCCCATTATCCGGATGATCCTCGCTTCCTGGAACTGTGCAGCCGCTACGGTATGTACGTCATGGATGAGGCGGATCTGGAATGCCATGGCGCCTGGGAGCAGAAGTGCGGCCTGGAAAGCGACCCGACCTGGAGCTTTGCCTTCCTGGATCGCATGCAGCGCATGGTCGAGCGGGACAAGAACCAGCCCTGTATCTTCAGCTGGTCTCTGGGCAATGAGTCCTGCTACGGTGACAATCATATTGCCATGGCGATGTGGGCGAAGAATCGTGACAATTCCCGGATCATCCACTATGAAGGCGCGAAGCATGGTCCGGACAAGGATCAGTCCTGTCTGGACATCACCAGCCGCATGTATGATCCCACCTACTGGGTCCGTGATTATCTGAACGACAAGACCCAGACCAAACCCTACTTCCTGTGCGAGTATTCCCATGCCATGGGCAACGGCCCTGGTGATCTTAAAGATTACTGGGATATGATCTACAGCGAGCCGCGCCTGATGGGCGGCTGTGTCTGGGAGTGGTGCGACCACAGCATCTACGCGAAAGCCCCCATCGATGAGCAGAAGAATATCCTGGCACCGGCGGTGCCTGTCGCTTCCACCAAGAGCTTCGGTGCTAGAGAGCAGCGCTTCTGGGGCTACGGTGGTGATTTCGGCGAGCATCCGGACAGTGGCAACTTCTGCATGGACGGTCTGGTATTCCCGGACCGCACCCCGGGCCGCGGCCTTTATGAGTATAAATATATCATCGCTCCGGTGGATTTCTCCATCAGTGATGGAAAGCTTACGGTCCTGAACCGGTACGATTTCACAACGACCCAGGATCTGGTATTTACCTACGAACTGGAAAAGGACGGTGTCCTGGTGGCTGAAGGCCGGTTGGAAGTTCCGGAGATCGAACCGGGGCAGACAGCGACCGTCGCACTGCCGGAAACACCGGCTGAAGAAGGAACCTATTATCTGACGGTCCGTGCCCTGAGCGGCCATGCCACACCTTGGGCGAAGGCAGGACATATCCTGATGCAGAAGCAGTTCCTTTTGAAGGAATATGTGCCGGAAGAGCATTTCCGTTCTGCAGGCACCCAGAGGCATTCCGCCCTGGACATCTGGAAGAAGAACGGTGTCGTCTATATCCACGGCCTGAATTTCGAATATGCCTTCCATTTAGGCAAGGGCGGTTTCACTTCGCTGAAATACAACAATATGGAACTGCTGAAGGAAGCGACCACCTTCGTCATTGCCCGGCCTTCCCTGGACAATGACCGGGAGATCCGGCCTTATTGGGACCGTTTTGGCATCGATGATGCCCGGATGCTGGTCCATGGCACAAGGATCTTCGACGAGCGTCCAACCCGTCTGCATTTCCAGGTGGAATTCGCCATGGGTACCGAGTCCTTGAAGCCATTCCTGAACGGAACGGCGCGCTGGACCGTCTATCCTTCCGGCCGCATCGAACTGACCACGGACGTGTCTGTAGCGGAGCAGGAGATCTTCCAGCATCGCAAGGGTCCGGTGGACTTCTTCCTGCCGCGATTCGGCCTGCAGCTGACCATGCCTTCCTACATGGATCAGGTCGCCTATTTCGGCTATGGACCGGAGGAATCCTACATCGACAAGCACATCAGTACGACCTGCGGTCTGTATGAGACCAATGTCGACAAGATGTTCGAGAATTATCCGATGCCGCAGGAGAACGGTGCCCATTTTGGAACACGTTGGGTGGACCTGACCGATGCTTTCGGTATGGGTCTGCATGTTGCTTCTGAAAAGCCCATTTCCTTCAACGCGAGCCGGTATTCCATCGAGGAGATCCGGCAGGCGGCGCATCCTTTCCAGTTGAAGAGTGATGACCACGTGGTGGTCCAGCTGGATTATATGCAGTCCGGTATCGGCTCCGGTTCCTGTGGCGCCCAGCTGCTGCCGCCGTACCAGCTGAATGAGCGCGAGTTCCGGTATCATGTACAGCTGGAACCGATCATGAAAGAGGATCTGTAATGTAATGAGAGACCGGCCTGGAGCAGTATAAGGGTCGGTCTTCTGAAATACTTGACAATGGCAGACCTCTTTGATATACTATTCAGGTCTTTAGCGTAGTAACGCTTTACCATAATAAAGTAACAGGAGGAAACCATGGCCAAACAGTTGTATACGCCCTATGGGTTCCGCGATATTTTGTTCGATGAGTCCTGGCAGCAAACGGAGATCCGCCACCGGCTGCGCAAGGTCTTCCGCAGCTTCGGCTATCGGGATGTGGAAACACCCCTGGTCGAGTATCTGGATGTCTTCAGTGAGGAACGGGGCAGTATCTCGACCCAGGACATGTATAAGTTCGTCGATCGCGATGGAGAACTACTGGCGCTGCGTCCGGATATGACACCGGCCCTGGCGCGCATGGCATCTTTTTATTACCGGGATGAGGACCTGCCCCTCAGGGTCACCTCATCCGGGCCCACCTTCCGGTACAGTTCTCAGTATTCCGCGAAACAGCGGCAGCTGAAACAGACTGGTATCGAACTCTATGGCAACGCGGATCCGGGCAAGGACGCGGAAGTCCTGGCAGCTTCGATCCGTGCACTGAAGGCCTCCGGTGTGCAGGAATTCCGGACAGCCGTCGGTCATGCCGCATTGGTGCAAAGTTTTCTAAAAGCTTTGGATCTGACCGAAGAAGAGATTACTGAATGGAGCCGGCAGATCGAGAGCAAGAATACCTTCGCTCTGGAGCAGGAAGCCCAGGAGAAAGGCCTTTCGGAAGTACAGACGCGGATGCTCCTTTTGCTTACGGAATCAGGAGACGCTGAGGTGCTTACGCGCGGTGCGGAGCTTGCCAGAACATTGGACCTTCCGGCCATGAGCGAGGCTTTTGACTGGCTGCTGGAGATCGACCGGCAGCTACGGCTGTATCAGGTCGAGACTCATGTGCTGTACGATCCGGGCATGAAGCCGGAACTGCATTATTATACCGGCGTCATTTTCAAAGGATATGCTCTGGGAGCGGCGGAGCCGGTCCTGGACGGCGGCCGTTATGACGCACTGTTGATCCAGATGGGCGCCCAGTGGGGTGCGGTAGGATCTGCCATCTATCAGGACCGCCTTCTGGAGGCTTTGAAGGAGCAGGATCTGCTGCCGGAACCCTTTACCTGCACCCTGCTGACGGGGCCGGAGCCGGACCTCCTGATCCAGGAGGCCGAAAAGATGCGGGCTTCCGGGGAAGCCGCGGTGTGCGTGCCCGGCCTTTCCGATGAGGAAGCCAGGGCCTATGCGAAAACCCATGGGATCAGCCGCGTGCTGGTCTGTACAGAAGAAGGGCGGGAACAGAGATGAGTGTACTGACGATAGCCCTGACCAAAGGCCGTCTGGCCAAGAAAACACTGGCGCTCCTGGAGCAGTGCGGCATCCGCTGCGATGAAATGTACACGGACACCCGCAAACTGATCTTTGAGGATCCGGATGCGCAGATCCGCTTCTTCCTCGCGAAAGCGGACGACGTGCCCACTTATGTGGAATACGGTGCCGCGGACCTGGGGGTCGTCGGTAAGGACGTGCTCCTGGAAAAGCAGAAGGACCTGTTCGAGGTCCTGGATCTGAAATTCGGTATCTGCCGCATGGCGGTGGCCGGGTTCCCGGAGGGCAAGGACCTGCTTCGGTCCGGTGCGGATTTCCGCGTCGCTACGAAATATCCGGAGATCGCAAGGCAGCATTTCCTGAAGCACCATCAGATGCCCGAGATCCTGAAATTGAGCGGTTCCATCGAACTGGCGCCCATCGTCGGCCTGGCCGATGTGATCGTCGATATCGTTGAAACAGGCAACACCTTAAGAGACAACGGTCTGGAGGTGCTGGATACGGTTTGCCCCGTGTCCGCCCGTCTGGTCGTCAATAAAGCAAGCATGAAGATCCGGCATGAGGAGATCAGCCGGTTGATTCGTGCCATCGGAAGTCAATTGGAGAAGTGAAATGAAGATCACCCGATATACAGGAGATCCTGCGGTCCTTAAGCGCACGGAATTAAAGACAGAGGATTTTGACGCTGTCGTCAAGGAAATCATCGAAAACGTAAAAACCTCAGGCGATGCGGCCCTGACCAGTTACACAGACCGGTTCGACCATGTGCATATCGAACAGTTCCGTGTGGCGGAAGAGGAGTTCGCTTTGGCACTGGAGGAAGTCGGCCCGAAATTCGTCAGCATCCTGGAGAAGGCAGCTGCCCGGATCGAAAACTTCCATAACATCCAGAAACGTCAGTCCCAGATCATGAACGAGGCCAACGGTTCGATGCTGGGTACACTGATCATCCCCTTAAGCCGGGTCGGTGTCTATGTGCCCGGCGGCAAGGCGCTGTATCCTTCCTCCGTGCTGATGAACATCATGCCTGCCAAGGTCGCCGGTGTCGATGAGATCGTCATGGTAACGCCGCCCCAGAAGGACGGTAAGGTGGATCCTCGGGTCCTGGCCGCGGCCAAAGTCTGTGGCGTCCGTGACGTATACAAGGTAGGCGGAGCCCAGGCCATCGCCGCACTGGCCTATGGAACCGAGCAGGTGCCCCGGGTCGATAAGATCGTAGGACCCGGCAACATCTTCGTGGCAACGGCCAAGAAGCTGGTCTACGGTCAGGTCTCTGTGGATTCCATCGCCGGACCTTCTGAGATCTTGATCCTTGCGGATGATTCCGCAGATCCCGTATTGATGGCGGCGGACATGCTGTCCCAGGCGGAGCACGATGAAATGGCCGGTGCCATCCTGATCACCGACAGCGAGCAGCTGGCCGAGCAGGTGGCCGTCGCACTGGATGAGCAGACCGCGTCCGCGCCGCGCCGCGCTGTCATCGAGGCTTCTTTGGAAAACCGTGGTATGATCCTCCTGGTGCGGGATCTGAAAGAGGGCGTGGAAATGGCCAATGCCTACGCGCCGGAGCACATGGAGATCGTGACCCGGGATCCTTTCAACTATGTACCTTTGATCAAAAACGCAGGCGCCATCTTCGTGGGCCCGAACAGCCCCGAGCCTTTGGGTGATTATATGGCCGGCCCGAACCATGTGCTGCCGACCGGTGGATCCGCCCGGTTCTTCTCACCTCTTTGCGTGGATGACTTTATCAAGAAATCCAGCCTTCTGTATATCAGTGCGGCGGGCCTCAAGGAGCTTGGCGAGGATGTCATTGCCTTCGCTGAAGAAGAAAAACTTTTCGCCCATGCCAATGCGGTGCGCCTGCGTCTGAAAGGGCAGGAGCAATGAGTGCGCGGGACTATCTGCGGCGGGATCTGCTGGACTGGGAAAACTACCAGGTCCAGCCAGTCCAGGGCCGCAAGATGGACGCGAATGAAAGCCCCTTCACGCTGCCGGAAAAGGTGCGCAGAGAACTGGCGGACTGGATCCTTGCGCAGGAGGATTTCAATATCTACCCGGATACCGACAACACCGTCCTGCGCCAGGCCATCGCGGACTATTACGGGTTCGGTCTGGACTGGATCACGGCAGGCGTTGGTTCCGACCAGTTGATTGATCTTTTGGCGAAGGCTTTTCTGGAGCCTGGGGACAGGATCCTGGTGCAGTCGCCGTCCTTCTCCATGTACCAGACAACGGCAGAGATCAATCATGGTACCGCGGTTTCGGTACCGCTGCTGCCGGAGGAGGACTTCCGTTTTTCGGCGGATACCATCATCCAGGCGCTGCAGGAACAGCAGCCAAAGCTTCTGTTCATTTGCAGTCCCAACAATCCCACGGGCTGCGGGATCCCCAAAGAGGACCTGATCCGCATCCTGGAGGCGGCCCACTGTGTTGTGATCCTGGATGAGGCCTATGGGGAATTCTCCGGTGCTGATTCTCTGGACCTGATCCGCCAGTGGCCGGACCTGATCAGCCTCAGGACCTTTTCCAAGGCCTATGGCCTGGCAGGCCTCAGAGTGGGCTATGCCCTGGCGCATCCGGACATGATCCGCGCTATCGACACTGTACGTGCCCCCTATAATTTAAATACTTTCAGCCAGATCGCGGCGGCCCGCGTCCTGGGCCGTCCGGAATATAAGGAGCGGATCCAGTGGATCGTTTCCGAGCGGGAGCGGATGCAGCAGGCATTGGCACCGTTGGAAGGGACCTGTGGGTTCCACCTGTTCCCCTCCCAGTCCAATTTCCTGTTCATGCGTTCTGAAGTAGAGGGGCTGGGTGCAAAGCTTCTGGAGCGAGGGCTTCTGGTCCGCGCCTATGGCGGCGCCATGGCCTCGTACATCCGGGTTTCTATCTCAGAACAGGAAGCCAATGATGCATTCATTCAGGCAATGAAGGAGATCATACAAGCATGAGAACATCGACGATACACCGTACTACGGCGGAGACAGACATCCGGCTGACGATCAGCCTGGACGCCCAGGGCTCGTCCGAGATCAATACCGGCATCGGGTTCCTGGATCATATGCTGACATTGTTCGCAAAGCATGGGTTCCTGCAGCTTAAGGTAGAGGCCAAGGGGGATCTGGAGGTCGACAGCCACCATACGGTGGAGGATATCGGGATCGTCCTGGGCGACGCGCTGAAGGAAGCCTTGGGTGACAAGGCAGGCATCCGCCGCTATGGTACGATGACCCTGCCGATGGATGAGACCCTGATGGTCTGTGCGCTGGACCTGTCCGGCCGTCCCTATCTGAACATGGACGTGACCTTCACGGTGCCCCGTCTGGGTACGCTGGACACGGAGATGATCCGGGAATTCTTCTATGCGGTATCTGTGCATGCCGGCATGAACCTGCATTTTGTGCAGCTGGCAGGCAGCAACAACCATCATATCGCGGAGGCCATGTTCAAGGCCTTTGGTCAGGCACTGGATATGGCCGTGACCAAAGATCCCAGGATCCAGGGCGTCCGGTCCTCGAAAGGAAGTCTGTAATGAAACTCTTTCCCGCCATCGATATGAAGAACGGGCAGTGTGTCCGTCTGACCCAGGGCCGGTTCGACGCGGTCAAGGTCTATGAGGAGGATCCGGCGCGCATGGCGCAGTGGCTGGAGGCGCAGGGTGTGCGTTTCCTGCATACGGTGGATCTGGACGGCGCTCTGGAAGGACGGGGCGTCAACAATGAGGCGCTGCGCCGCGTGGTCGAAAGTGTGCGCATGCCCGTGCAGAACGGCGGAGGCATCCGCAGCATGCGGCAGATCAAGGAAAAGCTGGATCTGGGCGTGGTCCGGGTCATCATCGGCACGGCGGCAGTCAAGGATCCGGATTTCCTGAAAGAAGCGCTGGAGGTCTACGGTCCGGAAAAGATCGTGGTCGGGATCGATGCCAAGGGCGGCATGGTGGCAACAGAAGGATGGCTCGAGGTATCCTCGGTACCGGCCGTTGAACTGGGCGCCGCGATGCATGAACTAGGCCTCGTCTACTGTGTCTACACGGACATCGCCAGGGACGGTATGCTGACCGGCCCCAATATCCCCGAGACGGTGCGTATGCAGCAGGAGACCGGGCTTACAGTGATCGCCTCCGGTGGAGTTTCCGGCATGGAGGACCTGGATGCTCTTGCAGCGGCAGGCGTCTACGGCGCGATCGTGGGCAAGGCCATGTATGAAGGACGTGTGGATATCGCCCAGGCGGTACAACGGTTCGAAGTTTGAGAAAGGAATCATATGATCACAGTCATCGATTATAAAGCCGGCAACGGGCCCAGCGTGAAAAACGCGCTGGACTATCTGGGGATCGAAGCGGTGCTGACGGCAGATCCGCAGCAGATCCTCAATGCGGACGGGATCATCCTGCCGGGCGTGGGCTCCGCGGACGCGACGATGGAGAGCCTGGCGGAGTTAAACCTGCTTCCGATACTGAATGAAGCGGTGCTTGAGAAAAAGACCCCGTTTCTGGGCATCTGCGTGGGCATGCAGGTCCTTTTGAGCCACAGCGCGGAGGGGGATTGTGACTGCCTGGGATGGATCCCCGGCCAGGTCCAACGCTTCGAGGAAGGCGTCCGCATCCCGCAGATGGGATACAACACCGTGCGGTTTGCCGGCAGCCATCCGCTGACCCAGGGCCTGGACGAAGGCTATTTCTACTTTGTCAATTCCTATTATGCCAAGCCGGAGCTTGCCAGCGATGTGGAGGGTGTCACCGAATACGGCCATCCCTTCTGTTCGCTGATCGCCCGCGGCAACATCATGGGCGCCCAGTTCCATATGGAGAAGAGCGGTCCGGCCGGTCTGAAACTTCTTGCTCGTTTCGCGGCCCTGTGCCGGGAAGGAGGGTCCTTATGCTGACAAAACGATTGATCGCCTGCTTTGACGTGAAGAACCGGATGGTCACCAAAGCGACCCAGTTCCAGAACAATATCGATATCGCCCCGGCGGAGGAGATCGCCGAGACCGTCTATAACGCGCAGATCGATGAGATCATCTTCTACGATATCATGGCCAGTGCCGAGAAGCGCCCCATCGATCTGGAGATGGTGCGTGCCGTTGCGAAAAAGGTCTTCGTGCCCTTTACGGTGGGCGGCGGCATCCGGTCCCTGGAAGATATGTACCAGGTCCTGAAGGCCGGTGCGGAAAAGATCTCCATCGACTCCATGGCGGTGCGCAACCCGGACATCATCCGGCAGGGAGCAGAGGCCTTTGGCAGACAGTGCATGGTCCTCTCCATGCAGGTGAAGAAGGTGCCGGTGACGGAGCAGATCCCCAGCGGCTATGAGATCGCCATCGACGGTGCCCGTACGTTTACGGGGATGGACGCGGTCGCCTGGGCGATCCGGGGAGAAGCCCTGGGCGCGGGTGAGATCTGCGTCAATTCCATCGACAACGATGGTACACACCAGGGCTATGATCTGGAGATCACCAAAATGATCTCGGACGCGGTCCAGATCCCGATCATCGCATCCGGCGGTGCGGGAAAGCCTGAACATCTGGTGGATGTATTCACCAAGACCGGAGCCAGCGCGGGCATCATCAGCTCCATGCTGTATTCTCCGAAACTGCCGCGCAACTACTCTGTGGAAGAACTCAAGCGGGAGCTGATCCAGGCTGGGGTCCCCATGCGGCCCTATGTCCCGCAGGAGGAATATTGAAATGCTTAAGTTCAGTGAGCTGAAACATCTGGAGAATGGTCTTGTACCGGTCATCACCCAGGCTTATGATACGAAAGCCGTGCTGATGCAGGCCTACATGAATGAAGAGGCCTACAACAAAACGCTAGAGACGGGCCTGGTGCATTATTACAGCCGCAGCCGCAAGTGCCTGTGGCTGAAGGGTGAGACCTCCGGACATTATCAGCACTTGATATCTTTTTACGCCGATTGTGACAGGGACTGCCTGCTGGCGGTGGTACGCCAGGAAGGCGCGGCCTGTCATACCGGCGCATACAGCTGCTTTTTCGAAGTCATTCGAGAGGAGGAGCCTTGATGGCAGATCAGATCTGTGTGCTTCCAGGAACCGTATCCGGCAGGGTCAAAGTTCCGGCATCCAAGAGTCTGGCACAGCGCGCGATCATCGCGGCTGCTTTAGCGGAAGGTGATTCCGCGATCTATGGTGTAACCTGGTCTACTGATATCGAAGCAACGGCGTTCTGCATGGAGCGTATGGGTGCGGCCATCATCCGGGATGGGGAGGACCTCTTCATCCACGGGATCGGTGGGCGTTCTCTGCGCGGCCGCGTGGAACGCCTGTTCTGCGGTGCGTCCGAGACAACGTTGAGGTTCCTGATCCCCATCGCCGGCGTCCTGGGGCTCAGGGCTGTATTTTCCGGCTTTGCCGCACTTTCTGAAAAGCCCCTAGAACCGTATTTTTCCATGATGGAGGAGAAGAATATCTCCTATGAGCGGGAGAGCGAGGAGAACCTGCCCCTGTCCCTAAAGGAACCCTGGCCCGGCGGGACCTACAAGATCCCTGCGGATGTCAGCTCCCAGTTCTTATCGGGCCTTTTGCTGGCCCTGCCTCTGGCGGAGGAGGACTCTGTCATCGAGCTCACGTCCCAGCTGACCTGTGATGGCTACGTCCGGTTGACCCTGGACATGCTGGAACGCTTCGGGATCGAGATCGAAAAGGTGGACGCGAAACATTTTAAGATCAAGGGCCGGCAGAAATACCATGCCTGCAAATATGCGGTGGAGGGCGACTATGCCCAGGCGGCCATCCTGATGGCGGCAGGCGCTGTCGCCGGTGATGGAGATGGAGTTTTCCTGGAAGGACTGAACCCGGACTCTCACCAGGGTGACAAGGTCATCCTGAACCTGCTTAAGCAAATGCAGGTGCCCATCCAGTGGATGGCGGACGGGAGTCTGCGTGTGGACCCGGCCGATGAAATGGTCAACATCGAGGCCGACTTAAGCGCTTGTCCGGATCTTTTGCCGGCACTGTCTCTTATGGGTGCTTTTGGCGAGGGCGATATGCTGCTTTCCGGCGTTGGCCGCCTCGCGCGGTCCAAGGCTTTGCTGAAAGAGCTGGATTCCATGGGGATCACCATCGAGCAGACCTATGACGGTCTGATGATCAAGGGTGCATCCGGCGGCCTGTATGAGGGCGGCACCGTAGCATGCAATGAGGATCACCCGATCACCATGTGTCTCGCCATCCTGGGATTGAGGACATTCCGGGGCATCACCATCGAGAATGCCTCCGCGATCCGCAAGTCCTGGCCGGGCTTCTGGAATGCTCTGGAAGCAATCGACGCCCAGCTGGAGGCATGAAAAACAAGAAGAGGTTGCACAGAATCCCATCGGGGTCTATAATGGAATATAGTTGAAGCAAATAAGCAAGACCGGGAGGAACGATCATTGCAGGATGTGGTCATTTATACAGACGGTGCCTGCCGGGGCAATCCCGGACCTGGCGGTTACGGCGTGATCCTTTCTTTTACGTCAGGATCCAAGACCTACCGGAAGGAGATGTCCGCGGGCTACCGCAGCACGACCAATAACCGCATGGAGGTGCTGGCCGCCATCATCGGACTGGAAGCGCTCAAAGTGCCGTGCCGTGTCACCCTGTATTCGGATTCGCAGTACCTTGTCAAAGCCTTCCAGGAGCACTGGGTCGATAAATGGCGCAGGAACGACTGGTACAGAGACAAGCAGAAAAAGGAAAAGGCAAAGAATGTTGATCTCTGGCAGCGGCTGCTGGCGGCGATGGGACCCCATGAGGTATCCTTCGTCTGGGTCAAGGGCCATGCAGAGAACGAAAACAATAACCGTTGTGATGAGCTGGCAGTCCAGGCGGCCCTGAATCAGGAAGCCTGGCTGGAAGATAGAGAAGCTTAAAAAAGGAGAACTTGGATCATGCGATGCCCCTATTGTGGTAATGAAGATACCAAAGTCATCGATTCCAGACCGTCGGAAGATCGGGCGGAGATCCGCAGACGCCGTGTCTGCGAAAAATGCGAACGCCGTTTCACCACCTATGAGCGGATCGAAACGGTACCTTTGATGGTGATCAAAAAGGATAACGCCCGTGAGGTCTTTGACCGTGACAAGCTGATCCGCAACATCATGCGGGCCTGCCACAAACGCCCGGTCACATCCGCGGACATTGAGCAGATCGCCGATGAGATCGAGAATCTGGCACGCAGCTCCTATGATAAGGAGATCCGTACAACGGAGATCGGTGAACTGGTCCTGCAGCAGTTGCAGAATCTGGACGAGGTCGCCTATGTCCGGTTTGCTTCTGTCTACCGTGATTTCACGGACGTAGATTCTTTCCTGAAAGAACTGACACGGCTGAAAGCGAAGGAGCAGTGATTTATGCCCATTCAGTGGAACGAAGACCAGGCGGCGGTCATCCGGCATCGGGCCGGTAACCTTCTGGTCAGCGCGGCGGCGGGATCCGGCAAGACCGCGGTCATGATCGAGCGTCTGGTACGCATGATCATCGATCCGCAGGATCCGGTCGATGTGGAAGAGCTCCTGGTCGTGACCTTTACCAACGCGGCCGCGGCGCAGATGCGTGATAAGCTCTACCAGCGCCTCGCCCAGGCCATGGAGGAGGCCGGGACCCGGGAGGAGTCTGCCCGTTTGCTGCTGCAGCTGCGTAAACTCAAAGGCGCCCGGATCATGACGATCCACGCTTTCTGCCTGGAATGTATTCGTGCTCATATCACCCGGATCGAAGGATTGGATCCGGGTTTTCGTATGGCGGACGAAACGGAGGCCCAGCTTCTTTATAGCGACGTGCTGGAAGAAGTGCTGGAGTCCTGCTATGCCCAGACCTCAGAAGAGCCGGACAGCCAGTTCGCCAAGGAATTCGCCCAGCTGGTCGACCGATACGCCGGCACCCGGCAGGACACTTCTCTGGCAAAGAACATCCAGCAGATCTCCAGATTCATGGACAGTCTTGTGGATCCGGAGGGTTGGCTGGACCAGGCGGTACATCTTTATGATGTACATGCCATAGAGGATATCCAGGCCGCACCCTGGTACAAGATTTATCTGGACGAAGCTCAGCGGCAAAGAACATATACCATCGAGCTTTACAAGCAGCTGCAGCAGGCCTATTTTGCAGCCGGCGCCGCGGAGGACCACAAGATCGTCCGCACCATCGATGCCATCCTTTCCGTCCTGGAGGATCCGAAGGTCCCGCTTTCTCGAGAGAACGCGACGGTCAAAACCATGGACTTCAAGCTCTGGAAGGAGGATCCGGTGGAGGACAAGCGGGTCAGGGACCTGGCGGACCGCACGAAGAAAGCGGCCCTCACCCTGATCGAGATCGTGCAGGAGTGGGTCCGTCCGGAGGATGTCCAGGTATTCCGCGAGGAGATCCTGCCGGCGCTTTCCGGCCTGCAGCAGGTGATCCTGAAATACCGCGAAGCTCTCCTTGCCGCTAAGCAGGAAAAGAGTCTTGCTGACTTTTCAGATCTAGAACGGTACGCTTTGCAGATCCTGTTGGACAAAGATGGCAGACCCACCAGAGAGGCTCTGGAGATCCGCGATTTGTTCCGGTATATCTGCATCGACGAGTACCAGGACAGCAATGACGTGCAGGAAGCGATCCTGAACGCCATCGCCCGTACCAACGAAGAGGGTCTTCCGACCAATATCTTCATGGTCGGTGATGTCAAACAAAGCATTTACAAATTCCGTGAGGCCCGGCCGGAACTGTTTTTGGAAAAACAGGATACCTATCCGGCCCAGAAAGACGCTGCGCTGCAGTATCTGCACCAGAATTACCGCAGCCGTGCGGAGATCCTTTCCGCGGTCAACACTGTCTTTCGTGCCCTGATGTATCGGCCGGACGGAGAGATCGATTATACGGACGACGAGGCGCTGGTGCCCGGCGCCCAGTTTTCAGAACCCGAGGCGGGGATCCGTACATTGTCCGGCAGACCGGAATTGTTGGTGATCCCTCAGAAAGAGGGAGAGAAGGTCCGGGAAGCAGAGGAGCGGGAAGCCCGTGTCATCGCGGAGCGGATCAAGACCCTTCTGATGAGTGGTGTTTCCGTGTTTGAAGACGGGGCATACCGGCCCTTGGCCTGCCGTGATATCGCGGTCCTGTTCCGGTCCCCGAAGACCATGGCACCGATACTGCTGCAGCAGCTGCAGAGGCTGAAGGTACCCGCCTTCAGTGAGATCACGGCGGGATTCTATCAGACCCGGGAGATCCAGTGTGTGGTCAATCTGCTGAATATCATCGACAACCCGCAGCAGGATATTCCGCTGGCCGGCGCCTTGTATTCGCCGATCTTTCATTTTTCAGGACAGGAACTGGCCCAGATCCGGCAGGAATCAGGCAGGGACATCCCCTTATATGAGGCGCTGCAGGTCTATGAGGAAACGGGCAGCCGTGAGGACTTGCGCACCCGGCTTAAAGCCTTCCGGGAGATGACCGCTAAATGGCGGGATCAGGCCAGGTATCTGCCGATGCATGAGTTGATCTGGCAGATCCTGCAGGAGACCGGATACTATATTTACATCGCGTCTTCCGAGGATGGAGATCTGCGCTCCGCCAATCTGGATCTTTTGCTGGACCGTGCTCTGGCCTATGAGAAGGGCAGTTATAAAGGCCTGTTCCACTTTATGCGGTATCTGGCCCGCATGGAGGAACAGGAACGTGACGAGATCCAGGCCGGTGTCGGAGGCGATGAGGATGACGTGGTCCACATCATGAGCATCCATAAGAGCAAGGGTCTGGAATACCCGGTGGTATTCGTGGGTGGTGTGGGCCATGCCTTTAACCGCAGTGACCTGTCCGGCAGGCTTTTGCTGCATCCGGAGATGTACATCGGCGCAGAAGCGGTGTCTCTGGATCAGTCCTTCCACTATGAAACGTTGCCCCACAGGGTGGTCAGTCTGCGCAAAAAGCAGGAAGGGATCGCGGAAGAAATGCGCGTCCTGTATGTGGCCATGACCCGGGCCAAGGAAAAACTGATCCTGACCGGTACATTGAAGGAGAAAGATCCTTTTTATGAAATGCTGAACGGCCAGGCTCCAATAGAATCGCAACTGGCAGATGGCAGGCTGAGCCCTCATCAGGTCCGGAGCGCATCCTGCTATCTGGACTGGGTCCTGCCGATCGTCCAGGACGCGGCCGACTGGGTCGTGACCTTGGCGGAGCCTACGGATTCCGCATGGGAGGAAACAACGGACGCAGCAGAGTCGGCACAGGTTTCTGTGGAAGACTTCGACGCGGAGATCTATCAGCGGCTGGAGCGGCGCATGTCATACCAGTATCCCTATGCCTGGAAGGAGATCCTGCCGTCCCGCCTGTCGGTCTCACAATTGAAGAAGACAGGGGAGGAGGAGACCTTCTCCGAAAAGACCCTTTTATATGAAGAGCCTGCATTCGAGGATGATGAGCCGGTAACTGAGGCGGCTCCCTCCGGCAGTCAGCAGGGTACGGCGATCCACAAGGTCCTGTCTCTACTGGACTTCGACAGGATGGATGCCGTGGAGGAGCAACTGCAGCAATTGGAGGATGAGCAGCGTCTGAGCGCGGAAGAACGGTCCATGGTGCCCGTTGAAGAACTACATGCCTTCGCGAAAAGTGCACTGCTCAAGCGCATGCGGCAGGCAGAACAGGTCTTGAAAGAGCAGCCCTTCATCGTGCGGATCCCTGTGGGAAAGATCCGGTCCTGGATCCCGGAATGGCTGGAGGAGCATCCGGAAGTCCCGCAGGACGCGGAGATCATGGTACAGGGTATCATCGATGTCTGCTTCCGTACACAGGAAGGATGGGTGATCGCTGATTACAAATCCGACCGGTACTGGGACCAGGCCCGGGTGGAGATGTACAGCCGACAGCTCAGGCTCTATGCATATGCCCTGGAGCGGATCACAGCCATGCCCGTACGGGAACTGATGCTGTACCGCACCCGGACTGCGGAGGAGATCGACGTCTCGTTGCAACAGGAGGAATCACGTCTATGAATGCGTATCAGCTGGTGATGATCTTCTATGAAAGCCTTGTTCCCGCAAAAGATCCGGCTTCCTATCAAAGCTGGTTCGATCAGGCAGACAGACTGGCACAGGAACTGCCAGGCCTTCTGCCGGCAGAGGTCCTGTGCCGCAGGATCATGGGCGGTGCGGTGTTCTTGGCTTTTCCGGAACCAGCCATGAAAAAGGCTTCAGTTCTGGAAGAAGAACTGAAGCCGGAAATAGAGAAGATCCTGGGGACAGCGTATACTGTCCGGATGTATTACTCCAACTTTCTGATCCCGGAGCTGAATCTGGAAGATATGGTCAGAAACGCGGTGGATCAGTATGAGCGTCAGAGAGAGGTCAAAGGCGCGTTGGTCGCGATGGATCTTGGCACAGAATATGAAAAAGAAGAAGAGATGGAGGAGAATACGGAATGGGCGGGGATCCTGTTACGGGATCTTTCCGAGGGCCGTTTTGAATCGACCCGCCTTTTATTCCTGCAACTCATGACGCTTTTTCGCCTGAAACGTTGGAAATATCTGACGCACATGTTTCTGGGCCTTTCCATGAGTTCCTTGACTATCCTCTTCAGATCTCTGGGAGAGATAAAAGCGGAAGAAATGGCACGATGGCTGACAGACGCGGTCATCGGGCCGGACTGGCAGGCATACGTGCTTTCTGAACTGGAGAAGGTGTGCAATCGAAGGAGCGGCCATATCAGCCGTTTCGATTCTTTTGCCCAGCGGGTCCATGCCTATATCGATCCGGAGGTCGTCAATTCAAAACTGGATCTGAAGACAGCGGCAGATTCCTTTGGGCTGACACCCACCTATTTTTCGCAGCGCTTCAAAGAAGAAATGGGGATCGGCTTCCAGTCCTACATCGAGCAGATGCGTGTCCGGATCGGCCGGGATCTGCTCTTGCAGAAGGACATGTCGGTATCACGCGTGGCAAAGGCCTGCGGATATGACAATGTGGGCACCTTCCGCCGTAATTTCAAAAAACACTTCGGAGTCAACCCCGGAGATATCATGCAGTGATTTTGAAAGTAAGAGAGAAGAAGACAGGATTCTACCGGCGCGTCCAGGCTTTCGTAATAACGGAAAGCATAGACGCTGCCGGTTTTTCTGTTTTTAGTGAAGTAGAAGGCATCCTTTATCTTTTCTTCGTTGCTCATAATATGCCCTCCTTTGCCTGCTTTTATGGCCAGATTATAGGGTATTTTGATGAAAAGAGCAATGGAAGTATGGAAGAAAACCACAAAACAAAACGTTACGTTTTTGTGTTTTTTTGTCAATTAATGATAAAATCATAAAAAATAACCCACATATCATAAAATTTAAATCTTGCGTTACGGACTGTTATCAAATATCATTATGGCATACATGTAAAGACGGCTTTGCTGGCAGTATGTGCAGCGACTCAGTCGGATCTTAAACAGAAAGTGAGTGTGAAGGAATGAGCAAGTCACTCAAAAAGCGGTACAACAGCGAAGAAGCCTATGTCCGCGGCGGCTCGGCCTGGAAACAGATCAAGCTCCACTGGCAATGCTATCTTATGCTGCTCCCTCCGTTCATCGTCCTGGTCTTGTTTTCATATTGGCCGATGTTCGGTATTCTGATCGCTTTTAAGAATTACCGTGCTGTCAATGGTATTCTGGGCAGTCCCTGGGCTGAACCGTGGTATTATTACTTCAAGAACTTCTTCGGCACCCGTGATTTCGGACGTCTGCTGAAGAATACGCTGGGCATCAGTATCTATTCCCTGCTGGCCGGTTTCCCGTTCCCCATCATTCTGGCGCTCGCTTTGAATGAATGCCGCAACATGCGGTACCGCAAAGTCGTGCAGATGGTCACCTACTCTCCGTACTTCATTTCCACGGTTATCCTGGTCTCCATCATTACGATGCTGTTCTCTCAGAAGACTGGTCTGGTCAACAACTTTATCGTCAAACTTGGCGGTGACCGGTACCCCTTCCTCAGCGAACCCAAGGCATTCAAGCATTTGTATGTCTGGTCCGGTATATGGCAGGGCACAGGTTTCAGTTCGGTCTTGTACATAGCAGCTTTGGCCGGCGTCGATCCATCACTGCATGAAGCAGCGGAGATCGATGGTGCCTCACGCCTGCAGCAGATCCTCCATGTTGATATCCCCGGTATCATGCCGACCATCATCATCACGTTGATCCTGAACTGCGGTTCCATCATGAGTGTTGGTTATGAGAAGGTCTATCTGCTGCAGAATACGCAGAACATTTCTACTTCTGATGTTTTCAGTACCTATATCTACCGCATGGGTCTGCAGCAAGCACAGTACAGTCTTGCAACGGCAGTCAACTTGTTCAACTCCGTCGCCAACATCATAATCATCACGTTGGTCAACTGGATCGCCCGCCGTGTCGGCGAGACGTCACTGTGGTAAGGAGGGGTCGCAATGGCAAAGAATAGTAATAAGATCAAACTGAGCAAGGGCGACCGGACGTTTACCATCATCAACTATACCATCCTGACGATCGCCATGCTCATCGTTCTGTATCCGATGATCTTCGTCGTTTCTGCATCCTTCTCCAACGCTGTTGCTGTTAAGGCTAACAAGGTCTGGCTGTGGCCCGTTGGTTTCAACCTGGAAGGCTACAAGGCGGCTCTGAAGCATCCTTTGCTGTTCGTCAGTTTCTGGAACAGCGTCAAGGTTACTGTCATCGGTACGACCACCAACATGGTCCTCACCTTCCTGGTCGCCTATCCGCTTTCGATCCGCGGCCTGTGGGGCAAAACGGTACTTACCTGGCTGTGGACATTCACCATGCTGTTCTCCGGCGGTATGATCCCTCTGTACTTG
>CADBPG010000028.1 GCA_902796435.1 uncultured Eubacteriales bacterium | reverse complement strand
ATTCGACCTTGATCGGTACGACCGTCTTCGGGGTCAGCGCCATGCCGCCACGGGCCTTCGCTGCGTTCTCTGCCACCATGTTGACTTCGTCGTCCATGGTGAAGGTGAAATACTTGTTGCCATTGAAGGCAACCGGTTCCTGGTTCGCCAGCTTGATGAGAGAACTCTTGCCGGCAACCTTGGTGATCAGATCTTTGACCAGCATGGGATCAAAGAGAGTACCTCTGCTTACTACGTCAGGCATAATTTTTCTCCTTTTCTCAGGTTAATTTTGACAGCATACTCTTGTATGCTGCGTCTTTGGAACTGCCGCCGTTATTGTCATGATTGGCCAGCGGCTGGGTGTTGTTCGCACCGGTCAGCTTCTTCAGCTTTTCTGCGCTTTCCAGGATCGACTTCTCATCATCGCCCTGCAGAAAGTCGATAGCGTCATAGGACAAACCGGCTTCATGGGCGATTCTCGTTTTTACCGAGGCGGTCTCGTAGCCCTTGATCCTGGCATCGCGCTCTGCGATCTGCTTGTCATAATCCGCGTACTTCTTCGCGTTTTCGTCAGCGGCCTTCTGCAGACCGTTGATCTTCAGCTCGTAATCCTGCTTCAGCTTGGATACATCGTCCGCAGACATGTATCCCTCATACTTCTTGGAGAACTTCTCTTCTGCCCTGGACAGACGGTCCTTGATGGCAGCATCAAATTCTTCCTGTGTCGCGATCGGCGTAAATTCACCCATCTGTGTATCTCCTTCCCTGTTTTTCCGTACAGTGACGTTAGTTTTATATCTAAAAAGGCACCCATATCGAATGGATGCCTTAATAGCCTGCTACTTGTTTTTTGCCCTGTTTATATTCATCTACCGCCCAGGCGGCCAGGATCACCGCGTCCATGAGCGATTGATCAGCTACGGCGCTGATCGACTGATATCCAAATCCTCCATGGGATCCGATCGCGCGCTTCTCGCAGTTCGTGACGGCCTGCGTCAGCGCTCCCTGTTCCATATGCCGAATCCGGCGCTGGAATATATTTTGCTCGAATGCTGCATTCGCTGCGATGTACTCTGTGACCTTCGGGAAGACGTAATATCGGATCTTTGCCTTCTTCAGCTCATCTTCGATCAGTGTCTGACCGTTCTTGCCATCGATGATCACCTTGTTGGCGTTCTTCCCGAGCGCCTTCAGAAAGTCCATGATCCAGGCAATGCCATCCCGCATGTGCCTGTTCTCGACCGCTTCCACGAAGACATTATCGTCATCCGTCCTTCCAGCCACCGCCAGGCTGACTGTTTCTCCGTTCTTGTTGAACTTGATCCCGACGGAGATCTTTCCGACCAGCTGCGGCAGGACTTCGACCCGGCAGTTCTCCCAGTCTACCTTGGAGATCGCCGACTTCAGGTTGTACTTGATCCAGAGGCCGAGTCGTTGGATGTTGAAATCGATCTCGTCGTCGCCGATCTCGTCCGCGATCTGATTCTCGTCCAGGTGATATCCGAGTGACGGATTCGTTTCATACCACAGATCTCTGTTGTTGACGTCTGACTTCTGCTCGACGCTCCACTCGGCCCATCCGGCACGCTCCTTTTCTCCGGCCAGCACGCTCTTCCGGAAGTCCCGGAAGACAGTTCCGGATGAAACAGGCGTCGGAGGCGTCCCGCACAGGATCGTCTGCGGGTTCTGACTGTCCGTAACAACGTACTTCAGCGCAGATTCCTGGTCGGTCTTATATTCCTGGGCCTCATCGATCACCAGCAGATCATAGCCTTCGCCCAAGCCTCCCTTGGATGTCCTGGTACGAAAAGAGATGTATCCGCCGGTCCGCAGCCGGATATACTCGCTGCCTTTGGCCCGGATATAGGAATATTGGATGCCTATGGCATCGAGCGCCGTGCACAGCCGCTCCCAGGCTGAATGTGATGTCGACGTCAGATGCGCCGTGTGCAGGATCTTCTCTCCGACCATGAGGCCGTATAGTTCCCGGATGATGAGCAGTTCGCCCTTGCCGTTCCGGCGTGGAATCGAGTACCCAAATCGTGTATGGATCCACTTTCCATCATCTCCGACCGCCAGCAGATCATATGCCAGGAGCTCCTGCCATGGTTCTGCCGGTTTTCCGGAGAGCTCATAGAGATCTATCGCATCGGCACCAACAGAGTCGCTGTATGGCAGGATAAAGGCTGTGGTTGGCTCCTGGCGGCCGGTTCTTCTGTCTGGCATATCATATATGGAGTCCTATCGCACTCGCGAGCGAAGCAAAGATATCAGCTGTGTCGATGATTACCTTGAGCGCCTTCTGTGCTGTGCTGTTCTCTTTCAGGTATCTGATGCCCGCCGGCGTGATCTCCAGATCCGCCGGGCTTGAGAGCAAGATATAGCTGCCTCCCCAGACTTTTGTGGTAATCACTCCTCTGATCAGGCCTTCTTCCTGGGCAAGCCGCAGCACATCCGTGAAATAGTCTTCATTAACGTTTCTTCGGACTGTTTTATCGAACTCAACATCGTTGTAAACAGTTTTTCGCTTCAGGATGGCATACAGGTAGATCAGGAGCTTGCAAAGGATCACGTCGTAATCGTCTTTGACCATCATTCACCTTTCTCGGGTATAATACCTTTTTCTGTAATAAGGTACTCCTCATATTCTAGCGGGATTCCGATATCATACTTTTCAAAATAATGAATAAAATCTATAGGGAAGCAAAACTCTCCGTCATAAAACACTCCTGGCGGAGAACTTAGTCTTTCTCCTGTAAAGATATCATGTGTTAGAACCATTGGCGCTAATGCAGGCTCTAACTTCCTCAAATATTCAAGGACTTGTTTTTTTGAAAGTTTATTTTTATGTCCTCGGAAATCATCGAATGACTCTTCGCATTCATCATATTCCATTCCTTTGAAGAAACCAAACTCTTTCATTTTAATCGCCTCCTTTGATTTGGTTTAAACGGGATCATTGTTCCCTCGTCATGTCTTCCAACATAGTAACTACCGTCCGGGTTAATGTATAGTTTTTTATTAGGTGCAAGCACATCGACTCCAAGCGCATTTGCCAGATATTCTGCAAAACAGTAATCCCCATCATCAGGCGTTTTACCTGTAAAGCACGATAGCAGTCTTATCTTCTCTTCGCCATTATAATCGGGATTTCTCCTAATAATCATTGCAAGGTCTCTCGCAATCATATTAGCTTTTTCTTTTTTGCTGAAAGCTACTCCATTCCAGTCACCATGCATTGCCACGTCGAAATAACCTTTTTGAGGAACGATTCTTTGACAATATTGGTTTAGTACATCGTCTGGCGGGAATGCAGAAAACCCATGCTGCATTTGCTTAACGCATGACAGATCAACATCTTCCCATATAGTTCTTGTCCCGTCAAATCTCGCTGCTAATACGCTCTTCCTTTGTTCTATCGCCGCTGGTTCTGCATCCGGATTCCATCTTTTTGTATGAGCATTCTGTTTCAACCCGTTCCCCGGATAATACTCTACCAGGCAATTGCAGTTCTGATGTCTCCGATAGACCTCATCCGGAGCTGGATAGTCGTAAACACCGGCAATCTCATCACACCACCGGCAGCACTTACCTGTAGACGTCCTTTTGATCTTCGGATTCAGTCCGGACTGATACTGGAAGGCCTCATTCGCCTTGATTGTATCACCGACCACGTTTTCTGTAAAGTGTTCTACCGGTGCGCCTAGATAACGAGTTGCACTCGTTGCATCTTCAGCATTGGATCCCAAATGTGCAATCCCGGAAGCCCGGTCCCTATCAAAATCAGCTTGCTGGCCTTTGATTCCAAGTCCTGATTTTTTGTTCTGGATCGTCTGCACCGTTGCAGCATAGACTGCAGATGTATCATATCCCTCATATAGGGCTTCCATAATGGTCTCATAACCATCGATGCCGTCAGAGATCAGCGCATCGATCTGTTCAGTCATCGCTGTAGACGTTGCTCTCCCGACCCTGTTAGCATAATCCCAGGCATCCTGATATGTGGCTGTCCCTCCAGCAAGCTTTTCTTCCAGGCTCTGAATCAGCTTGTCCTGTTCAATCAGTTCCTGCTGTCTCTGGATGATTTTTTGATAGACCCTGCTCTCTTCTTCAGTCATATTATGCTCTGCCTCGAATGCCGGTCAGATCTCGGATCGCCTCGCTGTCGATGTAATTCGGCACCACCTGGTTGATCTTGTAGGCGCCGTCTCCGATACTGGCCATCATACTGGAATCAGGTTCAAAGAGCGGCTCCCACGCAGCTGTCGTCAAATAGACCTGAGACCTCTGATATGGGTACTGATCCCGCAGACATGCAGCCAGGTATCCCACGTTGAGCAGACCGCTTCCAAAGGCTCGCTGTGCCTTCCTTGCTGTTGCTCGTAATGTCTCGTGCGACGCCTTGATGGCTTCAGCTGACGACGGATTCTCCGATGGGAACCCAAGATCGTCCAGTGTCAAGCCGGTCTCGGCCCCGAACAGTGCTGCGAACATGCGGATCTGATCCATATGCGGAGACATGGACGCCTGCTGGAACTGTCCCAGCGTCGGCTTGTCACCATCCTGGTCCTTTGTGAAGGTCAGCATCGTTGTCATGGTCGCCTTCCACTTGTCCATCTTCTCCAGATCCGGATCCAGGCCTGTCGCATACTTCTGTGGGAATGAGTAGAACTCCGCAGAGATCTCTGACCGCTTGATCGTGCGGATGGCCGCTTCCTGGAGGTCCATACATGCCCGACTGATCCTGCTATGTCCGAATGGCCGCTTTGCATCAGATCTGAAGACGATCGGCACCAGCAATGGGTGCCCTGTTTGGTTCGCCCATCGTCCAGACTCTTCGCCTTTGGTATATGTGATGGTCTCTTCGGCCGTGAAATAAGCTTCCAGTGTCGGTCTTTGCATGTCATCCCGTTCCAGGACAGCATAGCCTTCTTTAAGCAGCCCTGTGATCTCATCCATGATACCGGTTGCATTGCCTCCGTCGATGACCTGCAGCCGCGGATAGCCGGTATCGTCAGCTGAGATGTAAATAAAACTGCAGCTGGCGATCAGTGCGGACAAGATAGCGCTATCGACCATGACGTCCGGGTTGTTCATGTTGAAGATCTCGTTCATGTCGAAGTTGTCTTCTCTGAACTCCCGGAACACCAGGCGATCGGCCAGGCTGTCAGCTGCCTTCGCACACCATCCCAGCGAGCTTGTCCAACCACGGAGCCAGTCCGGCGTGGAGATCTGCAGATCCTTCGCCATGTTCTTCATCTCGTAGTACTCATACCGCTTCAGGACGCGGATCCGCTTCTGTGCCAGTCTTCTCCTGAGATATTCGATGCCTTTATACGCTGCCATTTTTCTCCTCTCTGGCTGCTCTCGCATTCTGCAGCCGCTCAAACAAATTGTCGCTCGCGGATTTCTCCTGCTCTTTCCGGAAGGTGTCTTCGCGGATCTTCTTCAGGCCAGCCGGCGTCAGCCCAAGATCCCGCCAATATGTCAATGCCGATTTGTTCAGATCATCCCATGTGACCAGTAATGGGTTCTTGACCATGTTCGTAGATCCGTTTTTGTTCGTGTATTCCACGATTGGGCCTTCACCTTCTTCCCGGTAGAGCTCCTCCACCTGGTCCCTGCACTCCAGGATCCCGGCCAGAGCATCGATCGGTGCATCGAAGTAAGGCATATAGGTACCGGCATCCCGGCAGGCCTTTTTTATCTTCGTTTTCCATGCTCTTTTCTTCATGCAGCTGATCCTTTTCTTTTCATTTCACGTCAAAATACGACACGGTTTTCTTCGCGCGCGCGCTCCATTGGAAGATTGACCCCTTTTTCCCCTTTTCGAAAAAATCTGGCGCGCGAAAATCCGTGCAGTACGGCCGGGTGAAGGGCGGAGCCGAGGGCCCCCGGGAGGGATCCCCCCCTATGTGTTCGGCAGAGCCGAAGCCTTGTAATGCTTCCAGTCGTAATGCAACGGAAGATCTCTGTTCGCGATCTCTGCTTCTTCTCCGACTTGCTTGATCGCGAAAAACTTATCACTTTTTTGTCTGTTACACCAACGATGAGCAAGCTGAAGATTCTCCAGCGCTGATGGGTGCCCGCCTTTTGCAATGGGGATGATGTGATCGATCGTTGGAGACAACGGATGCGGATATCTGATCGACATGTCGACCGGTTTGCCGCAGATTCCACAGACCGTCTGGGTGGCATAAATGATACGCCGGTTCTTTTCCAGGGCGGTCCTGAACTCGCCTGTCCTGTCTGCTCGCAGCGGCTTGCCTGGCCGTGCTGCCATGTACTCTCAGCTCCTTCCTCCCAGGTCCTGGTATCCATGCCGGTCTCCTGGATGCCGTCGGTCTCATGATCCCTGCCGGGTCTTTTATATGGCCCGGGCCTTTTATCTGCCCGGTCCCTTTCTGTATGGGGCGGTCTTTTTCAGGAGGCTCCGTCCCGCCTGGGTTTCATCGGGACGGCGAACATGAAAGCAGAAATGTGCATACAAAAAGACAGGCTCCCGGTTGACGTCCGGGACCTGTCTATGGTTCTTGCACAATATCATATTATCACGAAAATAGTGAACTGTCAAGAACATCCGTTCTGTGGTCCCGGACCCATCTCTTCCAGGCTGCGCAACGCTTTGCTGTGGATCCTCAAGACAAAGCGTTGGCTGTATTGCATCTTCTCTGCGATCCGATCCCACGACAGACCATCTATGTACCGGTACCAGAGGATCCGCATCTCTGTCGGCTGCAGTCGGCCAATGGTATCACGGATCCGCGCCTGGCGGACCTTCAGGTCGTTGATCATGCCTTCCAGTGTGGACAGCCTGGCTACCCTGTTGCCGATCTGATCACCGGCCTTGCTGGTCGCCTTCGGCATCCCGGTGACTCTCGGACTCTTAATGCCGCCGTCCTGCAGGTCCTCGATCTGCTCTTTGAGGCGCTGGATCTCTTCGTCCCACCGCCTATAGTTCTCCAGTTCCATTCTCGTCACTCTAGCAGTCGCCTCCTCCCGTCTTCTCCGCGTCACGTTCCACATGGCCGCTCCCGCTGTCGGATCTCTATAATGCTCTTTATTCCGGTATGCCATGTTTACAGGTTGGACAGAGACTGTGGCTTCTGCTTCAGCTGCGAACCCGGCACGAACCGTGTGCATGCATCAGCCAGGCACCCTCTGCTATGACCAACCAGGATGATATAGTCGCAGCCATTGATCCCGGATCCTCGATAGATGCATTGCCTGCACCGCTTCCGGTATTCGTTGCCGGATCTGATCTGTGCATTGGTCCTGGACTCGCCGAATTGTGCCCGGTTCCGTCTGCGTCTCTCTTTCTTTGACGGTCCCATCAGAGATCTGACATCCGGCTTTCTGTTCAGCTGCGGACGCCTGGTCATCTTAGGCAGATCTTTCGGATCGCCGCTCTCGAAGAAAGCCCGATCCGCGCCGATCACGTATGTCAGCGGATCTATTCCATAGAGCTTCTGCAGACGCAGCGCCAGGACTACATTGATCCCGCCGCCGCGGTAGTATCCGCTGTAGAAATACTGCTCGTTTACGCTGACGGCTATAGCCGCTTCCCTGAGCGTCACGCCTTTCTTGGCCAGCTCTCTGGCCAGTTTCTTCCTGTCATAGGCGACTGTCTTCCGCGTCTTCCAGAAAGGCTCATCCATGTTGATCTTCTGCTGATCCGTCATCGCTATCATCCTCCCAGTGCTTCATGTCGTCCGGACGCTCCTCCCATTTGTATCCGGTGACCTGGTATCCATACAGTTTTTCGTCCTCTCCCGCCACCTGGATCGTGACAGTGGCCTCATCGGCCCGCCCGGTCTCGTCTCTTCCGAGCATCTTTAGAATCAATACTTTCACGCTTTCGCCTCTTCTTTCGTTCATTCCTGCGCTGCAGCCGGATCAGCGTATAGGTCCTGTACGGATGCCCTGTGATCGGATTGACGCCCTCACGGAATGACTCCTTATCCAGGTACCAGCCAGCCGGCACTCTGATCTTGTCGGTGATCTTCCAGCTCTGGTGTACGCTCTTCTCCGGCTCCGGCAGCGGCAGGTTCTTTGATGTCGAGTAGCACGCCTCACGAAGGCGCGACTCTGTCTTCGGTGTCTTGGTCAGATACTTGGCCAGCTCGGCAAATTCACCTTTCTGATACAGGAGCTTGATGTCCACCATCCCATGCTGCCACAGCCTGGTGATCGTCAGATCCAGATCCGGAATGCGGTTGATCACCATATGGACATGCCAGGCTCCTCTGGATCCACACTCGAGGTTCCGGATCCACTTCAGCTCCTGGCCAGCCTTACGGTACTCTTTACGCAGCTGCCTGGTGAACCAGCCGATATCCTTCTTCGCCTGGTCCATGTCCTGAGGGCGTCTGTCCTGCGCATAGGTCAGCGTGATGAAGTAATCGTTCACGTCAAAGTGCTTCCGCAGTCTGTGCCGGCATCGCTTTTCCTTCTGGTACTGGTTCTGCTTTTCGATCTGCTCCGGCGTCGCCTTCTTCTTTTGCTCTCGGCTCATGCCCGGAGCACCGTATTTGCCATCGTGACAATCTTCTACCTCGATGGCATTCAGGAATCGATAGATCTTGCGCTTGTATGCCATTTTCTCCGCCCTTTTGTACCCAACTTTAATATCCTTATCAAGGCCGAAAGTGGGATGTTCTCCCACTTTTTTTGAAATCCTTATGATTGGATATTTCTGCCTCTTATTGCCCGGCAAATTCTGCCGGAATATCTACCTTCCAGTCTGTCATGGCTGCCTTCATGGCGCCCAGTTTGATCTTCTCCCAGCCACGAAGCTTGTTCCGCACCGCGTTGAGCTCACGGATCCTGTCTTCGCCCCGGAACTCTGCATCTACTTGGTAGGTCCTATCCCAGTACTCTTGCCGGAGATCTTCGGATCCAAGCCTCAGCCGGACCTCGAGGAACGCCATCCTTGTGAATAGATGGATCTCCGCTTCCGCAAAGCCCGTGCCGTTGAGACGCACGCACGATGCGGTGATCTCCTGGACCATCTCATTTTCTTTCTCTGTCATCTCGTCCTCCTAAAACAGGCTTTTATGTTGGGAACAGCGTCAATGGTCGGGGCATCTTTTATTGTGTTAAACAACTTCTCTACGGAAATAGTTGGACATTTCTCTCCACACTCCTGCACCCATTTAGTAAGCGCATCTGCATCAATCAGCCTCATGATTCTTTCCTCTCATACGGTTTAGGTAAAGGCATCCATGCAGTTATAGTTTCTATAGGAACAGGCGAAAAAGATCCATAATTATGAAAGCCTGTTGATTTGTATTCCATAGTACCGACACCGCCCCATGCAAGAGAAACAAGGTATTTTTCATCCCACAAGTCCGGCAACCTCTCACTGACAGGAATCCACTTTTGCTCATAGTCTCTCCGACCAGCCCAATAGCCGACATCATAGCCTTCGTTATGCGCTTCATTTAACATTTTGTACAAGCTGTCATTGTCAGCGGATGGCTCTTCATCTATTATCTGTTCAAGCGTCTTTTTGTCTTTCAAAATTGCAGATGCCGCTATTGATTGCTTCAACGAATTCTGCTGATTAATCATCGTTCATATTCTCTATCCACCTCACCGCCGCTTACTCCGTTGCATCTAAGTGCGTATTTCATGCCGTAAATAACGCCATCACGATAACGTAATTCATATTTAAGCTGATTTTCTTCTGCGACGTGACGGTTATGTTCTACAGCCAATCTTGCTTCTTCAAGTTCTGCTTTTAACTTCTCGTTTTCTGCTCTCAACATATTATTCACCGCACCCAGTTCTTCTCTTGTCAACTCTCTTACAATTTCACTCATGATTCTTTCCTTTCTCAGTCATTTCCTTCTCCTAAAACAGACTCAACTGTTGATCTCTGTAATGATGCTCGTTCCATGCTCTGACTGCGAGCCATGGCATTGTGAAGAGTCCCGTCCGCTTCCCGCAAACCTCGCACTCGAGGTAAACGTCTTGCGGGTCGTTTGTCCATTTTCTCATGAGCTTTGGATATACTCCGCAGCACTTTTCCGCTTCCGTCGCGTAATACCACCCGGCGGCGTTGCCCAGTCTCTGTTGGTGATTCTTTGCTTCTTCTTTCGTCATTGTCCCTGTCTCCACTTTAATCCTCTGATCCTTCTTTGCTGCCAGTAGCGCAGGTTATGGCCTTGTCTGCTATGCCGATTGCTCAGTTGCCCCTTCTTCAGGTTCTCCGCAAGTCTTTCAACGCTCTCCCTGAAGCTTCCGCACATGGCTTCGATGGCATCCTTAAAGGCGTGAGCCAGATTCATAAAAATCTCTCCGAGTCTTTCCAATTCATCCATGTTTTTCTCCTCTATATGGCTCCGGCAGTTCTGCCCAGGCGACCACATCATCATGCCACTCATCCCATCCGAGCGGTTCTATCCAGTAGTCGGTAAAGACGAGTCTCTTCTCCATCCATGTGATGGTGACAAGGTATCTCCCTTCTCTCATTGGACATCCGGTATGCCAATCCATTTCAGATCTCCCATTGATTATCATGCAGCTTCATAATCAAACAGCCGATTCCAAATAGGACCCCACCTACTACCACACTGGCCAAGATGATCCAGGCTATCAATGCCTCCACGAAACTTATGGTCATAAGAGCCTCCTCGTATCTTCCTGCGGATACCATTCTATTTCGATGTGGCCGCAACGCTTGCAGCGGTTTACGACCACCGTCACGTTTTCCCATTTCTCGATCTCCTCATACAGGCACGGATCCACCTCGTGCCCGCCTATGCAGACGGTCGCTCCCTCCGGCCACTCGCACTTATCCGGCATGTTCCGGCCCCCATGCCCAGCTGATCAGCCAGGCCAGAGACATCACGACCGCGATCAGAGCCCACGGCTCGGCGATCTGAAGGAACACAACGGTGCAGATCAGGATCAGCGCTATCGCTGTTACCGTCCAGTTGAATATTTTCATGCTTTTGCCTCCCATCTTCTGGCATCCCGATACTCCGGAATACCCTTGTCTGACAGATGCCTTCCGTCCCATTCGCCTCTATGTCCGCAAAAGAGGCAGCCACCGCCTATATACACCGGCTGATCACCATCTTTGCGAAAACTAGTCTTTACAAAGGCATATCGGCCACATTTAGGACACTGCTTGATTTCCTTGGCACTCCATACCCTCGCCATGTAAACCCTCCTTCATAGTGATATTCTATCGATAGATTCCCGCGGCAGGAGTCGGACCTGCGGCACTGAACCTGTCAGTGCGTCCCGGAGCACGGGCAAAAACGGCTGATGCGTGCATGAATCCTTCGTTCGGTGAGCAACAACACAAGGACCTTATGGATTTTTGAAAAGATTGGAGTGTTTTATCGTGTAACTTTCGCACCAGCCAATATGGGACTTCCGGGGCTCGAACCCGGATTATCCATAAGTCCCCTTAATTTCCCCATGCCAGAAGCATCCGCTTCCACTGGGACAGATCAATCGGCACATCGGCAAATTCATCCTCTTTTATGCCGGCGACGATCACTGTGCCGACAAAGATATCATCATGCGTGCCGAAGTTGTATGGCAGGCCCATCAGCTTGCCTTCCTCATTGACGATCAAAACCATATTGGACAGCAGAGACACCGTCTCGATGTACCCACCGACGATCTTCTGCAGGTCTTCCAGCTCATTGGCGATGTATTCCACATGGCCGTACGCTTCGTCGGGCCTCTTGATGATCACCTTGATCTCTCTCATATCGCCACCTCCGCGTGCTGTGTGGCCATTCGAGCCGACCATTCCTTCAGACCGTCATACGGGATCCGGTACCGCTTCCCAATGCGGAAACACGGGAAATCCTCTCTGCGGATCAGCGTATACATGGTGTTCATGCTGACTCCCAGATCAGCGGCCGCCTCCTCCAATGTGAGCGTGGTCCGCTCCAGCTTGATCAGTTGCTTCTGAATTGCTGCTTCCATGTTCTTCCTCCTGTTCTCAGCTCGCCGGCATAAGCAGCGACGGCGCAGGATCCGCATCCTGTCTCTTCTCGGCCGGCTTAGCCGCTGCCTGGCGGTTCATCTCCTCCAGCATCTCAATGCTCAACTCCATGGCCTCGGTCACCAGATCCTGCCTGTACTTGCCGACCTTGCCGAGGATCTCGATCTCCTTCAGCTGTTCTCTGACTTCCTCTCGTGTCATGCTCTGCTCCTTTCCTACGCCTGAAAGACGTCATCCTCCATGATACCGATGTTCCAGATCACCACATCTTCGATTCCCGGATCCTTACGCAGCGGTGCTGCTATGTTATACTCTGCCTTCCGCAAGGCGCCCCAGATAGTCCGTGCCTTGATTTCTGCCGGCTCCAAGTCACCCTCTCTGGGGAACATCCCTACCTCCTGGACTCTGCCGTCTTTGAATTTGATCGAATAACTGATCGACCAGGTCTTCTCTTTCATTTCTGTCTCCTTCTTCTTCGGCCGGGTCTGCCTAATCTGTCCATCCTGTCCTTCCTTGTTTCATATGCCCATTTGTTGAAGGCTTCCTTCTGCGCTGAGTGTGAAGCCCTGTATGAAATGTATTCCTGGCAATTTGAATGGCATCCCTCATGCCGTTCGTCACAATCTTTGCATGGCGTACTGTTATGAGTCTTCCAGGATGATTCCTCTTTCATCTCTCTGTTTTCTTGTTGCTCCTTTCTGTAATCTATGATTACATTATAGTACTCATCGATTACTTTGTCAACATATCTTTGTTATCTTTGATAACTTTTTTCTTGACTTTTTTTATCTTTTGGTTTATAGTGTCTTTATCCCACAAAACTACTGAAAGGAGCTGAATATATGACACAAGGCGAGAGGCTTAAGTTTTTAAGAAAAGATCTTCTCAAAATGACTCTTGAAAACTTTGGAGAACGACTTGGTGTAACTAAGGTAGCTATATCTAACATTGAACGCGATAATCGTTCCTTAACTGATCAGATGATCAAATCCATCTGCCGCGAGTACCATGTCTCCGAAGATTGGCTTCGTGGTGGTGAGGGAGAGCCTTTTGTCGAGACCAGCCAGGAGGACGAGCTGATCTCCTGGGCTCGCGATGTTTTCACAGATCGTGATGATGCTTTCCGCAGACGTTTTGTAACCATGTTAATGAACCTGCCTCCGGAAGGTTGGAAGTGGCTTAAATGGATGTCCGACAAAGTTTATGCTGAATATGTTGCTGAGCAGAAGGCTTCTGCTATTGATAAAGAAGCTGAGCTTCAGGCCTACGCTGAAGAACTGGACCTTCAGGAAAAAGCGGCGGACGGATCATCTCCATCCGATACGCCGCAAGACGGTACGGCCTGAAATGAACATTTTCATGCACAAAAATAACGCCTCCGAAGAGGCGTATTATTTTTCCCGAAAGGAGGAGTGCTAATGAGATCTAAGTCGACCGGCAGCATTAGGAAGCGAGAACGCAACGGCGTGTTCATCTGGGAAGGTCGTCTAACCATCGGTTATGATCCTGGTACCGGAAAGAGGATCGTCCGATCTGTATACGGCAAGACGCAGCGTGAAGTCCAGCAGAAGATGACTGATCTGATCTACGAGGTCGAACACAATCGCTATATCGCTCCTATCAAGATGACCGTCGGCCAGTGGATGGATGAATATCTGGATACATACTGTAGGGATCAGTTGAAGCCTTACACAGTCATGAAGTATGAGAGCGATACCAAGAACTATATAAAGCCCTATCTTGGCAGTATCCCGCTCCAGGATATCTCTGGTAAAGATCTCCAAAAGATGGCAAACGGCATGATCAAGAAGGGATTGTCCGTGAAGACTGTGCGCTGTGCTACCGGCCTATGCCACAAAGCATTTGATACAGCGATCAAGCTCGGATACTTGGATACGAACCCGGCAGACAAGATAACCGTCAAGAAGGCTGTAAAGGAAGAGGTCCATCCTCTGACGGATGCAGAAATACCTCTCTTTCTGGAAGCGATCCAGGGCGATCGCTTTCAGAACGCCTTTGCCGTCTCTCTGTTTGGAGGGCTGCGTGAAGGTGAATGCCTCGGCTTGTCGTGGCGTCAGATAGATTTTGATAAAGGAACACTGTTGATCGACCAACAGCTGCAGCGAAGAAAAGAAGGCTTTGTTGTGCTTCCCTCTACCAAATCAAGCAGGTCAAGGACCGTGCGTCTGCCTCAAATCGCAATCGGCTATCTGAAAGATGAGGAACTGAAACAGAAAAAAGCCAGGCTCCGCGCTGGGAAAGCCTGGCTGAATGCAGAAGATCTTGTCTTCACAGATGAACTTGGAATGCCATCATCAATCGGAACATACTACAAGCACTTCAAGAGGATCGTAGCTTCCATTGGGCGACCGGATGCTCGTCCACACGATCTCCGGCATACCGCTGCCACGGTTGCCATTGCCGCCGGATCTGATATCAAATCTGTTCAGGAGATGCTTGGTCATGCTACCGCTTCCTTCACGCTGAACGTATACGCTCATGCTTCCGACCGTATGATGGAAGATACTGCTGCAAGAATGCAAGATTATTATGAAAATATACAAAAGTAGACCGCTGTGAGCGGTCTTCTTTTTTGCCCTTGAAAATCTCTTGTGGGTACAATTGTGGGTACAAGCCTGTTTTCGGCATAAGAAAACCCGCTGAAATACTGGATTTCAGCGGGTTTCTTGAGACCGGAGATGAAGAGATTTGAACTCTTGCGCCGCTATTAACGACCTACTCCCTTTCCAGGGGAGCCCCTTCAGCCACTTGGGTACATCT
>CADBPG010000027.1 GCA_902796435.1 uncultured Eubacteriales bacterium | reverse complement strand
TCAAACAGAAACTCATTGAAGAGATCAATGATCTTCATATCGAGGGTATGCCCAAGGTAGAAAAGCTGAATGCGCTCGTCGGTAAATATGTGAATCTTGAGTACCCCTTACCCAGTGGGATGAAGGTGAGATTCCTGAATGACCAGACGACCTATTTAGGGAATCAGTTGACATCCGCGTTTGGAGGCGAAAGATGCTTCGGCATCCTTGCCAACATGGATTTCATATTGATCTGTACCTACGAAAAAGATGGAGCGGATCCGGAACTCGTTCTGTATAAAAAACGATAAGAAACTGTGGACGAACCAAACCGTTTTGCCTTGCAAGTCGATCGGGAACTGTATATAATGGAAAGGGAGGCCCCCATGCCTCCCTTTCTACAGTCAAATCCGAAAGAACCAGGAGAACGTACCATGCATCAGGAACCTTCCATTACCAAGATCGTGATCACCGGCGGCCCTTGTGCCGGCAAAACAACGGCCATGAAGCTGATCCGCGATCGTTTTACACCTTTGGGATATACGGTCCTTTTGATCAAAGAAACCGCGACTGAACTGATCTCCAGCGGTGTAGCGCCCTGGACCTGTGGTACCAATGCGGAATATCAGAAATGTCAGGTGCGCCTGCAGCTGGAAAAAGAAAGCATCTTTGAAATGGGCGCCCGCTCCATGCCCGTTGAAAAGGTCCTGCTGATCTGCGACCGTGGCGTCATGGACAACCGGGCATATATGAACGATGCAGAATTTGCAGAGGTCCTGGAGTATATCGGAACCGATGAGGCTGGTCTGCTGGGGAACTATGCCGGGATCTTCCATCTGGCGACGGCCGCAAAATCTCCTGAATCCTTCTATTCCCTGGAAAACAACGAAGCCCGATATGAGACCCAGGAAGAAGCGGTTGCATTGGATAATCGTCTTTGGGAAGCCTGGGATGCCCATCCCTACCACAAATATATCCAGGACGAGATCGATTTTGATGCAAAAATGGAGCATCTTTTGAAAGAGATCGCAGTTCTTCTTGACATTTCCTAAGAACACGCTATAATTTTAGAAAAGGCAGTATACACTGCCCTACGTATAATTATACAAGGAGGGTCTTTTCATGAGTGAAAAGAAAGGCTTTATCGGGGAGTTTAAAGAATTCATCTCCCGCGGCAATGTCATGGACATGGCTGTTGGTATCATCATCGGTGGCGCGTTCACCGCGATCGTTAACTCTTTGGTTGCTGACGTGATCTCTCCGGTCATCGGTATGATCTGCGGCGGTATCGATTTCAGCGCTATGGCGATCAAAGTCGGTGAAGCTCAGCTGCTGATCGGCAACTTCATCATGGCGATCATCAACTTCATCCTGGTTGCGCTGGTGCTGTTCTGCATCATCAAGGCCATGAACAAGTTCAAGAAAAAGGAAGAGGAAGCTCCTGCTGAAGAGCCCGCTCCTGCTGAGCCGGATGAGCAGACCGTTCTTCTTACCGAAATCCGTGATCTGCTGAAGAAATAAGTACTTGTAACATCAAAAGCCCCGGACTTAAAGTCCGAGGCTTTTTTCTTTTACCTGAGATGATCCAACAGTTCTTTGACCCCTTCTCCGGTGCGGGCATTGATAAAAAAGATATCTTTGCAACCGGAATTCCTGAGCCATGCCGCGACCCTTTCCGGCCGGGCATTCGGATGATCGATCTTGGTCACGATACCGATGACCTCCCGATTGACCATGCAGGTGATGTTCGGCGGATATAATGAATATGGTTCCGTGGCATCGGCCAAAAGGCCTACCACGTCGGCCTCATAGGAATACAAAGCCAGCGCACGCCCCAGGTGCTGCGTCTCCGCATATTCGCCCGGCGTGTCGATCACGATATCCTGATGATGGATATACTGTGTCTTCTGATAGCGGATCGCTTCACCCCGGATATACTGGGTCAGAGTCGTTTTACCAGCGCCGGTCCGCCCCATGAATATGATCTTCTTCATTATGTTTTGGTGATCGGACAGATGACGAAGCCCAGCTTCTCCTGACAGTAAGCAAGTACCGCGTCCCAGGAGGCTTCCACATCGGAGATCATCCCTGTGACGATCAGAGTTCCGCTGAACCGGTCCAAGAAGCCCAGTTCGATACCGGAGGCCTTCATCGCTATGTCTCCAGCGACGATGGCGGTCTCCGCCGGACTCATCGTCATGATCCCGATGGCCGCCTTCGCATAATCCACCGCGGGATCCAGTCCCAGTTTCTGATACAGGATCGGGTCCGGAGCCGCTACGATGTGCGCCAGAGTGATCTGCTTACCCGGTACCAGCTCCTGGATGATCCGCATTTTATCATCGATCTGTGGCATGTCAACCTCCGATCTGGCAATACAGACCGCTGGCCTCCTCCGCCGCTTTCAGCAGTTTCTGCATGGTCTCCCGTGACGGCGGCTCCAGGCCACTCATCAGATAGGGGCGGCCGAGGCCTTCGTATTTATCCTGGCCCAGTCTGTGGTATGGCAGCAGATGGATCTTGCGCACGCCCGGCAGGCTCTTCGCAAAACGGGCGATGGAAGCGATCTCTTCCTCTGTACCGTTGAAAGGTGCCACGACCGGCACGCGGATGATCAGCTCCACGTTGGAAGAAGATGCGATGCGGAAAGCATTCTCCAGGATCCGTTCATTCGGCTGTCCAGTGAACTCCTGATGCTTTCTGCTGTCGGTATGCTTGATGTCCATCAGATAATAATCCAGATATGGCAGAAGCTTCTGGATCGTCTCGAATGGAGCAAATCCGGTGGATTCGATGGCGGTATTGATGCCGGTCTCGTGGGCGGCGCGCAGAAGGCCTGCCGCGAAATCCGGCTGCATGAGACATTCACCGCCGGATAAGGTCAAACCCCCGCCGGAACGCCGGTAATACACCCGGTCCTTCTCCACTTCCTGCATGACTTCACGCACTGTGACGTCCTGCCCTACGGTCTTGGGCTTGCGGTCCTTCAGATGCATGGTCTGGATCGCAAATTCCTGCGATTCCGGATTGCAACACCACTGGCAGCGCAGCGGACAGCCCTTCAGAAAAACGATGGTGCGGATCCCGGGGCCGTCATGGATCGAATACTTCTGTATGTCGAAGATCCGGCCGGTCTGCTCCCAAAAGTTTTCGTTCATATCAATATCCTTGTTCCGTACGATTGATGATGTCATTCTGCAAAGCTCTGGACAATGTGGTGAACAGTGCACTGTAACCGGCGACACGTACGACCAGGGTCTTATATTTCTCCGGATGTGCCTGTGCATCGAGCAGGGTCTCTCTGCTGACGACATTGAACTGCATATGGCTGCCCTTTTGATCGAAATAACCGCGGATCATGGCCACGAACTTCGCCAGGCTCTCCTCGCCCTGCAAGGCGGACGGATGGTACTTCTGGTTGAAGAGCGTTCCGTTGGAGGCGATATAATGGTCCAGACGGGCCACAGAATTGGCCGTGGCAGTCGGTCCGTGGGTATCCCGGCCGGAAGCCGGGCCTACGCCATCCGCCACCGGTGTCCAGGCGTAACGTCCATCCGGTGTAGCGCCGGTCTGCTGACCCAGCAGCACGTTGGCAGAGACCGGATACAGGCCGGCCTGATACTGGCCGCCGCGCGGATTGCGGTATTTCTCGATGGGTTTGGTATAGGTATAGGCAACGTCACGGGCGAAGAGATCGACCTCTTCGATATCGTTACCATATTTCGGCACTTCCTCGATCATCGCACGCAGTGCTTCATACTGTACGCGCTTTTCTTCCGGAACACCGCCATTTTTGGCCAGTTGATAGATGGCACGGATCTTTTCTTCACTTACGGGGACACCGCTCTCTTTGAGCTGACGCGCCAGCGCCTCTGTGACCTGCGCCGCTTCAGCATCCTCCAGCTGCTTGCCGAAGTTATGATCGATGGCTTCTTTATAAGCCGCCATGGTGACCTTCTGCTCATCATAG
>CADBPG010000026.1 GCA_902796435.1 uncultured Eubacteriales bacterium | reverse complement strand
CTACAGTTCGCATCCGGGACCTTGGTATATAACCATGGTTATGTTACCAAAATGTCGGGTGGTTCGCAAGCGGGGTGAACAAAAGATTTTTAATAACGGGCAATCCCCATGTTCTTGTATGTCCCTGCTGTAAAGAAAAAACACTTGTGCTGAGGGATCACAGACTCCGCATTATGCGATTAATGGGAGGGGTGACCTGCTGGATAGAGGTTCCCAGGTATGTCTGTAAAAACAAACATCCAAAGCGTTACCACACCGCGCTTCCCTCAATCTTATCCTTCTTCAGGCACTACGTCACACAGCTGATCCAGGATGCTGCTGATGGCCTCCTGACAAGTGAGGACCTGGAAAATCAGCAGATGAATTACCCCGCCGATTCTACTCTCGAACGGTGGTGTAACTGGATCAACCGGAACAAACAAAACATTGACGGATACCTGAAATCCGTCGGAAGCAAGCTTCCCGGTTTTGGAGAAGGACTCCTCCATACCGAAGGGTCATTGCTCGAAAAGCTAAGGGATGACGGAATGCCCTGGCTGGCTATCGTCCAGCGCGTCATCTACAATTCAGGAGGGTTTCTGGCCCGATAATGCCACCGGGCAGTACGCCACGACTTTGGTTTGAGGCGGCGGTACAGGAGGTGTATGTTCCTTCCATAAGGAGGAAATACACCATGAACACGAAAGAAATAACCAGTTGGCAGGAGGAAACTGCCCACACCCGTTACCAGCTCATCATGCCCCTGGTCGATCCGGACCTTGCGCCTGCGGAGCGCGCTGAACTGCGTAGAAAAATCGCCGGTGAGCATGATATCTCAGAGCGCACACTGTTCCGGTACGAGCTGAACTACAGGAACGACGGTTTCACCGGTCTGAAGCCCGCAAACCGCTCACAGCGCCGCAGGTCCGGCCTTCCCGACAACTTTGATGAGCTGGTAGGGACGGCCATACAGCTCAAGAAAGAGGTGCCATCCAGGTCAGTAGACAGGATCATTCTGATCATGGAGATGGAAGGCCTTGTGGCTCCCGGGATCCTCAGGCGGTCCACTCTGCAGAGATATCTGTACCGCGCAGGGCTTGGCGTAAAGCAGATGAAGCGCTATACCGAGCAGCGCAACGCCACCGCGAGGCGGTACTGTAAGCCGCACAGGATGATGCTGGTACAGGGCGACATCAAGGACGGCCCTTCGCTTCCCATCGGGAAGGACAGGAAGATGGTGGAAACTCACCTTTCGGCCCTGATCGACCAGCATTCCAGATACGTCATCTTCGCCCGCTGGTACGATACCGAATCCGGAGAAATCGTGGAAGATACGCTCCATCAGGCCATCCTGCGCCATGGAAAAATGGACCGGCTGCTGTTCGACAATGGCTCGCAGTATATCAATAAGCATCTCCTCAGGGCAGCCGACAGGCTTGGCATTACCGTGATTCATGCCAAACCCTACCATGCATGGACCAAGGGTGTCATAGAGAGGTTCAACGGTTTTGTGGACACGTTCCTGGATGAAGCGAAAGTCCAGAAGATCCGCACCCTGGAGGAACTGAATGCCGCATGGGACGCATGGCTTGAGGGGTATTACCACAACAAGTCTCACGAAGGCATCCGTGAGTACTACGAAAGCCTCGGAGTGAAAGTTCCTGCGGAAGGTATTTCACCTCTGCAGGAATGGAACCGGGACAGCCGGGCGCTGACATTCCTGGACACCATGGTTGTCGCGGAAGCATTCATGCACCATGAAAAGCGCACGGTTGACAAGGCAGGCTGTGTGAGCCTGAACGGAACAAAGTACGAAGCCGGCGCAGCTCTTTGCGGATGTGAGGTAGAAGTAGGCTACGACCCCAATGATTTATCCACTGTCATTGTCCGTTACAAGAACATGGAGCCGATCAGGGCAGCGCGTTTTGTGATTGCGGACCACTGCTCCCCGGCACCGGTGAAGCCGGCATCCATGCTGGAAACCACACCGGAGAGTTCACGCTTCCTCACGCTCCTGGAACAGAAGCAGAAGGCAGAGGCAGAGCATCTGGCCAACGCGATCTCCTTCAGCTCATACAGAAGGGATGGTGAGTGATCATGTTTGAAGAATTCTTTGGCATGCAGCACACACCGTTTGTGCGTGACGTTCCTGTGCAGAGCCTGTATGGATCGGAGGTCCTGGATGATACCGTAGGCAGACTGACGTATGCGGCTGACCGGCAGTTGTTTGCCGTCGTAACAGGAGACGCCGGGAGCGGCAAATCGACAACGATCCGCCGGTTTGTGGCATCCCTTCCAAAAGACCAGTACATCACGCTGTACCTGTCGGATTCAAAGCTGACACCGCGATGGCTGTACAAAGGGCTTCTGGACCAGCTGGGCATCGAAAGCCGCTTTTACCGCGGTGATGCAAAGAGGCAGTTCCAGAAGGAAGTGGAGATCATCCGCCTCATGCAGCACAAGAAATGCGTCATCATCCTGGATGAGGCCCATCTGCTGGACAAAGAGACACTTGAAGAATTCCGGTTCCTGCTGAACTATCAGTTTGACTCCATGAGCCCGACCGCACTGGTCCTTGTCGGCCAGAATGAACTCTGGGAGGAGAAGCTGCGGCTTCGAAGGTACGCGGCGATCCGTCAGCGTATCGATGTCAGGTGCACGCTTCCTAATCTTGACCGGGCTGAGACGGAGCGGTATATCCGGGCGCACATGGTTTATGCCGGCTGTGAGAATGACATCTTCACAGATAAGGCACTCGATGAAGTGTTCCGTATATCAGCCGGCATTCCGCGTGTCATCAACCGCATCTGTGAGAAAAGCCTGATGTATGCATGCCAGAAACAGAAGCATCTGATCGACGATTACTCTGTCCGTTATGTATCAGACCACGAACTGGCGGAAGGAGGGAACAGCTGATGGATAAAAACAACAATACCTGTCACGCGGAAGAAATCAGGCTGCTCCTCGATAAATTAGCCTGCTGGATCGGAGACATTGAAGACGAATTAGAGCTGTTGAGCGATCTTCATAAAGACATTGGTTCTGAGTTTGAAGCCTATTCCGACGAAACTGACGAATTGGAATACGCACTTGCCCAGTGTACAGATGAACTCGAACGCACACGGGAATTCATTCCAAAATCAGACAAAAAAGAGATTCTTCAGAAACTGTTTATGT
>CADBPG010000025.1 GCA_902796435.1 uncultured Eubacteriales bacterium | reverse complement strand
TGGTCCTCCACGTGGATCCAGTCCCGCACGTGCAGGCCATCGCCATAAAGCGGCAGCTTCTGGTCATGTATGGCCCGGTCCACCATCAAGGGGATCAGTTTTTCCGGATACTGCCTTGTCCCATAGTTGTTGGAGCACCGGCTGATGGTCACCGGCAGGCCATAAGTCCGGAAATAGGACAGAACCAGCAGGTCCGCGGCGGCCTTGGAGGCGGCGTAGGGAGAGCTACCCTTCAGCGGCGCTTCCTCAGTGAAGGTAAGGTCCGGCCGGTCCAGGGGCAGGTCCCCGTAGACCTCATCCGTGCTAATCTGGTGCAGACGTACCCCGCCAAAAGCCAGGCAGGCATCCAGCAGCACGCCGACCCCCTCGATGTTCGTCCTAAGAAAGATGCCCGGATCCGCGATGCTGCGGTCCACATGGGTCTCCGCGGCGAAGTTGACCACGATCTGAGGCCGTTCTTCTCGGAACATTTGAAACACGGCAGCCCGATCACAGATGTCCGCCTGCACGAACCGGAACAATGGGTCCTGTGCCTGGGTACGCAAAAAACCCCGATCCGCCGCATACGTCAGCTTGTCCAGGCAGATGATGCGGTCCTCCGGGTGGGTCTTACGATAGGATTCGATGAAATGGGAGCCGATGAAACCGGCTCCACCGGTAATCAGGATAGTCATGTTTTTTACGTTCCGTCAAGGTTTTTCTTTATTATACTTTGGGCGCAGCCTGCTTGTCAAACCGCGGGATTTCCTATGGCCACAACCCTATGTTCTGTGCTATAATCAAGGCATCAACTTTCTAAAAGGAGTCTGATCTATGAAGACCGCATTGATCTCCGGCGCGTCCCGCGGCATTGGCCTGGCCATCGCGGAAGCTTTAAGCGCCGATGGATATACATTGTTTCTGAATGGCCGGCATCCGGAAACTCTGGAGCCTGTCTGCCAACGCCTTGGGGCACACCCTGTCTACTGCGACGTGGGCATCTATGCTGATGCCGCCGCGGCTTTTGATCGGGACGTCTGGCACTATACGGACCATATCGACCTCTTGGTCAACAACGCCGGTATCTCCTATGTGGGCTTGCTGCAGGAGATGGACCCCGCTGAGTGGGACCGGGTCATCTCCACAAACCTGACCTCTGTCTTCAATCTGTCCCACCTGGTGCTGCCCGGCATGATCCGCCAGCAAAAGGGCGCCATCATCAACATTTCCTCCATCTGGGGCCAGACCGGGGCTTCCATGGAGGTGGCCTACTCTGCATCCAAGGGTGGGGTCGATGCCTTCACCCGGGCTCTGGCGCGGGAGGTCGCCCCCTCCGGGATCCGGGTCAACGCCATCGCCTGCGGCGTGATCGACACGACCATGAATGACCATTTGGATCCTGAAGAAAAGGCGGACCTGGCAAACGAGATCGGTCTGGGCCGCTTCGGCCAGCCGGAAGAGATCGCTTCCATCGTCCGCTTCCTGGCGGGGGATGCCGCATCCTATGTGACCGGCCAGATCCTGACGGCCGACGGCGCGTTCATCTGAAATACATTTCTGCATCAAAAAACCGGAAGACTGAACGAGTCCTCCGGTTTGTTTTTATGCCAGCGTCAGGTCCGCGATCTCCAGATCCACGCCGTCCTCCACATAAATGCGCAGTTCATGGCAGCCGGGTTTGCCCTGTATCGTAGCTGTGACCGCGCTCCAATCATCGTTGTTGATCTGTACGTGACCTGCTTCTTTCTCATCCAGGAATACTGTGCACGTGCCTTTGCCCCGACCTGTGATCTGCACCTGGGTCCAGCCATCCGTACTTGCTACGTACCGGAACAACGCACTGGATCCCGCCTGCAGATTCGTCAGCTTTTCTCCATAGTCCGGGTCTACATCGATGTAGCAGCCACCCTGTACGCCGCAGGCCTGGTACCCCATGATCTTCTCGCCCGGGGCAAAAGGAGCACCAAAGCCCTGAGAGGTCATCTTGACTTCCGGGATCGTCCCGTCCGGCAGGATCTCGATCTTCTCAACGCACAGCCTGCGGAATGTCTTGATGCCGCGGCTGCACCTGTGATAGAAGACGTACCACTGCCCCTGGAAGCACTCGATCGATCCATGGTTGTTCCAGCTGGCCGGGTCGCAGCCGTCATTGTCGATAATGATGCCCTTGTAGGTAAAGGGTCCTAAAGGAGATTTTCCGGTCGCATAGCCCAGAGACGTCGGCTTGCCCCGCTCCATATCGGCATAGACATAATAATAAGTGTCACCGATCTTACGCATGGAGGAACCTTCATGGAAACAATGCTCTTCCTCCGTCACCAGATCATCCACGATCTCAGTCCGATCGAAGGACCGCATGTCATCATTGAGGCGGACTCCATGAGAAAACAGCTGGCCCCAGTAATAATAGGACTGACCGTCATCATCCGTAAAGATCGCGGGATCGATCCCGCCGCAGGGCAGCTGGACAGGGTCCGTGAAGGGGCCCTTGGGATTGTCCGCGACCGCCACGCCTTCACTGTCATCAGCCATGCAGAAATAGAGATAGTAACGCCCGTTTTTCTCGATGCAGTCCGGTGCGAACAAAAGGGCGGACGTATCGATCTCATCCTGGTTTTCAAAGGCCTCCCGATCCTCCGCATACTCCTCCAGCATCTTCTTTATGAAAGGCGTGGGATGGTTCCAGTCGATGCCCGGATACTTCGGTGCGTCCGGATCATTGGCCCATGGTACATCCTTCCCATTAAAAGAGGGTGTCTCCTCGATCTTCCAGGTCTTCATGTCTGCGGTGGATACCACATGGTATTCTTCGCTGCAATAGATATCTGACTGGGTATCATAGCTTCCATACACATACAGTTTGCCGTCTGGCATCACATGTGCCTCGCTGTCCGGCACATGGAAGGCCAAAGGCAGGATCGGGTTTCTCTGGTTCTGAATGATCATACTTATGCGCTCCTTATGATAATAAATGGCATGATCCGAAAACCATGCCATTTATTTCTTTATCTAAATCAGTCGCATGCCAGATTCTGGTGGCAGCCGTACTTTTCACACAAATAGTGCATATTCGGGTCCGTCGGATCCCAGGTATGAGAGCCCTTCAGCTTCGGTGCCTTGGGCTTGCCCAGGGGGCCTGGATCAGAACTGTTGTAGATCGTGATCTTTGTGCCGACGTGGCAGTTGTCATAGATCCACTTGGCATCCTTCGCCTGCAAACGGACGCAGCCGTGGGAAGCAATGTTGCCCAGCTTGTTATATGCGGACGTGTTCAGATTCTTGTTGTTATTATAGGACTCATACATGACAGAATGGAACAGGAAGTCCGCGTAGATGCCGGAGCACCACTGACCCCAGCAGGGTCCCATCAACTCATGCCAGCGATAGCGGCTGATCGAATGGAACGTGCCGATCGGCGTCGGGTAGCCGGGTGAGCAGATACAGCGGCGGACCGGGATGTTATATCCATCACCGTCAGAGGCGTAGATCGTGATGCAGCAGGCCTCTTTATTGATCTTGATCCAGTAATTGCTGCGCTTGCCGATCACCTTCCAGATACCTTCTGTGACCAGGTCGCCCTCTCCATCGTAGTACAGTTTGTAACCGCCCTTGTACTTGGAGGTGTACTTCATCTTGCCGGTCAGACCGGTCTTGTCGTACTCACTGAGGACCTTCTTGCCGTCCTCTTTCCAGAAGGCGCGCACGGTGTAGGTGTACTTGTCACCATAGTCGACCCAGTCCCTGTAATAGGTCCGGTCGTCGCCAGTCAGTGTTCCGATGCGCTTGAATTTGTCACCTTCCTTGCGGTAGATATAGTAGCCGGCAGCGCCGGTCACCTTCTTCCACTTGACCTTCAGAGACACGTTGTTGGACGCGGTCACGCTGATCAGTTCCAGCGTCGGCTTCTCGATCGTGACGTCCTTGGTGGCGCTGTAGGCGCTGTATACGTTGGACTTGTCCACCTTGACATAGGCGCGGACGCGGTAGGAATAGTTCTTGCCCACCTCGACCTTCAGGTCAGAATAGCTCTTTTTTGCACTGGCCAGGCGTGTATTGATGAGCTGCCACTTGCCGCCCTCTTCCTTGCGGTAGATCTTGTAGCCGGTGGCTCCGGTGACAGCCTTCCAGGTGATCTTGGCAGAAAGACCGCTCTGCTTTACGGAGCTCAGTTTCGGTGCTCCGGGCACAGGCTTGACCTTTTTTACCTCAGTATAGGCTGCATGGGCAGTCTTTTTTGAGCCGGTATAGTAAGCGCGTACTTTATATGCATACTCTTTGCCGGTCTTCAGGCTCTTATCGGTGTAGGTCAGCGCACCATCCACCACAGCGATCCTTTTCCAGCTGCCGTCAGACTTCTGGCGGTAAACCTTGTAACCGGTGGCTCCATCGACCTTGTTCCAGGTCAGCTTGACGCTATTATAGCCGGCAGAGGCCGCACTCTTCCACTGTGTCGCGTCCAAAGCGGTGGTGGCAGAAACGGTGTTTTCAGACTTCGTTTCCACGTTCTCTGCATCGACCGCATATAAAGTGTAGGTATACTTGACGCCGGGCTCGGCTTCCGTATCCTGATAAGTCGTTTCGGCCAGGTCTTTAAATTCCTTACCATCATTGCGGACCAGGCGGTAGGAGGCTGCACCTTCCACTGCCTCCCAGGTGATCTCGATGGTGTTCCAGGCCTTGGCAGAGGCGGCAGTCAGCTTGGGTGCCACTACCTGCGGCTCTTCTTCCTCTTCTGCCGGATCCGGCTCGCCCGCTGGTTCATCACCCGCAGGATCCTCGGCCGCCGGGGTTTCACCCGCCGGTTCCTCAGAGGAGGAATCATCCGTAGACTGCTCGCTGGAATCACCACCCTCAGCAGGTGCCTCAGAAGAAGGATCTTCCGAAGGCGCCGGGTCCGTGGGCTGTGATTCTGTACCGGAGGGATCCTCGGTTCCGGGTTCTTCCTGAAAGCCTTCTGTTGTCCCCTCTTCCGGAGTCGTACCCTGCTCCTGGTTTTCTTCCTCGGTCTGGGTTACTTCTTCCGCTGGACCTTCCGCCGCGAACACGGGCAGGGTCGGTACCAGAAGGCAAATGACCAGTAACCATGTCAAGATCGATCGTACTGCTTTTTTCATAAAATACCGCCTTAACTAATGGGTTCGAAATCCGCGGCGCCATGCTTGCACAGCGGGCAGATGAAGTCATCGGGCAGGGTGTCGCCCTCGTAGATATAACCGCAGATCTTGCAGACAAAGCCTTTCTTGCCTTCCGTTTCCGGCTTCGGTTTCACGTTGGACTGATAATAAGTGTAGGTCATGGTGTCCTTATCGGAGATGACACGTGCCTCGGTGACCGCGCAGATGAACAGCCCGTGGGTGCCCATATCGATATAATTTTCCACCTTCAGGGACATGAAAGCGTTGATATACTGCTTCAGGAAGACCAGACCATTGTCGGACCGTCCCACATCCCAGCCGGCGAATTTGTCAGCCGTGCGGCCGCTTTGGAAACCAAAGTTCTGGAAAACAGAGAACGGCGCGTCCACAGACAGGCAGTTGACGTTCATCACACCGGTCTGCTGGATGGTATAGTGGGAATAGTTGGCCTTGTTGATGGCCACAGCCACCCGGTTGGGCTCAGAAGTGAGCTGGGTGACCGTATTGACGATCAGTCCGTTGTCCTTCTTGCCGTCGTTGGAGGTGACCACGTACAGGCCATAGCCGATCTTGAACAGAGCGTTCATATCGTTCTTGTTGGCCTCCGGCGCCTCCGCGATATAGTTCTGGCACAGCTCATCGGCCAGATCCTCCAGCTCCTTGCGGCTTGTGTCGTTCAAAGCGGACTTGATGGTGACGGTGCCGGCATAGTCGATGTTCTTGCACTTCTCGAGCATCCCGTACATGACCTTGGCTGCCATCGGCGCCCAGGTACCATTCTCGATGAGACCGACGGTACGCTTCTGGAAATTGCGCTCAGTCAGATGGTTGATGAACTCCCGCATGTAGGGGAAGATCTCCGCATTATAAGTAGTGGTGGCCAGGACCAGCTTGTTGTAGCGGAAAGCGTCCTCGACCGCCTCGGCCATATCCATCCGGGCCAGATCGTGGACAGAAACCTTCGGGCAGCCACGGTCCTTCAGCATCTGGACCAGCTGCTCCACAGCCTTCTTGGTATTGCCATAGACGGAGGTATACGCGATGACGACACCCTCGCTCTCCGGCTCATAGGTGGTCCACTTCTGGTACAGGCCGATGTAATGCTCCAGGTTTTCCTTCAGGATCGGGCCATGGGTCGCGCAGATGATCTGGATGTCCAGACCGGCGGCGGCCTTCAGCAGGTTCTGGGCCTGGGGACCATACTTGCCGACGATACCGAAATAATAGCGGCGGGCTTCGCAGTCCCACTCCTCATCCACGTCCAGCGCACCGAACTTACCGAAAGCATCGGCGGAGAACAAGACCTTATCGTAGCTGTCATAGGTGACCATGACTTCCGGCCAGTGGACCATGGGTGCGAAGACAAAGGTCAGCGTGTGCTTGCCGATGGTCAGCGTGTCGCCATTCTTTACGACAACACGGCGGTCCTCATAGGTCTCGCCGAAGAACTGGCCGATCATGGTGAAGGTCTTGGCATTGCCAACGATCTTCGTGGTCGGATAGGTCTTCATAAAGGTCTTGATGTTGCCCGCGTGATCCGGCTCCATGTGCTGCACGATCAGATAATCAGGCGCGGCGCTGCCCAGCACTTCCGAGATATGATCCAGCCATTCATGGCCGAAATCTGCCTCGACTGTGTCGAAAACAGCGCTCTGTCCATCTTTGATGACATACGAATTATATGCCATGCCGTTAGGCACTATATATTGGCCTTCAAACAAATCAACCTTATGATCATTGACGCCTACATAGAAGATATCATTCGTGATCGGTTTCATGAGATTCTCCTTTTGATATTTTGTTGTACCCTTTATCATACTAAATATATTCTTGAGATTCAAGTGTTTCTTACACGTTTTCTCTTGTAATATTCTTCACCCATTTGTACTTTTTATAATGGATGATCTCCGCCGGGATCTTGGTGAACTCATCCAGGTACAGGATGAAGTAGACCACCAGGACCGGCGCCTTCAGCAGGAACGCCGCGATCAGCGCCGCCGGGATGATCACGACCCAGAGATTGATCAGGTCGCACCAGAAGCCGAAGCGGGTATCGCCGCCGGCTGTGAAGATACCGTTGATCAACATGGTGTTCAGTGTGCGGCCGATCATATAGTAGGCGCACATGAAGAGCATGTATTTCAGATAGTGCTTGGCCTGCGGACTCAGGGTATAGGCCGCCTTCAGGATCAGCGGTGTGCCCGCCAGGATGACCAGACCGGCTACCGTACCGATGACCAGGGAGATGCGCAGGAACCGGGCACCGTCCCGCTTCGCCTCTTCCAGTTCGCCGCGGCCCATCTGGTTGCCCAGGATGATGCTGGCACCGATGCCCACACCGCCGCCGACGCAGTCGATACAGTTCTTGACGATATTGCCGATGGAATGGGCCGCCACCGCGTCCGTACCCAGATGGCCCAGGATCGCGGAATAGGCGGTCATCGCGCCGCCCCAGGCCACCATATTGGCCAGAAGCGGGGTCGTATAATGCCAGAAATCCTTATGCAGCACCGGGTAGCTCTCGAAGATGCGGCGTACACGGATGCGCACCACGTCCTTCTTGCGGTTTTCGATCAGGCACAGGAGCACTTCCACGCCACGGGAGATGGTGGTGGCCAATGCCGCGCCGGCGATCTCCATCTTCGGCAGACCGAAAAGTCCGAAGATCAGCAGACTGTTCAGGATGATGTTCAAGATGACCGTGGTCGAACCGAAGATCGAGCTGCGCTTGACCCGGTCCGTGGTCTTCATGATGGTCAGATAGGTCTGGGAGATGGCCACGAAAAGGTGGGAGACTGCCACGATCCGCAGATAGGGGATGCCCAGTTCGATCAGGTGCGGATCATTGGTGAAGAACCGCATCAGATACTGGGGGAAGATGAGGGATGCCAGGCAAAGCACCGAGGTGCCCAGCAGTGTATAGCGCAGCGTGATCCCCAGGACCTTCTCCACCGCGGCCTCGTCCTTCTTGCCCCAATACTGGGCGGCCAGGACGGAGGTACCTGCCACAAGGCCGAAGACGATGATCTGTTCCACAAAGTTGATCTGCGAAGCCAGGGAGATCGCGGAAAGCGCGTCCTGGTCCAGCAGGCCCAGCATCAGCGCGTCAGAAGCACTGACCAGGGAAGTCAGCAGATTCTGGATCGCCATGGGCAGGACCATGACCGCCAGATTTCTATAAAACTTCTTGTTTTCAGGTTTCATTCAGGACCTCTCAGATGATATTCATAATGAGAAAGATGACCAGGTTGAAGGCAAAGCTCAGCTGCATCAGCCGCTTGGTCTCTACCTTCTTGTACCGGGCAAGGAAGCCCAGAGCCACCGTCGTGACGATGGAAACACCCATCAGGATGTACGGAGCATAGGAGCCCGCGTAGATCAGGATATCGTACGCGCCGCCCAGCTCATTGTACATATCCTTATACCGGGTGTGCATCACGAAGGAATAGATGCTCACCAGTATAGAGTAAAAAGCATAGGCGATCAGCGGCCAGGCAAAGATCTTCCTGCGCTCCTTTTCATGGGCGTAATACATCAGAATGAGCACGAATCCGGTCACGGCCAGTGTATAGCCCTGGACCGAGCGGGCCGATGTATAGCAGGCGGCAAACACGACCAGGATGTTCAGCAGGCAGAGCATGACCCAGAAAAAGGTGCGGGCGGCCTGCGGCAGTTCATAATAGGTTTTGATCTTCATGTGCGTCCTTTCAGCTTTTAATCCTCCGGGCGGAAATAGAACCGGCCCGAGATCTGCCGTGTATCCACGATATTGATAAAAGCCTTCGGATCGATCTCTTTGGCTTTTTTGATGACATTGCCGGTCTCTGTGCGGGAGACGACCGAATAAACGATCTTCCGCTCTTCATGGGCATAGGCGCCCTCTCCATCGATGATGGTCGCCCCGTGGTGGCACAGATGGTAGATCTCCTTGCAGATCTCCTCCGCCTTTTCCGTCACGATCAGCAGGGTGCCCTGCTGGTAGCGGCGGTACAGCAGATGGATCACGTTGGTCGAAGCATACTGGAAGATGATCGAGTACAAGGCCCGGTCCCAGCCGAAGAAATAGCCGGCAACGCCCAGGATCACCACGTTGATGCCCAGCACCATGGGGAAGGAATCCATGGCCTTGCGCTCCGACATGAATATGGCGATGAAATCCGTACCGCCGCTGGTAGCGTCCGCCGACAGGCAGAAACTGATCACTGCTCCGTTGATGATCCCGCCGAAAATGCTGATCAGCAGGATGTCCTGGGTGATCACGAAGCCCGGCAGGATATCCGTCCAGATACCGGTCAGGAAGATCATCAGGCAGGACAGAAGGGTGAACTTCTTGCCAATGTACCGGAAGCCGATGTAGACCGGGATCGCGTTCAACAACACGTTGACCAACGTATAGGAAATGTTCGTATGTGCGTATTGCTGGAAAAGGCGCTGCACCAGCAGCGTCAGACCCGTAGCCCCACCAGGGAACAGGTTCCCGGTACGGACAAAACTCTTGATATTCAGCGCCATGACGAAGGAGGCGATGACCACCATCACCAGGCGCTTGATGTCCTTTTTCGCTTCAAATTTCATCGACCGCAGCCCCCAGCACCTTTCCGATCGAATCGTGGATACTCAGTTCACAGTACCGGTCCGCTGACGTTGCGTCGCGGTTGATCTGCACCAGATGTTTGCCCTTGAAATAGTGGACCATGCCGGCTGCCGGATACACCACCAGCGATGTGCCGCCGATGATCATGGTATCTGCAGTCGCGATGGCTTCCACCGCCTGCTCGATGGTATCCCCGTCCAGGCCCTCTTCGTACAGGACCACGTCCGGTTTGATGATGCCGCCGCAGTCGCACCGGGGCACACCGGGTTTTGCCATGATATCTTCAAAGGTGAAGAATTTGCCGCAGCGCATGCAGTGGTTGCGATGGATCGAGCCATGCAGTTCCAGCACACGCTTGCTGCCCGCCTTCTGGTGCAGTCCATCGATGTTCTGGGTGATGATGGCAGAAAGCTTGCCCATCTGCTCCAGTTTGACCAGGGCCTTGTGACAGGCGTTCGGTTCCGCGCCGGGGAAGCTCATCTTGTCCTTATAGAAGCGGTAGAACTCTTCCGGCTGCTCCATGAAAAAGGTATGGCTCAGGATCTGCTCCGGCGGCCAGGCATACTGCATGTGATACAGCCCGTCCTGAGAGCGGAAATCCGGGATGCCGCTTTCCGTCGAGGTGCCGGCCCCGCCGAAAAATACGATCCGCTTGGAATCCCGTAAGATCTCTGTCAGCGTCATGGTATTGTCCTCTTTCCACTTAGTCTTTTACTCTTTGAATATATCCATGCGGTCCGTGGGATCCGCAAAGGTTTCTTTGAACATGCCTGAAGCGGAAGCCGGTTCTCCGGCCAGTGCCAGATGCGGCGTCGCTCCAAGATACCGCAGGCGGAATTGGGCGATGCCTTCTTCCCGCTCTTCCGTTTCCAGCATCGTCATGCCTGTTGGAGAAATGAAGATCTGGTGCAGCAGCTGCGCCGGTGAGATATGCAGCAGATGGCCCAGCAGAACACAGGTGATCCCGAAATGGCAGACCAGGACGATGGTGTCATGGTTGGGCTTAACGACTCGGTAATAATGGCCCGTCCGCTCATACCCATGGGACGCCAGGAGGGCGTCCAGTTTCTTGCCGATCTCCCTGGCGGCAGGCCCGGGTGCGTGGCCCTTGAACAGGTCCGATTCCATCCAATGATCCGCGTCGAAATTCATGGGATCGTCCATCCAATCCCTGGGCAGGAAGTCCCAGGGGATGCGTTGCTTTCCCGTTTTCGGATCCGGCATCGGCGCATCGAATTCCCGCAGATAGTCCAGGATCTCCGCTTCCTGGCCATGGGCCTCAAGTGTCAGTGAAGCTGTAGCCTTGGCACGGCCCAACGGTGAACAGTAAAACTTGGCGATCTTTTTATCTTTGAGGTAATCCGCCAGTGCTCTGGCCTCACGCCACCCCTTCTCGGTCAATGAATCATGGACGTAGTCCGGGTCCGCGTGGCGGATCAGCAAAATGCGCATAGAATGCTCCTTTTCAGCGTTTTCTCCAGTTTAATATGTTTCCGGAGGTTCGTCAAGTAATACAAAACAAAAGTGCCACCCGTTACGTTCGGATGGCACTTTCTATATGTCTGTTTTTAAGAATCCCCATTTCTTATGACGCGATCTATTATAGCAAAAATGGGGCAGGATTTCCATTACGGGCGGGTTACAGATCTGTTACATAGGCTGAAAGCCGCTGTTTCAGCGGGTTTTCCGGCCGCTTCTTTCCTTACCAGGACTTCTTGATCCGCAAAATGTTACGCCCATTTACATGCTCGTAGACGACCTCATCCATCGTTTTCCGGACGATGAAGACACCCAGTCCGCCGGCCTGCCGTTCCTCTGCGGGCAGGGTCACATCCGGCTCCGGCGCTTCCAGCGGATTATAGGCGATCCCGCTGTCGATGAAGGTCAGCTGCACCATGTGCGGCTCCTCCAGCTGCTCGAAACGCACAGTGGCTTCACCCTTACCGCCGCCATAAGCATAGTGGGCGATGTTGCTGAACAGCTCATCGATCGCAAGCTCGATCTGCATCTGGGTCTTCATCGGACAATCCAGGGCTTCCAGCTCCGCATTGATGAACTCCGTGACCGCGGGGATGCTCTCCACCCGAGCGGGTTTTGTAATCTCCCGGACCAGATGCTGCGGTCCCAGGTATTCCAGACAGAGCATGGTGATATCATCAAACTGGGGCGCTTCTCCGACGAAGGTATCGACCTGGGCCCGCACATCCCGCAGGATCTCCCAGGGCTTGCCGGTACGTACTTCGTTCAAAGCGGAAACCAGGCGGTCCATACCGAACAGGCTGCCCTCCGCGTTCGTTGCTTCCGGCACACCGTCCGTGTAGATGAACAGTTTGGCACCGGGGTCCATCTGCAGTTCATAGTTGCTGTACCGCACGCCGTCCATACCGCCGATGACCAGGCCATGGCGGTCCTTCACCACCTCGAAGATGGAGTTCGGCTGCATCAGGATCGGGTATTCATGACCGGCATTGGAGCAGGTCAGATGGCCATTCTTCAGGTCCAGGATGCCCAGCCATACCGTGATGAACATCTCCTCCCGGTTGTTCTGGCAGATCTGCTGGTTGACCTTCTCCAGCACCTCTTTGGGGCTGCAGCCGGTCATGCTGTAATTCTGCACCAGGATCTTGGAGATCATCATGAACAAGGCCGCGGGCACGCCCTTGCCGGATACGTCCGCCATGACCAGGCCCAGATGATCCTGATCCAGCAGGAAGAAGTCGAAGAAATCACCACCGACCTCCTTGGCCGGATCCATCCGCGCAAAGATCTCCATATCCTTGCGCTCCGGGAAGGGTGGGAAAATGTTCGGCAGCATATCCGCCTGGATCCTGCGGGCCAGGCCTAGTTCCGTGCCGATTCGCTCGTTCTCCGCAGTGACGGCCGTCAGGTTGTTTTCGATCAACTTCAGATCCTGCTCCATGCCGGCCATGACCTTCTGCAGGTTCTCGACCTCGTCCCCCGTATGGATCTCCAACTCTGTGAAATGATCCTTGTCCGTCTTGCCAGCCCTGCGGTCCTCGACATAGTCACCGGCGGCCTGGGCGATGGCATTGATCGGCAGGACAACGGTACGCTTCATGCGCCATGCCAGATAAACGGCGATCACAGTCGTCAAGAACAACAGGGCAAGGGATGCCCAGATCAGGTACTGCCGCAGGCCATTCATGACATCATTTAAGGAAATATAGACCAGCATGTACGCGGAGACCGCATTCTTGGAATTGTAGATCGGAACGGCGGAGATGCAGATCCGGCCCCATTCCTTGGTCCGGAACACGAGGCAGGGGATGCTCTCCTTGTCCCATTGGAGCAAAGCATCGATCTGCTCTGCAGGGATCGGCTTCCACCGCCCGATGCCGTAGGTTTCGTCCGCATCCGGGTTGATCAGGTAGACCAGGTTGTCGTTCTCATCATCCACCATGCCGATATAGGCCGCGGCCACATCGCCGTATTCCAGGAACTTATCGAGGCGGCTGCGCAGCAGCTGATATACTGCCCGGTTTGAGACTTTGTCGAACTTGGCCCAGTACTCTGCACCGGTCCGCTCACTCGGGCTCGTCTGCTGATAGATCTTCATGATCTCATCTGTCAGAACACTGGGATCCGCGTCCCGTGTCACGGTCTGGTAGGCCTGTTCCGCGGTATTGACCGCCATCTCCTTCATTTGCCGCGAGAAAATGAAATAGTAGGAGATCGCTCCGCTGAGCAACGCGGCGATACCCAGAATGATGCAGCCCAGGAGCGTGGCATGGAATACCCGCTTTGCCAGGGATCCTTCTCTTTTACTTTTCATATACTTCTTAATTCCTTATTCTATGGATTGTACGGCGCCCAGGAACAAGGGCATGCCCGTCTCAAGGTCGACGATGGCAAAGGCAAAGGGACGGTCGAGGATCACCCGTCGGATATCCGGCTCTTCATCTTCAGCCGCACCTTCCGTCAGCTCGATATCCGTCACCGCAGCCGCCTTCGTGCCGGTACGGTCCAACTCGATATGCGTCTTCTGGGTGATCGCGGAGATACCTAAGGCCGTCTTGTTCTCCAGGATCCCGGTGAACTCTGACTGCTCAAAGGCACTATGCATACCCATATCCTGCACATCCCCGGCGGCATCGACCGTACAGTCGAACTTGAATTCCGGGATCATGGTATACAGGGTATCCGGGCTGTAGGCCGCCTTCAGCGCCTGCGTGAACTGCTGTCCTTCGATGCGGCCAAGCAGTTCCAGGGGACTGGTCCCTTCCTCCGGGAGCATGGCGACGAAAGCCAGGCCATCCTCCTGATAATCTTTCACCAGGCAGTCCGCTCCCTGCAGGCTGAAATACCGTCCGTCGGTGCTGGAATACAGGCCGGTGACCTTCTGCTCGGTACCATCCTGGCTGGTGAAGATGGTTTCTTCATCGATGTCCCGTTCTGTGTACGGCGTCTTCCATACGCCCTCAAAACAAACGGCGTTCAGCAGGTGCATGGCCGAGGCCGGATTCAGTTCCTTTAGCAGCTCCTTGATCATACCATCGGTCTTCTTATCGACCCACTGGTTGATCTCCTTGCAGGTTTTTTCATTGAAGGGCCGGCTCTGGGCCTCCGCGTCGAAGGACTGGATCCTTCCACGGAAGTCCTTGTCCAGCGGGCCATAGGTCTCATTGACCCAGATGGAATTGGCGATCTTGACCGTCTTCAGTCCTTTATATAAGGAAATGGCGCTCATCTGGGACAGATCCTCGGCCCCCATGACCGTCAGCGCCTCCGCAAGGGTCGCGCCTTCAGCCCCGTTCAGAGCCATGGCCAGGTCCTCATACAGGGACAGGGGCGAGATCATGACATTCTCTCCACCTTCCAGTTTGCTCCGGCAGCCATTCTGCTGGATCCAGCGGAACCCAAAATCCGTGACCGACGCGGCGATCTCCGTATAGGAGGCAGCCTCCGTCACCGGCACCTCAGGCACTTCCGGCACCTTCCGGCTGCAGCCGGCACAAAGAAGGATCCCGATCATCAATAAACTGGCTGTTCGTTTCATGGTCCCTCCTCACGATCCTCTGATCAATTACTGCTGTTGGTCGGCAAAAACGGGATCAGCTCGTTCGCCATCTGCGCGATAGGCATACTCTGTACCCAGATCCGACCCGGGCCGGTCACCACTGTATTGAAGATACCTTCACCGCCAAAAACGATGTTCTTGATCCCTTTGATGCTTTGGATATCGATATGGCAGGAGGCATCCATCGCCGCCAGATACCCTGTATCCAGCACGATCTGCTGACCCGGCTGTAATGTGTATTCTTTCACATAACCATCAAATTCCAAGAAAGCAATACCATTCCCGGACAGGCGCTGCATGACAAAACCTTCGCCGCCAAAGAATCCTGTCCCCAGTTTCTTCTGGAAGAATACAGAAAGCTCCACCCCTTGCGAAGAGGCAAGGAAGGCTTTCTTCTGCGCAACGATCTCCTGCCCCGGCGCGATGTTGAAGGCCCGGATCGATCCCGGGAAGCAGGACGCGAAAGCGATCATTCCATTGCCGCCTGCAGCGGTGTATCGGTTCAGGAAGATACTCTCTCCCGCCACGGCACGTCCAAACAGTTTTCCCAGGCCGCCCGCAGCCGCGTTGGTCTCCATCTGCATGTTGGCGCTCATCCACGACATAGCGCCTCTCTGGCTGATGATCGTTTCTCCCGGCTCAGTTTCCAGGATCACGACCGGCAACGGTTCTCCCTCTATATTATAACGCATACTTCCTACCTCCTTTTTCGGATATTATACACGAAAGCCACTGAAAATAAAACACTTACATAAAAGAATCGGCCGCACATTTGCATATGCAGCCGATCTGTACATTAGTATTGATGCTCCGGATCCGTGAATTCCTTGAGGCGGACCTCATAAGCCTCCATCGCCGTCTTTTCAAAGGCAGGATGGGGATCCTCCGCGCCGCAGAGTTTCATGATGTAGACGGCAAACAGAGGATTGACGACCAGCAGCGGACCGATCAGATAGGTGCCGATGAAGTTCTTGATCCGCACGCCTTCTCCCTCCGCGTCCGGGTTCAGGCCCTTGCCACGCAGGCGCTTGAAGGCAAAATCCACGCCGGTGTCACCATAGAAGTGGGTGAACTGGGATTTGAAGCCCAGGATCTTCAGCTCCTGACCATCCATATCCTGCATGCTGCCCAGGAACATACCGTTGAAACGGTTCATCATCCGGCGCTTCGCGTATCCACCGAACAGTTCCAGTCCGGGAATGCGGGTGCCATCCTCATTTTCGATGTAGGCGCCGAAGATCTCGAAGGCGTTGCCTGTCATCAGGAAGACTTTGCCCTCATCGATCCGGCGGCGCACTGCCTCCATGTGGGGCCGCAGGGCTTCGATGGCCAGCTCCTGTGAAGATTCCGGCATGGGACCCATATAGACCAGGTCGATCTCCTCGGTAACGAACCGGGGCACTTCCGTCAGGCCCGTATGGATGATCTCCACCTCCGGCAGGGACTGCTTCAGATAGTTGATCCCGAAGTTATCTCCATATAAGTTCGCGGTTTCCGCGTATAAGACTTCGATGCGCATCATAACTTGGCCTCCTCGATCGCGGCGATGACATTGGCACGGATCTGATCATAATGCACAGCCTGATGCAGATCGTACAGAATGTGGATGTCGACGCCGAACTTCGGTTTCAGATACCGTTTGATCCCTTCGATGGTCTCGGTCCAGGCCAACCGCTCTTCCGGGATCCCCGCCAGGAGCATCCGCAGGTAGAAGTCCCTGGCCCGCTTGCCGATGACGATGATCCGCTGGATATTGTCCTTGTTCAGGAATTCGAAATCGGTCTCAAAGGTGTAGGCCAGAAGTTCCGAATAGAAGATGGGATCTGTCGGATCCTCCAGATACAGGACCAGTTGTTTCTCGCCCGGCAGCTGGCTGACATAGTCGAACACAGCGGAACAAGCCGGCGCGATCCAGCCCTTGGTCATGGTGGACAGGATGCGGATGCCCCGGACCTTGTCCTCCCGATAGCGGGATTTGACCACCTGCATGGTGGAGAAGGCTTCCGCGATCTTTTCGTGGCTCAGACCCAGCTGGTCCAGAAGCGCGACGGCCGCCGTCTCGTTGTAGATATTGAAGATACTGTCGGAGATCATCGGGAAGTCGAAAGGCGCAGCGCCCAGGCGCATCGTCAGCACACGGTCCTCGCGGTCGATCTTCAAGGTGCAGACGTCCGCTTCCGGAGAAGTCAGACCGCAGTGCGGGCACACCGCACGGCCGATGGAATTGTAGCGCAGGATGTGATACTGCAGCTTGCTGTGGCAATTGGGGCAGATCTGCACATCATTGATCAGGTTGCGGCTTTCAGCCGTATCGCCCGGCTGGTGGCCGATTCCGTAATAGATGCGGGGGTTCTGGGGCTTGAGCCGGTTGCTCAACAGATCGTCCGCGTTGAGGATCAAAGTGGCATCATCCGGCAGCGCCTGCTCGATGATATCAAAAATATACTGCGGGTGCGCGTTGCGCATCAAAGAATCCCGCATGAGGTTCGTCACGACCACATATTTGGGATGGACGTACTTGTAGACACGCAGGGAGCTGCGCTCGTCCACCTCCAGGATGCCCAGCTTGAACTTCGGCCGGTTGAAGAGGCTGACGCCCTGCAGAAGTGCGCTGGCGATGCCGGAGTCCACATTGGAGCCGTAGCGGTTGCTCAGCACCTTGTACCCGTTCTTTTCCAGAGCATCGATGATGAGATTGTTCGTCGTCGTTTTCCCATTGGTGCCTGTGACGGCCACGATGGTTTCCGGTTTTCCGATATGACGCAAAAACAGCGGGTCGATCTTCAAAGCGATATTGCCCGGCAGGTGGGTGCCGTTCTTATGCAGGATCGGTCCCAGCACGTGGATGGCAAAGCTTAAGATCTTGCCCGCGCAGAGTGCGATAATGAATCTGAACACGTGTATATTTCCCCTTTTTTCTAAGTAAACAAAAGCTTCTGTTCGATTATACCAACCTTTCATTAGAAACACAACCTTTTTTGTTGCATATTACCGTTGACTTTTTTGCATGAAGACTGTATACTCAATGCATATTCTCTTTATTCTGAATTTTTATTCAAAACGAGAGATTTTGGGAGGAAAACACTGATGAAAAAGATCGTATGTATTATGCTCGCTGTCCTGATGCTGGCTACTTTGGTCACCGGCTGTGGTAAATCCGGCAAGACATTGGCAGATATCCAGAAAGCCGGCAAGCTGGTCATCGCCACCAGCCCGGATTTCCCGCCGTTTGAAGAACTGCAGAACGATGGTTCCGTCGTGGGTATCGAAGTAGAGATCCTGGAAATGGTCTGCAAGGAACTGGGCGTCGAGATGGAACTGGCGCAGGTCGATTTCGAATCTGTCCTGCCGGGTGTACAGAGTGGCAAATATGATGTCGGTATGTCCGGTATCTCCGTCACCGAGAAGCGTAAGAAGAACACCCTCTTCACCGATCCGTACTGCCTGGCCGCACAGGCCATCGTTGTTACCGAAGGCAGCCCGATCCAGACCAAGGCGGACCTGGATGGCAAGAAGATCTCCGTACAGACCGGTACGACTGCTGAGCAGTTCTGCATGGACAATGGTTATCAGGTCGATGCTTTCGCCGCTAACTCTGACGCGGAGCTGGCGCTGACCACCGGCAAGGTCGATGCCTGGGTCATCGATGATCTGACCGCCGCCGAGATGGTCGCCGCGTACAATGCGGAGAATGAAGCGCAGCTGGTCATCCTGGACGAAGCCATGACGACCGAGCCCTACGCCTTCGCTTTCATGAAGGGCAGCGATGAACTGGTCGCCAAGGTCAACGAGATCGTGAATGGTCTGGTCGAGGACGGCACCGTCGCCGCTCTGTTCGAGAAGTACAACGCTCCGTACACCGCACCGACTAAATAAGAAATGTGCTGAGAAAACGGGATGCGCCGCTTGCAACGCATCCCGTTTTTTGCTATAATTCTGTAAGTTTATGTTCTGAAGGGAGATTTTAGCTTCATGAGTGCATGGTTCGATAAACTCTATGATACCTTCATCGCGACCGACCTCTACCCACTCCTGATCGATGGTCTGAAAAACACCATGATCATCACGCTGGGTGCTCTGGTCATCGGTATCGTGATCGGCGCGCTGATCGCTGTCATCAAATACTTCGCGGAGGACAACCGTTCGCTGAAACCGCTGGCCGCCCTGTGTGACGTATATGTCACCGTCATCCGCGGCATTCCGGTGGTCGTTCTGCTGCTGATCTTTTTCTTTGTCATCATGGCATCGGCCAACGGCATCACCGTGGCGATCCTGACCTTCGGTATCAACTCCGGCGCCTACATGGCTGAGCTCATCCGCAGCGGTATCAACGCGGTGGACCGGGGCCAGATGGAAGCTGGCCGCAGCTTAGGCCTGTCCAAGCTGCAGACCATGCGTAAGATCATCTTCCCGCAGGCGATCCGCTACATCCTGCCGGCCATCGGCAATGAATTCATCGCCCTGCTGAAGGAGACCTCCGTCGCTGGCTATGTGGCCATCGTCGATCTGACCCGTGCCGGCACCTTGATCCGTAACAATACCTACGATGCCGTCAACCCGCTGCTGTGCGTCGCCCTGACCTACCTCATCCTGGTCATCCTCTTCTCGCAGCTGCAGAAAGTCCTGGAGAGGAGGTTGTCCAAGAGTGATAAGCGTTAAGAACCTGCAAAAGCATTTTGAAGAAGACACCCACGTACTGAAGGGTGTCAACGTAGAGATCAACAAAGGGGACGTGATCTGCGTCATCGGACCGTCCGGTTCCGGAAAGTCTACCTTCCTGCGCTGCCTGAACATGCTGGAGCGCCCCACCGGCGGCCAGATCATCTTCGAGGGCGATGACCTGACTTCCAAGAAGATCGACCTGGATCTGCACCGGCAGAAGATGGGCATGGTCTTCCAGCAGTTCAACCTCTTCCCCCACATGACCGTGCTGGACAATATGACCTGCGCACCGGTCATGCTGAAGAAAATGACAAAGGCCGAGGCCGAGAAAAAGGCTCTGGAGCTTCTGGACCGTGTGGGCTTAAAGGACCGGGCCGATGCCTATCCCAACCAGCTGTCCGGTGGACAGAAGCAGCGTGTGGCCATCGTGCGGGCCCTCTGCATGGAGCCCGACGTCATGCTCTTCGATGAGCCCACCAGCGCCCTGGATCCGGAAATGGTCGGCGAAGTACTGGACGTTATGAAGGAGCTGGCCCACGAGGGCATGACCATGGTCGTGGTCACCCACGAAATGGGCTTCGCGCGGGAGGTCTCCAACCGGGTGCTCTTCCTGGACGGCGGCGTGATCGCCGAAGAAGGTACGCCGGACCAGATCTTCAACCACCCCCAGACCGAACGCCTGCAGAGCTTTCTGGCAAAGGTACTGTAAACAAAAAACAAGAGGTTGTCGCATTAGATGACGTGACAGCCCCCTCGTAACATAGGAAATCCGGCTTTTGCGGCCGGATTTTTCTTTTGTTTTCAC
>CADBPG010000024.1 GCA_902796435.1 uncultured Eubacteriales bacterium | reverse complement strand
GGTGGGCGAAGATGGGAGCCTCCTCGCCTGCATAGAAGTCTGCCCGGAAGAATGGTCCAACCGCATGCTGGTGACGGAGCTTTGGGTATCGGAAGCCTTACGCGGCCAGGGAGTCGGCCATCGGCTGATGGACAAGGCCAAAGAGATCGCTATGCAGCAGAAGCGGCGTGCGATCATGCTGGAGACCCAGTCCTGCAATGTCAAGGCGATCGGCTTCTACCTGCATGAAGGGTTTGGACTGATCGGCCTGGATACCTGCTGCTACACGAATCACGATGTAGAAAGAAGAGAAGTCAGGCTCAATCTGGGGTATTTCTTTGAAACCCCTTGAGATCCTTAGCTTTGAGGTGCATATCATGGCAAAAAGAATCATCGTTGTCAACGCCGGTCCCAGAAAGGGCTGGAACACAGATACGCTGCAGCTGAAGGATTACAGCAAGACCGATTGGCCCTGGTCCATGTTCGATCCGGAAGATAAGCAAAAGCGTCATGAAACGATGTTCCCGGAGGAATGCCGGAAAGCCTTCGACATGGGCAAAGCCATGGCGTAAGATGGCCGTGCGTGAAAAAAGGTTGCTTGTTTGATCATTATGCGGTAGAATATGGTGTACGAGTATCCAAACAGAAATAACAGGGGGTAAAGGGTACGTTATGAAATACCGCAATCTGATAGGAGCAGTCCTGGTGCTGCTCATTGTCGCCATCGCGACCGGCGGTTGTGTATATGTGTTCAAATGGCTGAACAAGCGGGATGAGCTCATTCCCGTCGATCGGTCTTTAGGATATGATGTGGCAACCTTCGTAGGCGTGGATCAGGCATTCGTGCTTTCTGCTTTGGAACGGGACGATGTCACATTTCTGGACATCACGGAACCCGAGCAGAAGGCAGAGGGCTATACATATCTGGCAATGCGTGAAAACATCCAGGGTCTGGACTTTATGACCACGCTGATCTTCCTGGATCCGCAGGCGGTGCAGGAGCCTGAGCCTGCCACTGAGGAAGGTGCCGAGGGAACGGAAGATGCGGAAGCTGCCGCGGAAGAAGTTCCTGCGGATGATGGTGTCAGCGGCCTGATCAACAAGATCCCACTGCCGGGCGCCCGTTCCGATGTGGCGCGCTGCATCGGCTACACGAAGCGTTGGGATTCCACCTCTACCGACTGGACGCCGGAACAGGTCGAAAGTGCCAACCGCGTGTTTGCCTGCCTTGTGGACAAGTACGGGGCCTTGAACAAAGACAACCAGTATACCCGCATCAAGGTAGCAAGCGGTGAGAAATACAATCCGGAAACCATGCCGGAGGATGTCCTTGCCGAGTATAACAACAATATCGTAGTCAGTGACAATCTGGTCGCCTATCGGGGTGCCTGGATCAAAACCTATTTGAATCACAGCTTTGGCGATAAATGCGTGCGCTTCCGTTACGGCCGTGCCGGCGAGGACAAGCATGTGTTTGTCGAGATCATTCAGTATGTGCCGTCTTATTACCCATATAAAAAGAATAAGTAAAAGGGAGTACTGCTCATGGCTGATGCAAAGAAAAAGATTCGCCGGATCAAGAGGATCAGTTATCTGCTGATCTTTCTGGCGGCGGCCGCGTTGGCTGTTTATTTCCTGCCCTTTCCCTGGTACGTCCATACGACGAAGCCCATGGTCTACTATGAGGCCAAGAATCCGGCGCAGTCGGAGACCGGGGTCCTGGAGGTCGAGGGTTGGATGCTGTGCTACATGTTCAAACCGGATCATTTCTACGGGACGTTGGAGACCTTCATGTCCGACGTGACCTATCAACGGGGCCAGTACAAGGTCAAGACCCATATCCGCTTCAACGAGGATCCTTTGCCGGACGTGGAACTGGCGGATGGGTACCGTATGATCAATTTCGAGAAGGTCGACTGTACGGGTGACACCCAGACCTTTGTCGATTATTGGATGAACGGGGACCGTTCTCCGATCGTGTCCGGGCGCTTCCAGCAGGTGATCCTGCAGAGGACCGGACATTCCGGCGGCCAGACTGTGGTCCGTTCCTACGGGATCACGGATGCCAAGAACGCCGGCAAGGCACAGGATGTGCTTCTGAAATTCCAGGCAGACAATCCGGACTATCCGATGCTGCCCACACCGTAAAAGAAACGGCCGAGAACCTTTTGTTCAGGTTCCCGGCCGATTTTTTATTTTTCCGAGAGAGAAAGGATCAGATCCGGAAGATCCCGGATATCATGCAGAAGGTAGTCTGGTACTTCATCCGGGGCGTGGGGCGTCATATCGTACCTAGGCGAATAATCGGCCAGCACCGAGGTGATGCCGAAGCGGTTGGCCCCTGCGATATCCTTGCGGACGTTGTTGCCGACCATCAGGATCTTAGGCTTGTCCTCCTCCTGCAGGTCCATGGCCTGCATCGCGGCCTCAAACATGAGGGGCGATGGTTTTTCTGCGCCGACAGTCTCGGAGACCACCCAGCCGTCGAACCGGTCGGTCAGACCCTGCAGGATGACCTGGAAAGAGGCCTCCAGACCGTCTGCGACCAGGCAGATCGGCACCTGCATCGCGCGGATGCGGTCCAAAGTCTCTGCCGCACCCGGGAAAAGGCTTGCCTGCTGCACAACACCGCCGGGCACCAGGCGGACTTCTGTCGACTCATCACAAAGGGTGTCACCGCAGTCGATAAAAAGGATCATAAGAGGACCTCACTTTCAGAAAAAATGATATTTGCAAAACAAGGAAAAAGCATTATAATACAAGTAAGAGATCAATCAGAAAAGGAGCTGTATCGCCATGGAGAAACAGGTCATCATCAGTATCGGACGTGAATTCGGAAGCGGCGGACATTATATCGCGGAGCAGCTTGCAGAACGGCTGGGGATCCCGCTGCTGGACAAGAATCTGATCCAGCGGGTCGCCGAAGATAAAGGGTACTCCGAGGAAGCCATCCGCCAGTTCGATGAGCGGGGCACCAGCATCCTGCTTTCCCGCAGCATCAACGGGTATACCAGTTCCGCTTCGGAAAATATCGCGCAGGCCCAGTTCGAGGTGCTGCGCAATGACGCAAAAGAGGGCAAGAGCTTCATCGTGGTCGGCCGCTGTGCCGAGGACGTTCTGGCAGACTGCCCGGCGCTGATCAGCATCTTCATCCGCTCCAATACAGAAGCGAAGCAGGCGCGGATCATGGAAAAATATGAGCTTTCCGCAGAGAAGGCCCTGTCGCTCATGAAGAAGATGGACCGGGAGCGCAAGTTCTATCACAACTACTATTGCCACCATAAGTGGGGCGATTCCCGCGGGTACGATCTGACCATCAACAGCGCACTGCTGGGGCTGGACGGGACCGTGGACCTGATCGAGAAGATCGTGGCAGCCCGCAGCTGATCGAAAGATTTTGGCAAAGCAAAGCCGGACAGGTTTCTGTCCGGCCTTTTTTATGCAGCGCCGATCTTGTGCCGCAGGACCTTTTCTGAACAATGGGTATTGAAAAACTGGATGATGGGGCCGAGGCCGAAGGCACAGACCAGGGTGCCGACGCCCAAAAGTCCGCCGGTCAGGAAGGTGACCAGAGCGCAGAAACTGTCGGTCATGATGCGGCACCAGAAATAGGGCAGATGCCAGTAATCATGCATCATGACGGAGATGCTGTCAAAGGGCGCGAGGCCGGTATCCGAAGTCTGGTACAGGGACAGGCCGAAGCAGATCACGATGACGCCCACGGCCATGACCAGGATCTTCTGTGGCCAGGTCACCGGGGTCCCGAACTGGCAAAGGATATCGTAGGTCCACTGGATGGTGAAGCCTAAGCAGAACCAGTTGATGATCGTGCCGATGCCGATGTACTTGCGGCCCCAGATGATCTGGAACGTGAAGAACAGGACATTGTACAGGACGTTGAAATATCCATAGGGGATGCTGATGAAAGCAGCCAGGGCCATGGAACTGGCGGAGAAGGGATCGTTGCCGACGGCCGCCCATTTGAAGGAGCCGCAGCCGATCCCCAGGATCAGATTGCCGAGTACGAGGCCGATGAGGCGCCGGGTGCCGACGTGGGCCAGGTATTTTTTCAAAGCTTCCATGGTTCAGACTCCTGTCTTTTGCGCCTGGTACAGGCGGCGCATGATGAAATGATAATAGCAGCCCAGGAAAAGCGCGGCTCCGACCCAGGCAGACATTTCCGCGATGGTGATGCCGGGGAAGCCCAGGGGCCCTGCCAGCAGCAGGCAGAAGGAAACGCGCAGTACCAGTTCCAGGATGCCGGAGATCATGGGGACGGTGGTGTAGCTCATGGCCAGGCAGGCGTAGCGGTAGACGAAGAGGAAATTCAGCAGCCAGAGCAGCATGCCGCCATAGGGCAGAAGCTGCCGGCAGAGCCGGATCGTGGCCCGGTCGGAAAGCATGAGGCCGGCCAGGGTGTCCGGGAAGAACCACTCCAGAGAGCCGATGGCCAGACCTATGATCAAGGTCATGCAGCAGGCGGAGCGGATGCCGGTACGGATCCGGTCCAGGTTTTTCGCGCCGAAATTCTGGCCGACATAGGTGGAGACGGCCATGCCGATGGCGGCGCCGGGCTGTTCGAAAAAGCCGAAGAAGCGCTGGCAGACCGCATAGGCGGCGGTGTAGATCGAACCCATGCCGTTGACGAAATACTGCAGGAGCATGCCGCCGCAGGCGGTGACGGAATTCATGAAGCCCACGGGCAGTCCTAAACGGATCAGCCCCAGCATGGTCTTCAGGTCCGGTTTCCAGTCCGAACGCTTCGGAATGACGATCTCTGCCTTGTGCAGACGGATCGCACAGAAAACCACGGAAAGGATCTGGGCGAGGACCGTGGCGATGGCGGCGCCGGCAACGCCCCAGTGCCAGACGATGACGAAGAGGATATCCAGCACCACATTGGCCAGGGACGAGATGACGATGGACCAGAGCGGTGTCCGGCTGTCGCCGATGGCGCGGAGCACGCAGGAAGCGTAATTGTACAGGGTGGTGATGATCAGGCCGGCGCAGAAGATCTGCATGTAGAGCTTTGCATCAGCGAAGATATCCGCGGGGGTCTTCAAAAGCTTGAGCAGGGGTACGGTGCAGACCACGCTCAGTACCGAAAACAGAAGTCCGACACTGATGCAGGTCAGACCGCTCTGTGCCACGATCTTTTTCAAGCGCGCGGGGTCCTTGGCGCCATAGGCCTGGGCGATGGGGATCGAGGCGCCGTTGGTCACGCCGATCACAAAGCCAAAGATAAAGAAGTGCAGAGAGCCTGTGGAGCCCACGGCAGCCAGGGCCTGATCACTGATGCCTTTTCCGACGATGATGGTATCGACCAGGTTGTAGACCTGCTGGAAGCAGTTGCCCAGCAGCAAGGGGAAAAAGAAGCCCAGGATCAGTTTCCAGGGCGTTCCCTGCGTCATATCTTTTTCGGCGGTCCGCAGAGAGGACCGCTGGGGTGATGCTTTAGACATGGTAAGCTCCTACGATAATAAATAATCCTTAACTGCGAGAAGATCAGGCAGGACGGCGGTACAAAGTGGACGGATGTCATCGGTCGCCGGTAAAAGATCCGGCACCATCAGGGCTTTCATGCCGGCGGCATGGGCAGAACGGATCCCGTTGTGGGAATCCTCCACGGCGAAGGTCTCCAGCGGGTCAGCCCCGGCTTCGGCACAGGCTTGCAGATAGATGTCCGGCGCCGGTTTGGAGCGGGGCACATTGTCGCCTCCGACGACCACGTCGAAGTAGGGCAGGAGCCCTGTCTGGTCCAGTTCCTTGCGCACGGTGGCGATATAGGTGGAGGAAGCCAGACCCACGGTCCAGCCCGCATCCTTCAATGCCTTAAGCAGGGTTGCGGCACCGGGTTTGACCGGGACACCATGCTCCTGCATGTGGGCCTGCAGCTTGGCGGTGGCCCGGGCCTGGAAGGCCTCGAAGGGGCAAAGCTCGGGGTAGGAGCGCTCGAAAAGCTCCTTGCACAGTCCGTCGGTGATGCCCACGCACTGCATGTAGACCGGGGTGATGTCACCGAAGCTCAACGCGTCCGCCTCCTGCTGCCAGAAGGTTTTCATTAAACGTTCCGTGTCCAGAAGGACACCGTCCATATCGAAGATGACAGTGGGCATGCGGGCCTCCTTACTGGATATGCTGGTGGTTGTACAGGTGGTCCATGCAATACTCATATTTGCCGCCACACTGGGAGCAATAACGGAACTCCATGTTGGGATCATCCAGCTCGGTCTTGCCGCAGATATGGCAACGATGGAAGGCAACACGGGTCACATTGTCGGGCCGCATCGCGGTGGGACGCGGTTTGTTGTAGAGATTGGCCTTCTTGTAGTATTTCTCCCGGCGGATCTTGCTGCGGATCATCTGGAACAGTTCCGGTCCGAAGAACAGGAAGTAGTTGACCAGAGAGAGCAGGATGTAGACACGGTACCGCCAGCCAGCGGCAGTGATGAACTGCACCAGCAGCATGATGGCGGACAGCCAGCCCAGCCACTTGACCTTGACCGGCAGGATGAAGAAGATCAGCACGGTGACCTCCGGGAACAGGGTGGCAAAGGCCAGGAACAGGGTCTCGTTCAGATAGTCCGGAATGCCGTAGATGCCCAGAAGGAAGGAGGACAGGATCGCGCAGATGATGCCCGTGAAGTAGAAGACGTTGAACCGGAAGGCGCCCCAGCGATCCTCCAGTGCTTTACCGATGAAATAGTAAAAGTACAGGGAGATCAGCAGAAACAGCGGGTTGCCCACGTTGGTGGGGATGAAGATGAAGGTGATCAGCCGCCAGACCTGGCCTTTCAGGACCAGCTGGGGATCCAGATACAGATAGGAGAGATACTCCGGATTGATCAGGTAGAGGACGTAAGCGACCGCCGTACCGATGATCACGAACCGCATCAGGCCCGGGATCGCGTACCGGCCGAGCTTGCGCTCCAGCTTATCGAGAATATTCATGGAATCATTCCTTTCGGGATGTTTATGTAGGTTTTTCAACGAAGTATATTATACCATAGGGGCCGGAGAAAGACAACCGAAGAATCCCACCGGAGGCGGGGCTGGGACAGCACATTTTTTGAGGAAATTGGCCGATTTTGAGTGAAACAGAAGGGTTTCGTGTCCTTCTGTTTTTTTGATGGTCAGAAAGGGGCGGTCCTTGGTCCCGGCGAATGGAAGGATCCTATGCCAGCCTGGGCGCAAACCTGTTAACAATCAATGAAATATGGCAAAAACCCTGGACCGGTCCTGTAGAAACGGCCTGTATACTTTTGCAAGCCTATGCAAGGAAAGGAGCATGCGATATGAAATGGAAAAAAGTGATCTTAGGACTCATGGGAGCGGCCATCTTCGCGGCAGGTACAGGACAGGCGGCAGCCGCCGTCTACAAGTACGAACCAGTCACAGGAGCGGAGATCTCCTTTGACAAGTACCTGGTCATGGATCAGGAGGCCAACGTACCGAACCAGACCTTCCAGTTCACCATCGAGCCGGGAGCGGGCGTTGCCGCGGAGGACAGCCGGCTGCGCGTACAGGGGGGAGATGCAGGCAGTGTGTCTGGACAGCCCACCATCGCCCGGGATCAGGCAAAGTTCCAGGTGGGTGACCCCACCTATACCACGCCCCAGGATCTGACGGCAAATGGGACCCAGGCGGCGACCCAGAAAAAGGATCCGGTGCAGTTGGAAAAGGGGCAGAAATACGCCAAAAAGGCGGTCAAGGTGGACTTCTCGAAGGTATCCTTCTCGGAGCCGGGCGTGTTCCGCTGGAAGATCACCGAGGAAGCGGTCCAGGCGCCGGGCATCACAAATGACGCAGAGCTTACGCGGTATCTGGATGTATACGTGATCGATCAGGAGGGCACTCTGGTGGTCCAGGGCTATGTCCTGCACAAAGATGCTGCCTTCACACCGCTTACCCAAGGCACGGCGGCAGAGCCCACCGCGGGCAAGAGCATCGGCTTTATCAACCAGTATGAGACCTATGACCTGACCTTGTCCAAGACCGTCACAGGCAACCAGGGGTCCAGGGATCAGTATTTCAAGTTTACTGTTGCCTTGAACAGCGGGACAAAGGGTACGGTCTTTGATGTGGATCTGAGCAAGGCGGACGCGGTGACCGGGACCAACCCCTATTCTCCGGAAGCGCACAAGAATCCTGCCAGCCTGACAACGAATGCAGATGGCAAGGTGGAGGCCACCTTCTGGCTGCAGCATGGGCAGACGATCCGGATCTTAGGAATGCCCAAGGGCACGTCTTATACCATCACAGAGGATGCGGGGGACTACCGGCCCCAGGTCAAGGTGACGGAGGGCAAGGAATCGCGCACCATCAAGAAGGCTGTGGCGGAGGATACCTCCATGGAGGCGGATACGACGACGGCCTATACCAACGATAAGACCGGCATCATCCCCACGGGTCTTAAGACGCATCTAACTTTGTATCTGGGGATCATGGGTGCAGGCCTGCTCGGACTTGTATGGGTCTTCTTAAGGCGCGTCCATGCAAGGAAATAAACTGCTGAAAGCCATGAAGCGTCTGCTGGAGTGCCTGCTGGTGCTGGGTCTTGTGGCGCTGTTTCTGACCGGAAGCTTCTTGGTCTATGATACGCTGCGGCTGATGCGGCACGCCCAGGATCCCACACTGCAGGCCTACCGGCCGCAAGCGCAGATGGTCCTGGAGGAAAAGCAGATCGGGCCGGAGGAGGTCTGCTGGATCACCATCGAGGATACCGGGGTGGACTTTCCGGTGATGCAGAGCACGGACAACATCAAATATCTGCAGACGGACCCCTATGGGGACTTTTCCATGAGCGGGTCGATCTTTCTGGACTGCAGGAATGCTCCGGATTTTACTGACCCCTATTCCATCATTTACGGGCACCATATGGAGCAGGGCTTGATGTTCGGGGCCCTGGATGATTTCCGTGACGCGGGGTTTGCCGCGGCCCACCGGAAGGGGCAGCTGACTACGTGTACGGCCCGCTTTACCTTCCAGGTCTTTTGTACCTTGGAAGCGGACGCCGCTTCCTCCCTATTGTTTCGGCCTTGTGCCCGTACGGAGGTCCTGGAAGAACTGGAGAAGAACGCGTTCTGGTACGAGACACCGGGGCAGGGCAGGATCGTGGCCCTGTCCACGTGTACCGGAACGGAAGATACCACAAGGTTTTTAGTTGTGGGGACGATCGAGGAACAATCATGAAAAACTATAGAATTCTATTATGGACGATGCTCAGCCTGTGCGTGTTCTCTGGGGCAGTCCAGGGGTCTGCCGAGATGGTGGATCTTCCGGTACGTGTGGAAGGCGCGCCTGCCACCGTGCTGATCGAGGACATGGAGGGGCAGGTCGTCAGCAGTGCAGTGGTCGGCGGAGGGCAGACACACACCTTCCAGGTGCCGAAGGAGGCGCTTTCAGAACGGTCATACCGGGTACGGCTGCGGGGCAGCGCGGCCGATGTCCGGTACGATCCACGGGTCTACGATGTCACAGTCTACTCTTATCTGGACGAGCAGGAGCAGGAGACCAGTGTGTGGGTGGTCACCTGTGACGGGAAGAAACAGGACAGTGTCCTGTTCCGCAACAAGAAGGAGGACAAGCCGGTCCCGGGCACCGGAGATGCCAGCCGCACGCCCTTGTACCTGGGGTTGGTGCTGCTCTCCGCGGGCGGCCTGGGGATCACGACAGCGAGGAGGCTTAAAGATCGATGAACAGGAAGAAATACAGAAGAGCCGTGCTTTTGCTGCTGGTGGTGCTTCTGGCGCAGTTTGCCAGGGGACCGGTGATTCTGGCGGCCAATCAGCAGAAAACGAACAAGAACGCCAATATCGGCGTGGTCTACTGGTGGTCCTATGGGGGCAAGGTGGACTGGCTGGCCGATGGCTATAAATCACGGGCTTCGATCTTTTACGATAAAAAGGATGGGCTGCTGACTTACTGCGCCAATCAGGAAAAACCCTTTACCACCGATAAGGACACCGCCATGTCCAAGGCCTCGGCGGGGGATGCTTCTCAGATCTCCGGGCTGGAATGGCTGGGGGATCTGGACCGCAAATACCGGGCGGCCTTCATCCTGGACTATGGCTACAGCAATACCGCCTCCGCCGTGGAAAGCGCCTTGGAGAGCAGTGACGGCCCCATGTGGCGCTACGGTGTCACCCAGCTTTTGATCTGGGCGAATGCCAAAGGGTATTGGGACGATGCGGCGCAGATGAAAAAGATCCGCAAGAACGCCACAACGCAGATGGGTGTAGATGCAAGTGCTTCCACAATCGGCGCCTATTGGGACGATATCGTTTCCTCTGTAAATACTGCGATGGCCAAGGCGTTGAAGAAGCCCACGAACCGGCATGCGGGCCTGATCATCTACATGGGCAAGTCCGGTCAGCAGGAGCAGATCGCCCTGTCCACGGATTTCACGATCAGTACGGGGGAGGTCTATGTGGCCAAATCCTCCGCGGTACCGGAGCTTACGAAGGGCAACGGTCTGTACGTCCTGAAGGGGACCCAGTACGGGATCTATCTGACCGAGGCGGATGCCAAGGCCCATACCAATGAGATCGCAACTCTCACTGCCGGGGATGAGGGCACGAGCGGAACGGTCACCCTGGAAGCGGGCCGGACCTACTGGTATTCCGAGATCAAGGCAGGCACCGGATATCTGAAGGATGCCTCAGCCAAGACACCAGTCTCTTTTACCGTGGGCAAGGGCAAGACCAAGAAGATCTCCGTTAAGGATGTGCCTATCGCGTCCTCTGCAAAGGTGCAGATCCAGAAGACCAGTGGCGGCAGCCTGGTCACGGAAGGGTCCGCCATCTTCCAGGTGGATTTCTTCCCCGCCAAGGCGGAAAAGATCATGGGGCAGAAGGATCCTGCGCCGGAACGTACCTGGTTTTTCGGTACCGAGCAGGGCGTGCTGGATCTGCGGGACCCGGAACGGCTCCTTGCATCGTACCAGGAGCAGGAGAGCAGCAGCCTCTATACTGATGCGGAAGGAACTGTCGTCCTGCCCCTGGGCACGATCCGGGTACGGGAGGTACAGGCACCGGAGGGGTACATCGCTTCTGCTCAGGAATTCTTCGGCGAGGTCACTGTCAACTCGAAAAAGACCGGTGCTGCCTTTGACTGGGTCAGTCCGGCGGAGGGAGACCTTTCCATCGCGAAACTGGTGGCTTCCCTGGAAAATGAAGAAGACAAGAAGCCGCAGATCCACACCACCGCGGTCTGTGGAGATACCGAACGGCACATCGGCTCCTTTGGGCCGGAGACCCGGATCAAGGACACGGTCACTTATGAAAACCTGGTCCCGGGCCAGACTTATGAAGTGCACGGTCAACTGATGGTTAGTGGGATCGGCGAACCCTATCTGGACGCGTCGGGCGGCCCGGTGACGGCGGTCTCAGAACCATTTACAATACAAGAGGGGGAGGAATCCGGCATGGTCGAACTTTGGTTCCTGTTCAATGGCAGCAACCTGGAAGGAGTGCAGTTGACCGCCTATGAGGACCTGTACAGCAACGGGTCTGTGGTGGCACAGCACCGGGATCCGGACGATGTGGAGCAGACGGTGCAGTATCCGCAGATCCGCACCATGGCCCATCTGCCGGACAGTGATGAGAAGACGGCGCTGGCAGAAGAGAAGATGCAGATCGTGGATACGGTATCCTACCACAACCTGATCCCGGGCGAGACCTATACCCTGACTGCCTATATCTACAACCGGACGGCAGACAAGATGCTGGGGGAAGAGGGGGAGACCCTTTACAGGTTCATCGAATTCACCCCGGATGAGCCGGATGGTACGGTGGATGTGCGCATCGAGCTGAACGCTTCGGATCTGGGGGGTTCGGACCTGGTGGTCTGCGAGCTTCTGACGATCGGCGGCGTGGGCATCGCTGCCCATACAGACTTCGATGACGCGGACCAGACGATCCACGTGGAGGAGCGGACCACGGATCTGACGATCTCGAAAACGGTGCAGGGCAGCGGCGGCAACAAGTTGGAGGCTTTTCTGTTCACCCTGCGGATGACGTATAAGGACAAGCCTTTGAAGGGCAGTTTCCCGGCCTTTGATGAGGACGGAAAGGAACTGGAGCCGGTGTCCTTCACCGATGGCAAGGCCAGCTTTCTGTTGGCCCATGGCCAGTCGATCACCATTCAGGATCTGCCAGTGCATACGGTATATGAGCTCACCGAGGAAAGCGGTTCCTATGAGGCGAAGATCGACGCGCCGGAGGGCACCCTGTCCGTAGAACCGGCGCAGATCCATTGCATCAATGACCGGGAGGAGATCGTACCCACCGGACTTAAGAGTTTCCGCTGGAAGATCCCTGCAGGTACTCTTTTGTGTGCGCTGGCCCTGCTCCTGGGTCTGCTGAAATGGAAGAAAACTAAGGCTCATGATCTGAAACGTGAAATAGTACTAAAAAAATAGTTAAAAACTATCTTCCTTTTTTACAAATTGTATGATATTCTGTGAAAAACAGGGTCAGCATCTGCCGGTCCTGTCGCACGAATCGACTTTTTGTATACACAGAAGGGAGTCATCAAATGAGTAAAATCCTGAGCAAACCGGAGTATGAGCGTTGGACAGCGGAAACACGTGACCGTCGTATGGACTGGTGGCGTCAGGCCCGTTTCGGCATGTTCGTACACTATGGCCTGTTCTCTGTCGTTGGACGGCACGAGTGGGGCATGGTCCAGGAAAACTGGCCCATCGAAGAGTATGAGAAGATCGCCGATCAGTTCAATCCGAAGCCCGGTGCACCGCGTGAGTGGGCAAAACTGGCCAAGGCTGCCGGCATGAAATATATGGTCATGATCACCCGGCATCATGAAGGTTTCTCTTTGTGGGATTCCAAGGCGAACCCCTACAACTCTGTCAACTATGGCCCGCATCGGGATCTCGTACGTGAATTCGTCGATGCCTGCCGTGAGTTCGACCTGGGGATCGGCTTCTATTCTACCTGCATGGAATGGCATCATCCGGATTCCGGCATCTGCGCGTGGGACAATGAAGCCCGCAAGCGCTACTGCAAGTTTCTGCTGGACATCAACACCGAACTTCTGACTAACTATGGCAAGATCGATATCCTGTGGTACGATGTACCGGCTCCGATGGAAAGCTGGGAAGGCTGGGATTCTCTGGTCCGCAACCAGAAACTGCGTGAACTGCAGCCCGACATCATCATCAATGACCGCAGCCGTCTGCCGGAAGACTTCGGTACGCCGGAAGAGCACGTCACACCGGGCGACCGTGACTGGGAAGCCTGCATGACCTTCAATGGTCTGTCCTGGGGCTATGTGGATTCCGAACAGGTCAAACCCTACAGCTACAGCGCACAGCAGATCATCAAGATGCTCAATACCTGCGCGGCCAACGGCGGCAACCTGCTGCTGAACATCGGCCCGACACCGGACGGCTCTGTGCCGGAAGAAGCCTTCGAGCCGCTGCTGAAGGTCGGTGCCTGGCTGAAGGAGAACGGCGAGGCTGTCTACGGTAAGGTCCGCAAAGGCGGCGGATGGGGCCATGCCAAGTTCGGCGGCAATGGTGTCACCTGGGCATCCGCGAAGGAAGGCCACGTCTATCTGTGGAACTGCATCTGGCCGAAGGACGGCTCTATGGCCATCGGCGGCTACATCAATGCTCCGAAGAAGATCACCCTGCTGAAGGATGGCACGCCTGTGGAATTCGAGCACAAGGGCCACCGCATCATCCTCAAGAACCTGCCGAAGGAGATCCCGGACAAGAACGCCGGCATCACCGTATTCGATATGGAATTCGACGAGGAGCCGCAGTATGTATTCGCTTCTTATTATCCGCAGCTGCATGGCGGCGAAGAGTTTACCGATCAGAAGATCTGATCCTCAGAAACAACGAAAAGGCCCGCTGGTTTTTAAAGCGGGCCTTTTTCTGACAGAGGGAATGGGCTATGAAAGATATGACATTATCCGAAAAACTGGTGCAGACGGTGCCTTCAGCCCGACAAGCGGCCTGGCAGGCGCTGGAGTTCACCGCCTTTCTGCATTTTGGGATCAATACATTTACCAACCGGGAGTGGGGCACGGGCCAGGATGACATCTCCCTCTTCGATCCGATGGAACTGGACACAGACCAATGGTGCCGGGCACTGAAAAGCGCTGGGATCCGGGCCTGCATCATCACCGCCAAGCATCACGACGGGTTCTGCCTCTGGGATACAAAGTATACAGAGCATTCGGTCATGCACACGCCCTGCAAGGTCGATATCGTGGCCAGACTGTCGGAATCCTGTCAGAAATACGGGCTGAAGATGGGCGTTTACCTTTCGCCCTGGGACCGGCATGAAGCCACCTACGGTCAGGGCAGGGCCTATGATGACTATTTCTGCAGCCAGCTGACCGAGCTTCTGACCAACTACGGGCCCATCTATACCGTCTGGTTCGATGGGGCCAACGGCGAAGGCCCGAACGGAAAGAAGCAGGTCTATGACTGGCAGCGCTACTACGCGCTGATCCGCCAGCTGCAGCCGGAGGCCGTCATTTCCGTCTGCGGACCGGACGTCCGCTGGTGTGGCAACGAGGCGGGGGACTGCCGCACCTCCGAATGGAGTGTCGTACCTGAACGCCTCATGTCACAAAGATATGTGGCGGAGCATTCCCAGCAGGAGGATTCCACCGCCTTCCGTAAGAAGCTGTCGAACCAGGACGAGGACCTGGGCAGCCGCGCACTGATGGCCCAGGAGGAGGGTTTCATCTGGTATCCGGCGGAGGTCGACACGTCGATCCGGCCCGGCTGGTTCTACCACGCGGAGGAGGATGACCAGGTGCGGCCTTTGGACAAGCTTCTGCACATCTACCTGAATTCCGTGGGCGGCAACAGTGTCCTGCTGCTGAACATCCCGCCGGACCGCAGGGGCCTTCTGGCGGAGCCGGACTGTGTCCGCTTACAGGAGATCGGTACCTTCCTGCAGGAAACCTTCCGTGACGATCTGACAGGGCAGGCGGGCATCATCTGCGATCCTGAACTGGCACTGGAAGCCGAGGGCATGCCGGAAGCGAAGATCGAACTGGCCTGGGATGCACCGCAGACCATCGGCTGGATCGTGCTGCAGGAGGAAATCTTAAAGAGCCAGCGGGTCGAGGCATTCCGCATCGAAGCGGAGACCGCCCAGGGCCTGCAGACCGTGTTCCGAGGGACCGTGATTGGTTATAAGAAGATCTGTCACCTGGAGACGCCGGTGGAAACATGCAGGCTCCAGATCGTGCTCGAGTCCTATCGGGTGCAGCCATTCCTGAAAACCCCGCAGATATTTGCGCCGTGACCATTGACGCTGATCCTGGCGGAGGGTATAATACAGATATCAGAAAAACGAAACGTTTCACTTTAAAACCAGTTTTATAACAGGAGGGCTTTATGAAAATCTTCTCTAGCAAAGCAAGAAAGTATGACAAGGCCGACCGGCTGGCTCAGATCCAGCGGGTCATCGATCAGGGACCCTTCACCGCGACGATGGAATCCCTGAAGGATTACACCGTGCCGAAATGGTATGAGGACGGCAAGTTCGGCATCTTCATCCATTGGGGCCCCTACTGCGTGCCGGCCTTCGGCAACGAATGGTACCCCCGGCACATGTATCAGCCGGGCACCAAGGAATTCGAGCACCACATCAAGACCTATGGCCCGCACAAAGAGTTTGGCTACAAGGACTTCATCCCCATGTTCAAGGCCGAGCAGTTCGATCCGAAGGATTGGGCGCAGTTGTTCAAGGATGCCGGTGCGAAATTCGTGGTTCCGGTGGCGGAGCACCATGACGGTTTCCAGATGTACAAGAGTGAACTGTCCCGCTGGAACGCGGCGGAGATGGGTCCGAAGCGGGACATCCTGGGCGAACTGGGCGAAGCGGTCCGTGCACAGGGCCTGGTCCTGGGCGCTTCCAGCCATCGTGCCGAGCACTACTGGTTCATGGACGGTGTCCATAAGATCGACAGTGATTACACCGAAGATCTGGAGGATTTCTATGGCCCGGCCGCTCCGGCGCCTGCCAATACCCAGGATATCAATCTGAATCCGCCGACCGCCGATCATCTGGACGACTGGCTGATCCGCACCTGCGAGATCATCGATAAGTATCGTCCGCAGATCGTCTGGTTCGACTGGTGGATCAATCATATGGCCTTCCGTCCCTATCTGGAGAAACTGGCGGCCTATTATTACAACCGCTGCGCAGAGTGGGGCCTCGGCGGCGCCATCAACTACAAGTACACGGCCTATGATGAAGGCTGCGCCGTCTTCGACGTGGAGCGCGGTCAGCTGTCCAACGGGCGTTCCATGCTGTGGCAGAACGATACCTCTGTCAGCAAGAATTCCTGGGGCTACATCGAAGGTCATGACTATAAGAAGTCGGTGGATATCATTTGCGACCTGGTGGACATCGTCTCCAAGAACGGCGCCCTGCTGCTGAACATCGGCCCGAAGGCGGACGGTACCATTCCGGATCCCGAACGGGAGATCATGTTGGATATCGGCCGCTGGCTTGCCGCGAACGGTGAGGCCATCTACGGCACACGCCCCTGGAAGATCTTCGGCGAAGGTCCGACGGAGGTTCCGGAAGGTGCCTTCACGGACACCAACCGTGACAAGTTCACTGCTCAGGATATCCGCTACACCACCAAGGGCGCGACCCTGTACGCCATCATCATGGGCCAGCCGGAAAACGGCGAATTGCTGCTGACCCAGGTCAAGCCGGAGGATGAATACCGCATCGCCACCCTGCTGACCGGCGAGCGCCTGAAGGCAAAGAAAACGCCGGATGGCCTGAAGATCACCATGCCGGCAGATTTCGCCTATGATGAGAACCCCTTCGTGATCCGTTTGAATACAGGACGCGCAGGCTTTGAAGATTTTGACGAATAATACTGTCAACAGATAATAAAAAGGGATCCCGGATCTATGTCCTCTCACTTGGTTCGCTGAAGCGAAAATCGTTCGAGGATATAGATCCGGGATCCCTTTATGATCTGTGACAGGTATGAATCGTTCAAAATCTTGTCAGGTCTGTGTTTTGCGTGTATAGATAGATGTTGTGTTTTTGAATTCGATAGCGTATAATACGATATTACAATAAAACATGAACTGGAGTTGTTTCAATGATCTATCAGAATATACTGGAGGCGGTCGGTCATACGCCGATGATCCAGCTGAACCATATGACTGGTCCGGAGGACGCCCGCATCCTGGTCAAATACGAAGGTTTGAATATCGGCGGGTCCATCAAGACCCGTACCGCCCTGAAAATGGTCGAGGAGGCGGAGAAACGGGGCGACCTCAAGCCGGATTCCATCATCGTGGAGCCCACCAGCGGCAACCAGGGCATCGGCCTGGCGCTGGTCGGTGCGGTCAAGGGCTATCGGGTGATCATCATCATGCCGGATTCGGTCAGCCATGAGCGGCGCCTGCTGGTGTCCCAGTACGGGGCCGAGGTGCGCCTGGTGCATGACGATAACAACATCGGCGAATGCATCCAGAACTGCATCAAACTGGCCAAGCAGATGCAGGATGAGGATCCGAAGGTCTTCGTGCCGGACCAGTTCAGCAACCCAGACAACTTGAAGGCTCATCTGGAGGCCACGGGTCTCGAGATCCTGGAACAGGTGGACGGTCCCATCGATGCCTTTTGCTCCGGTATCGGCACCGGCGGCACGATCAGCGGCATCGGCCGGGTCCTCAAAGAACGCAACCCTCAGATCCAGATCTGTGCGGTAGAACCAGAAAATGCTGCCATCCTTTCAGGCGGCAGCATTGGTACACACTTGCAGATGGGCATTGGCGATGGCCTCATCCCGGATATCCTGGACCAGCATATCTATGACATGATCTTCATCGTGACCGATGAGGAAGCCATGCAGACCACGAAGATGCTGGCTAAGAAAGAGGGGATCCTGTGCGGGATCTCCAGCGGCACGAACGTGTGCGCCGCCATCAAGCTGGCCCGGCTTTTGGGCAAGGGCAAGACGGTGGTCACTGTGCTGCCGGATACCGGCGAACGGTATTTCAGCACGCCGCTGTTCGACGGGGTCTAAGATCAATCCCAATATGCGATCCGCTGCACCTGGGCGTGGTGCTCGCCACTGATCCAGTCGCAGTCATTCGTGATCCAGCGCATGATCTCAAACATACGGGTCTCCCAGGCAACTGTGGAGACCTTTTCTTCTTCTGTCATGGGATGCTCCATGGTGGTATCGATCTCGTCATAACCGAAGATATATCCGGCGCTGGACCAGATGGTGAAGTTGCTGTCCGGACCGGGACTGGGAGCGCCGCCTCGGGCTGCCAGGCTTTCTTCGGACAGAACATCGTGGCGGTGTTTGTATTCTTCCTCGGCGCCTGGTTCCAGACGGGTCATGAAGACGCGGTGCCGGATCAGATGCTTGTCCTCCCGTACGATGCCGATGTCAGAATACATCAGGCGCATGGGGTGGGGCAGGATCTCCATAAGGCTGGCAAAGGGTTCCAGTACGGGAACAAGGTCCAAACCTGCCTCGCCCCCTTCCGCGTAGGCGAAGACCAGGTCCTCCGCCTGCCAAAGGGAGAAATTCTTAAGAGCATGGGTGGTCAGAAATGTGCGGATCTGCGGCCATTCTTTGCCGAGGGCCTGGCGGAAGCTTGCCCCTTGTTCCGGAAGGATCCGGGCGGCCAGAGTCAAACGGTTCATCTTGAAATATCCTTTCCAGAAGTCTTTCCTACAGTATAGCGAAATCGACAAGGAAATGCAAAAAGTTTTGTACGGGATCGAAAAATATGGTAATTTTGCGGATAGTATCGTTGGGGGCAATCTTGTATAATGAAGCCTAATCCTAAAGAAAGGGGTTGAAGCAGTATGAAGAAAATTCTTACGATTCAGGACATTTCCTGCTTTGGAAAATGCTCCACAACGATCGCGCTGCCGGTGATCTCCGCCATGGGTGTGGAGACGGTCATCCTGCCGACCGCGGTTCTTTCTACCCATACCATGTTCAAAAACTTCACAGTGAAGGATCTGACAGATCAGCTGCTGCCGATCGCAGAGCACTGGAAGAGTGAGGGCATCACCTTCGATGCCATCTATACCGGATATCTCGGTTCCGCGGAGGAGATCGAGATCGTCAAGCAGATCTTCCGCATGTTCAAGACCGAGGACACCATGATCTTCATCGATCCGGTCATGGCGGACAACGGTAAACTGTATCCGGCCTTCGATGAAGCCTACGCCGCCCTGAACGCGGGGCTGTGCGCGGAAGCGGACATCATCGTGCCGAATATCACCGAGGCCTGCTTCATGACAGGCACCGAGTATAAAGAAGTATACGACGAAGCCTATGTGCTGGATCTTTTGCACAAGCTGGCGGCCCTAGGCGCCAAGACGGTCGTGCTCACCGGTGTCTCCCTGTCTGCGGGCAAGACCGGTGTCTATGGCATGTATACGGAGACCGGCCGGACTTTCTACTATCAGAATGACCGGATCGATGCCTCCTACCATGGCACAGGCGACCTGTTCTCCAGCGTGGCGGTCGGTGCGGCGGTGCAGGGCATGCCCCTGGAAAAAGCACTGCAGATCGCCGCGGATTATACCGCGAAGACGATCGAAGTCACGCTTGAGAATCCGGACAAGCCCTGGTATGGTGTGGATTTCGAAGCCACCCTGCCGGAACTGATGCAGATGGTCAAAGCGTAAAGACCGGAAGCGGGCATATCACTTGCCCGCTTCTTTTTTTGTCGTGCGCCCGGCGGCGCACGTTTCTAACGGGTGAAAGTCCCGAATCCGCCCGGTAGTGGGAAGGACATAGCCGAAGGCAAGGGTG